>CAMZLP010000016.1 GCA_947311535.1 uncultured Deinococcota bacterium | reverse complement strand
TACAAGCTGATGTGATTTTGAGTAGCCGTTTATATTAACAAATAGCTTGGTATAACCAAGGACAGTAGCTTTTGGAACAGGAACTATTCCTGTAGTACCAATAGGCTCTACAGCTAATGGCGCAACATGATTTGCAATACCATAAGTTACTTTTACCTCTTTATTTACAGGGTCAAATATATCAGCAGATGTAAAGTTGGCCTGAGCTTTTGTTGTGCCAGTGGTTACCCCCTTTAAAAATGATGACCAAGAATTTAAAGGGCCAGTATAATTAAAGTGGTAGGTTAGATTTGTTGTTTTATCATTACAAATTACAAATTGAGTTTTGCCATCTATTACTTTAGTAAAATTGGTAGAATAGCCAGCATTAGAGATTTTTATTCCTGGTGGTAAGCCTATGTCTATTGTGACCGTAAAATTTCCACAAGATGTTAACAGAGTTAATAGAATTGTAAGAAATGATAGTTTGATAAGATTTGATTTTGACATAAATATCCCTCTACTTTCTTCTATATTCTAATCTTTTTAGGTGAGATAATTGATGAGATTAAATTAAGGCAGGATTAAGAATTATAATGATGTCAGTTTTTACAGACAAAAAGCTTCGCTTTATGATATTCTCTTGCACGTTATGGCAATTGAACGCACTTATGCAATGGTTAAGCCAGATGGTGTAAAACGCAATCTGGTCGGTGAAATAATTTCTCGCATTGAGAAAAAGGGTCTTAAAATAGTAGCTATGAAGCTTATGCAAATAACGCCAGAAATAGCTGAAAACCACTATGGTGAACACAAAGGCAAGCCATTTTATAATGGCTTAGTTAGTTTTATAACTAGTGGCCCTGTTGTAGCTATGGTCTTAGAAGGCGAAGGAGCAGTTGCTGCTTGGCGCACGATGATGGGTGAAACCCATCCTGCAGATTCAACTATGGGTAGTATTCGTGGTGATTTAGCGACTACTTTAGATGAAAATGTAGTTCATGGTTCAGACGCTCCGGCAACGGCAGAGCGTGAAATTGGTATTTTCTTTCCTGAACTAGCTTAAACTTTTTTAGTTTTTGCTTATAATTAAAAGTAAGAGCAGTTTTTGCTCTTACTTTTTTTATTCTTAGCTAACCTTTTCACGATATATACCTCCATTAAAAACTTGTAGGCTGCAATAAGCCTTAGCCTAATTTTAATATCGTCAAAAGCAATTTCCGCGACTTAGCTCCGACAAATCTATATACCATCTTATCTGGATTTGGCTATAGAATCTTTAATCTAAATAGAAGTTATAGATTGCTATCATCTTTTTGCATATTAGCCAAAATTACTTTCATTAATCGTCTTGGTAAAAAACGTGGGGCAAGTACTTGGATTTTATTCATAAGTCCTGGAATTACTATTGCTCTTTTAGCTTTTAAGCCTTGATAGCCAATTCTGGCAACTTCTGCCGAAGTCATCATTTTTTTACCTTTTACCAGCTTTGAGTTCTCCATCTTGGCCGTTGCCTGAAAATCTGAATAGGTTGGCCCAGGGCAAAGAGTTGATATTGTAATGCCAGTATCCTTTAGTTCTACTGATAGCGCTTCGCTAAATGCTAATACATAGTTTTTGGTAGCATAATAAACAGCCATATAAGGGCCACTGAAAAATGCTGCGGTTGAAGCTACGTTTAGGATTTCAGATTGATTATGCTCGAGCATATCCTGCATAAATAGCCATGTGAGTTCAGTTAGTGCAACTACATTTAACTGTATTGAGGCTAATTCTTTTTTAATATCTGCTTTGGCAAAGCTACCATAGTTAGCAAAACCAGCATTATTTACCAAACAACTAATCTTAATTCCTTGTGATTCTAAGTCATCATATATTTCTTGGCAGGCATTTTGAGCTAATAAATCTTTTGCTACTATCAATACTTTCACTTCGCTAGTTTCTTGAATCTCTTGGGCGAGCTTGTCCAGCTTATCTTTAGACCTAGCAACTAAAACAAGATTATAGCCAGCTGCAGCAAATTCTTTGGCTAGCTCTAGGCCAATTCCTGCTGATGCGCCAGTAACTAAGGCGGTTTTTTTCATATAAATCAAAGCTCCTTTATTAATTCTTAGCCTTATTCTTTCAGATTTAAGTCTAATATTAATATTTATTTTCTAAGCATTATTAGAAGACAGTAATACTTTAGTAGGGGGAAAATTAATTGTTATTGTGTCATACTAATGATGATGAATATGAATATTAGAAAAGATTGGCAAGAAAGCGTTAAAATTCTGCTCGGTATTGTTGCTTTAATGTGGCTTATAGAGCTCATTTCTAGCTTGTTTGGTCAACCATTTAATCGCTTCGGTATAAGACCACGCAGTATCTCAGGTCTTTCTGGAATTATCTTTGCTCCAATTTTGCACGGTAGTATTACTCATTTGGCTTCAAATACAATTCCATTTTTGGTACTGGGTTTTTTTGTAATGTTAAAAGGCCTACCTCAATATATAAAAACCACTGCAATTATCTGGCTTATTGGTGGTTTAGGAACTTGGCTTTTTGGCGGGCCTAATACGGTGCATTTAGGTGCAAGTATTATTATTTTTGGATACTTAGGCTACCTATTGGCTTCTGCATATTTTGAGCGCAGCCTTAGCACTTTGTTAGTAGCAATTGTAGTTGGGGTTCTTTATGGCACTATGATATTTGGAGTTCTACCAATTACCAAAGGTGTCTCTTGGCAAGGGCATTTGTTTGGCTTATTAGGCGGCGTTTTATCAGCTCAATTAGGCTCAAAAAATAAAGAGGTGTATTAATACACCTCTTTAAGTTGTTTTTAATTCTTATTTAATATTCGTCTAGATAATTATCCAATTCCCAATCATGAACGGTTATTCTATAATCATCAAATTCTTTTGCTTTTGCAGAAATAAAGCTATTAAAAATATGCTCACCTAAAGCTTCTTTTAAGACCTTGTCTTTTTTAAGCTCAACAAGTGCCTCACGCAAGGTTGCTGGTAGTTCTTTGATTTTATGCTTGCGGCGATCACGTACACTCATTTTATAAATATTACGTTGAATTGCTGGTGGTGGTGTTAATTTGCGTTCTATTCCATCTAAACCAGCAGCAAGCATTACTGTTAGGGCCAAATAGGGGTTGGCTGCTGGGTCTGGGCTGCGCAATTCTGCTCTAGTGCCTAATCCTCTACGAGCAGGTATACGAATCATAGCGCTTCGGTTAGAGGCGCTCCAAGCAATATTTGTTGGTGCTTCGTAACCAGGAGTTAAGCGTTTATAAGAATTAACAATAGGGTTGGTAATAGCAGTCATATTTGCCGAGTGCTCTAATAGACCAGCTATAAACTGTAAAGCTGTTTTAGAAAGACCAAGATCTGCCTTTTCGTCATAAAAAACATTTTTACCTTTGCTAAATAATGATAAATGTACATGCATTCCAGAGCCATTCATACCACCTTTTGGTTTTGGCATAAAGGTAGCATGTAAACCTTGGTTAAGAGCAACTTTTTTAACAACAAGTTTAAATGTTGAAATCCTATCAGCGGTAGTTAGTGCGTCATCATATTTAAAATCAATTTCATGTTGCCCCGGAGCAACTTCGTGATGAGCTGCTTCAATTTCAAAATCCATATCTACAAGTGCATTTACCATTTCGCGTCTGGCATCTTCACCCTTATCAACCGGAGCTAGGTCAAAGTAGCCTGCTGCGTCGTTTGTTTGAGTGGTCGCAG
Organism: uncultured Deinococcota bacterium; assembly: GCA_947311535.1. GTDB lineage: Bacteria > Deinococcota > Deinococci > Deinococcales > Trueperaceae > CAMZLP01. Next base: position 5,017 of record CAMZLP010000016.1, on the reverse strand, counting down.
CACCATTAATATCTCTTTCAAACAAAAAGAATTCAGGCTCTGGCCCAACGCTTAAGTTATCAAAGCCAAAATCTTTTAACCTAGCAATTTGTCTTTTGAGTATTGTACGCGGGTCACCATCAAAAGGGCTATCATCTGGCAGAGCAACATCACATATTAGCCGAGCAACTTTACCTTGCCCTGCATTTTCAATAATGTCTGGAAAAACTAAAAAAGTGTCTAAATCAGGTTTTAGTAACATGTCTGATTCTTCAATCCTAGTAAAACCTTGAATAGAAGAGCCATCAAACATTACTTCGCCATCTAATGCTTTTTCAAATTGTGAAACTGGAACTTCGATATTTTTGTTGTAGCCTAAAATATCTACAAATTGTAAACGTAAAAATTTTACGTTATTGTCTTTAAGGGCTTTTTTAATACTTGCTTTTGATGCAGCCATATTTCCTCCAAAATGGTCAATCTGCAACTATAATGATATACAAAATGCAAAATGTCAATAGCATTTGCCTAATATTGCTACAAAAACTCGACTTAATGCAGGAATAATAGTATCGAAATCATAAATTTATTAAAGTTAAAATAATTTCAACTTAGCTATGGCTAAAAAAATAGTAGTGCAGTTTTAATCTTTTAAATTGCTCTGAAGGAGCTTGATTGTAAAAGTATTTATCTAAAAGATATAGTATTAAAATTAATAATTAGCCAAGGTAAAATTAAGGCAAACTTAATTTTGAAGATTGACAGCCAATTTATTCATGGTTATTATGAAAACACATCACAACCTGTGATGAAATATGGAGGTAGAAATTTTATGAAAAAGCTATTAGCTATTCTATTGGTTTTGTTAATGGGCATTAGTTTTGCTCAGGTGAAAGTTGGAGTTAACCTCGAGCTTTCTGGTCGTTTTGCTACTATTGGTAATACAGCCTTAAAAGGTATCGAAACAGCCCTGGCCCAAAGCCCTAACGCTGACCAAATTGAACTATCAATTTGCGATAATGCTACAACAGTTGAAGGTTCTGTAGCCTGTGCTAACCGTTTTGTTGATGAAGGTGTTGTTGCTGTACTTGGTGCTATTGCATCTAGTATGAGTATTCCTGCTGGTGAAGTATTGCAAGATGCTGGTATTATTATGATTTCTGTAAGCTCTACTAACCCAGCTACTACTGCAATTGGTGACTACATTTTCCGTATGGCCTACACTGACGATTTTCAGGGTAAAGTTGCTGCTAGATATGCATTTAATGATTTAGGTGGCAAAAGTGCTATTATTTTCCGCCAACAAGATGATGACTATAGCGTTGGTTTAGCTAATTTCTTTGATGCTGAATTCCAAGCTTTAGGCGGTACAACTCAAATAGTTGATTTTGTTGCTAATACTGTAGATTTTACAGCTCAAATTAATGACATTATTGGTATGGAAGCCGATGTAATTTATTATTCTGGTTTTTGTGCTGAAGGTGCATCATTAATGCCTTCATTAAAAGATGCTGGTTTTGAGCAGCAAATCTTAGGTGCTGATGCTTCTGATGATTCTCAGTGCCCAAATGGTGGTGGCGAGGCATTTAATGGCTACTTACTAACTGGTTTTGGTGGTGCTGATGTACTTTCTGGCGAAGCTGCCCAACGTGCAACTGACTTTACATCGTTCTTTAAAATTGCTAATCCAGATGCAACTGAGTTCAATGGTTTTACATTAGCTGGTGCAGATACTCTAAACGTTATTGCACATGCAATTGATAAAGCAATGTCAACTGATGCTGCTGCAATCCGTGATGCTTTAGCTGCTGTTGAAAACTATCCTGGTGTTTCTGGTGATATTACTTATGCTGGCACTGATGGTACTCCTAGTAACCGTACAATTGCTTTCTTTGAATACATTGTTCCTGCAGATAACGAGCAAGGTTGGGATAAAGTTACTAAGTTTGGTATTAGTACAGGCGAATAATCTTAATTTTAAAAATAAAAAAGGGCGAAATATTTCGCCCTTTTTTGCTGTCTGGTTTTTTATATTAAGCAGTGCTTAAGGATGGTCTTTTACTTCTAGCTTCTCGGCGTAATTTGGGGCTAAGACCAATCATAATAAAAAAATTCTCAAGAGCATTTTCTTGAGCTTTTACCTCTATATGTTCATTTCTTTGGGTACCTGTTACAAAAGGTAATTTTTGGTACATAGCTAGGGCTTTATTAGCAACTTCTTCTGGACTTAGTGTTTCTGCAAAATTTGATAGGGTTCCATATATTTCACGCCTCATTTCGGCATGTCGGCTAAAAACTTGAGGGTTTTGGGTTTCTTGGGCTCTTAGTAAATCTTGTTTAGCAATTCTACGATAGTGCTTTAAACCTCTAATAATTTCGTCACTACTAAGTACAACTTCTAGCATTGAAACCTCCATAAGATTATTTTTAGGATGCAAAGCATCCCATATTTGTTTAACAAATTCAGTTTAGCAAATATAATCTAAGAAGCATGATAAAAATTTTAAACTTTGACTTGTTCTAACAGTTCTTTGGCATTTTCAAGTGAGGCTTTGGTAATTTTGCCAGAAAGCATACGGGCTAACTCTTGGGTTTGCTCGAGCCTATCCAATTTCTTTAGGCTGATGGTAGTTTTGCCTTTATCCTCATGCTTTTCTACCAAAAAGTGACAATCTGCGTAAGCAGCTACTTGGGCCAAATGGGTAACTACTAAAACCTGATGCTTTAGGGCAAGTTTTTTAAGAAGGATGGCAACATTTATAGCAGTTTGCCCACCAATGCCGCTGTCTACTTCATCAAAAACTAAGATTTCTGCATCATTAGTGGAAATTATATTTAGGGCAAGCATTACTCGAGATAGCTCACCGCCGGAGGCAATATTTGCCAAAGCTGCTGGCTTTACCCCCAAGTTTGCACTAAAGTTAAATTTGATTTCATCTTTGCCAGTTTTGCCTAATATATTTTTGTCTATTACTTCTACTTTAAATATTGCATTGGGCATTGCTAATTGTTTTACCTCAATACTTACCTTTTGTGATAATTCTTGAGCGGTTATCTGTCTATATTCGTGTAATTTATTGGCTACTTGATTTAAACTGCTTTCTAAGTCTAGCTTTTTCTTATTAAGCGAAACAAGAGTTGCTTCAGCATTTAAAAGGCGTTTTAGTTCATCTTTAGTATTATCATAGTAATTTATAATATCTTTAACCGAGTCACCATACTTGCGCTTTAAGCTGTCTATTTGGGCCATTCGGTTTTCTAAGTCTTCCAGTCTTTTTGGCTCGGCACTAATGCTCTCAAAGATATTTTCTAGTTCTTGGCTAATGGCTTCAATATTTACAAGGCTATCTTTTAATTCAAAACTTAAAGATTCTATGCTTTTATCAAATTGACTTATAGATTCTAAACTTTTATGTGATTCAGCAACTAAACTGATGGCACTTGGCTGCAACTCGCTTAATAAATTAATAGCATTAGCCAAAGATTGATTTATCCGTTCAGAATTTCTCAAGCGCAAGAGCTCTGCCTCAATATTTTTTATTTCATCAATGTCTAGTTTTGCTGTTTCAATTTCATTAATTTGAAATTCTAAAATATCTATTTGCTTAGCTCTTTCACGGATTTGTAAATGCAGTTCTTCTAATTGTTTAAGAGTTTTTAGATAAGCTTTGTAATCAGCCTTGTAGTTTCTTAAAAGCTCTTTTGCATTTGCTGGCAGATACTCATCAACTAATTGCTGTTGAGTTTTTGCGTCTGTTAGATTTTGAGAATTGTGTTGACCAAAGATATTAATTTTAGAGCCAATTTGCTCTGACAGTTCAGTGAGTTTTACCAGTTCACCATTTAACCTAGCGGTACTGCGCCCATTAGCCATAATGCGCCTTGCAGCTGAACTACCGTTTTTAAAAATGGCTTGTATTAGCGCTGATTCTGAGCTTTCTTTAATTACCGAAGACTTCAGTCTGTTGCCTCGTAGCAGTGATAAAGCATCTACTACTATTGATTTACCAGCTCCGGTTTCGCCACTTAAAATATTTAACCCAGGTGATAATTTGATATCCAAACTATCTATGAGTACAAAATTGTTTAGCTCGAGCCTATCTAGCACTTTTTTATTATACGTAATTTTTAATATTTTCAAACCTGCTTAGCTACTCAAATCAAAATATAATTCGGAATTGTTCCTATAGAACTATGAATAAGCAATTTCAACTGATATGCTAGGAATACTTCCAGCGGTAAAACGCTAAATTCCAAGGAGGAAAAATTATGGCTTTCGAATTACCAGAACTAGGATTCGCCTTTGACGCATTAGAACCACATATTGATGCAAAAACTATGGAGATTCATCATGGTAAGCACCATGCCGGTTATACCGCAAATTTAAACGCAGCTTTAGAAAAACATCCAGAATTAGCTGATGTAAGCCTTGAAAAGCTATTACGCAATATTCATAGCATGCCTAACCATATTACTAAAGCAGTGCGCAATAATGGTGGCGGCTACGCTAATCATAGTTTATTTTGGAAAATAATCAACCCAAATGACAAAGGTCGATTATCTGGCCCACTATTAACTGCAATAAATGCCAAATTTGGCTCAGTAGATACATTCAAAGAAGGATTTAGTAAAACAGCTGCAACTCGCTTTGGCTCTGGTTGGGCATGGTTGGTAGTAGATGCTTTTGGTGAACTAGACTTATATTCAACAGCTAACCAAGATTCACCTCTTTACTCAAACCATACACCTATTTTAGGATTAGATGTTTGGGAGCATGCTTATTATTTAAACTACCAAAACCGTAGACCAGATTATATTAATGCATTTTGGAGTATTGTTAATTGGAACCAAGTAGAAAATAATTATTCTCCTCCTTTCCTTAAAGAAAAAGCATAGGATAAACCTATGCTTTTTCTTAATTTAAAGATATAAATCAAATTATACATTTAGCAATTTTATTTCATTGCAGCTTCATAATTCTTTTCTACTTGGTTCCAATTAACAATACTCCAAAATGCATTAATATAATCTGGTCTAC
>CAMZLP010000015.1 GCA_947311535.1 uncultured Deinococcota bacterium | reverse complement strand
TTTTCCTTTTTTTATTTGCTGATTTTTCGCACGGGTTTATTTTTAATTTGCTATTTAACTTAATTCTGGTTATTGTGGGGGTGTCGGGGTTGAATCCCCGACACCGTAATATGGTAATAGATTAACTATCTTTCAATTTTCACTTGTGAGAGATAATAGAGTGAATCGGTTGACATTGGAATAAAGCCTTTTACATAAGGCTGGCTGGCAGTGTATTCAAAATCATTGTAGAGCCAAATCCACGGTGACATTTCGGCTAAATGTTTTTGAAACTCGGTGAATATTTCCAAGCGCTTGGCTGGGTCGGTCTCTGCCCTACCTTGGGCCATCAGGCTATCTAGCGTATCATCTATATAGTTAGCAACTTTTTGTAAATTGCCGTCTTTGGTCCAATAGCGAGCATACATAGTATATGGATCTGGACGACCACCATTAAGGGCAACTGCAGAATCAAAATCGGCAGCTAGCCAGCGGTCAATATATACACTGAGCTCGAGCGAAACTATTTCAGAATCTATACCCACTTTGGCGAGTTGAGCCTGAATATTCTGAGCTTCTGAAAGGGCAGTAGGTGGCTCTGAGCTAGCTACAATTATTTCAAATTTATAATTATCTGGCATATCAACAGTGGCAAGAAGTTCTTTGGCTTTAGCTATATCACTTTGATAACAAAAAAGCTCAGAAGCTGGCAGCTGATATGCTGGTATAGTAAGAGGACCAGTAACAGTACCATAGCCAAGTGAAGCAGTATTTAAAACTTCTTGACGGTCAATAGCACAAGAAAGTGCTTGCCTGAATGCTAATTGATCCATCGGTGCCCTGCTGGCATTGAGCTGTAAAACATGATAAGCAAGTGCAGTTGCTTTATTTAAAACAACAGAATTATCATCAATTAATAAAGTGGCAATTAGCGGGTCATTAAGAAGTGCAAAATCAACTTGTCCAGCTCGCAGAGCCGCCATAATTGAGGCTTCATCAGGGATAACTCGCATTTCTAGGCCATCAATATATGGACCCTCACCCCACCAATTTTTATTGGCGCTGAGGGTGGTTTTTTCTTCAGGAACCCAAGACTCGAGCACAAATGGGCCAGTACCATTAGTTTTGCTGGCAAAGTCGCCAGCGGCTACATCTTCTGATGAAACAATAGCAGCGCCAGTGCTAGTCATAGCGGCTAAAATTGGTACATCGGCTAAAGAGAAATTGAAAACTACCGTATGCGCATCTGGAGTATCTATAGACTCAATGCTAGTAAAGTTTTTACGGCCTGCTGCCCCTGTTTCTTCATCTAAGAGTCGTTCAAAGCTTGCTTTTACATCTTCGGAGCCAAAACTTGAACCATCATGGAAAACTACCCCTTTACGCAAATTCATAGTTAGGCTAGTTGCATCATCAGAAAAAGACCAGCTCTCGGCTAAGGCAGGTACTATATTTAAATCAGCATCTAAAGTAACAAGTGGCTCGTAAATTAGCTCGAGCAAACGAAATGAGGCAAATGAGGTTTGAGTGTGGGGGTCTAAGCCGGTGCTATCTGCTGCTCGAGCAACAATTAGGGTGTTTTGAGCAAATCCAAATCCAAATAATGAAACAAATAAAACAATTAATAAATTTCTAAATATATTTCTCATATCTTTCCTTTCATGAATACCTAAAAAACCAAATACCGCTGACAAAAATACCTCCTTAATTTGTATAAATATAGAATAGCACTTTTTTTGCTAATTGGTTATATATTGGTATAGCTAAGATACAATATTTTTAGGGGATATCCCAGCTTATGCTCGAGCCTGTCTTAGTTTTAATAACCGTAAGACAGGCTGGCATGCGAGAGGTAAGTTCTTTTACGTGGCTAATAACCCCAACCATACGCCCAGTTTTGCTCAAGTTTTCTAAAACAGTAATTACAGATTCCAAAGTCTCGGTGTCCAAAGTACCAAAACCTTCATCTAAAAACAAAGCCCCCAATGCCTGACTGCCAGCAATTGTTTCAGAAAGGGCTAAAGCTAAAGCCAAGCTAGCTATAAAAGTCTCACCGCCCGAGAGGGTTTTGGCATTGCGCGGCTCGCTTTGTAACCACGCATCACGAACCTGATATTCACCATCTAATAAGCGCAAATCATAGCGGCCATTGGTGACCTCTAAAATAATATCCGAGGCTCGGTGGGCAAGTTTTTCTTGAACTTGCGTTAGCAAAAATTTCTGCAATTCGTTACCACGCAAATCTAAGCCCAAAGCATAATAAGTATCATAGATATTTTGCTCTTTGGCCAAGTCTGCCCGCAAGTCTTTGGCTCTGGCTAAGTCATGTTCTAGTTGCTTTAGCTCGGCCTCTAAACGGCCCATTTCTCGGCTTAGTTCAGACATCTCTTGAGCCAGTTTTTGCTGCTCTTGCTTCTTAGCTAAATAATCGGCCTCGTTAAAAGCTTTGCCAGAGAGTTTGGCAGCTAGGGCCACCTCTTGCCTATTAGCTGTTTCTTTTTCAACTTCATAGTTATTGCTTTCTAGCTCCAATGCTTTTATATCCATATCATTTAAAGAGGCTGTTTTTAGTTCAGATATTTCTGAAAATGATGTTTTAGCCAATGACTTAGTAAATTCTGAATTCAATTTGCTAATATCTGTTTCAATTTCGGCCAAAAGTTTTTGATTAGTCTCTTGACTATGTTTTAGCAGCTGGGTTTTTTGCTTTAAATCCAAGTTTTTTTGCTTGGCGGCTTCTAAGTCAGTTGCTAATTTTCCTTGCTCTTGCTCCAAATCTATAATAGCCTGAGCTGGGTTATCAGCGGTGGTTTTGCTTTTTATTTCTTGAGCTAGGGCAATTAATAATCCCTTTTCGCTTGTGGCAATTGCTTCTTTAAGATTTTGAGAATTTTCTGTTAGTAATTCTTTACTTAGCTCCAAAAGTGATTTTTGGGTGCTGGCTAGCTTAGACTCGAGTCTAAGCAAATTTTCTTGCTTATCTGCCAAACGGGCAGTAAGAGTTTTTTCTTCTGAATCTAAATTTTTATAGTCATCTCTAGCCTTTTCAAGCTCCTCATTAGCTAATTTTCGTTTTCCGTCTAGCTTAATAAAATCAATTTCATTGGATTTGGGCAAAGTTTTTATAGTCTGCTTACAAACCGGGCAATCGTCCCCATCGTGCAGATGAGCTCTTATTGCCTCAGCTTGGTTTTGGATTTGAGCCTGATTATAAGCTGCTTCAGTTTCTTTGGCCTTGGCAGCTAAATCTTGACCAACTTGCTTGAGCTGCTCAAGCTTTTCTTGCAATTCTTTTTGTTTAAGATTAGTATTTTTAATATCTTTTTTGGCATTGGCAATTTCATTATTTAATTTTTCAAGAGTAGCTTCCAAACGCTCTAGCTCGGGTAATCTGGCCTTTTGGTTTTGCAATTCAAACCAAGCTTGGTCACTGTATTTTGTTTTAGCTGGGGCATTATCTGCCAAACTTAGGCTAGCTCCACGCTCTTTTAGCTTAGCCAGCAAAGGGCTTAATTCTGAAAGTTCTTTTAATTCTTTGCTTATTTCTGGCAAGCGTTTATTGGCTAGTTTTTCTAACTGGGCCAAGTTTTTATCATTTATTCCTAAGTCTTTTAAAGCCTTTTGTAATTCTTCAAGAGCTTGCTCTAAGTGCTTTTTTTGGCTGCCTTGTTTTTCTTGCAAAGCTTCTAGTTGCCGCAAAATCGGCAATAAGCCCTGAGCTTGTCGGGCCATTTTTAGCTTCGCTTTTTTGATTTTCATGCCCTCAGCCTGAGCAGCTAGTTCTTTTATAATTTTGTCTATACGTGTTTTTTCGGCAAATAGTTCTTTTAGCGATTCCAACGCCGCCAAGAGGGTTTTGACATTATTGGCTTGTTTTTCTAGTGTTTTTTGTTTTTTAGCTAACTCAGCTAAGCCATTAGTTAGCTCTTTTTTATGCTTTGGGCTAGCTCCTGCAAAATCTTGCTCGAGCCTCTCGCTAAGATTCTCCATGGTAGTTTTGGCATCACGTGCAAACCTATTAGCCGCTTGTTGCATTTTTTCTATTTTGTCTAAGTCTAGTAATTTTACTAATAATTTTCTCCGCTTAGCAGCGTCACCTTTTAAGAATTCATCAAATGAACCTTGGGGTAAAAATATTGCCCTCGTAAAGCCGTCATAGTCTAAGCCTAAAATTTGCTCGAGCTTATTGTCAGCATCTTTTAATTTTTCACTCTCGGGTAATTGTTTCCAAGAGGCGTTAATAAGCTGCTCTATCCGAGTATTTCTAGTCACTTTTCCGCTAGGTTTTTTATCCGCTGTGCGGCTCACTCTAAAACTGCCCAAAGCAGTTTCAAACTCTACCCTTACAAACATCTGGGTTTTTTCTGGGCTTATTAAAATATCCAACCCCTTAGAACCAAGCCTAGCAACTTGACCATAAAGAGCATAGCTTAAAGCATCTAAGATAGTGCTTTTACCAGAACCGGTAGCCCCTGATATTGCAAAAAGCTCGAGCCCACTCAAGTCAATAGATACCTGCTCGGTAAAGACTGCAAATGCCGACATTTCTATTTTTAATGGCTTCATAGCGCACCTTCAAAATCTGCTTCATAAAGTTCCTTAAAAGCCGTGGCGATATTCTTGGGGATTTCTTTGCCGTGTTTTTCAAAATAATAGGCCTGATAAGCTTCAAAAAGTGATAGTTTTTCTAAATCAATGCTCTCTTTTTGCTCTTCAGTGGCATAGTTAGCAATTTCGGTTTCTATTACCAAAATATTGGCATGGTTTCTTTTTATACGGTCTTTTAGCCCAGGTTGTGGGTGTTCTAATTCTAGTTTTAGTTTTACCCAGCCGTCAAAGTCAGAGATTTCAAATTCCTTTTGCTCGAGCTTATCCAAATTAGCCTTAATATTCTTTAATTTTTTGCCCGCAGTTAGCTTTATTTCTTTTAATTCAGTTGGTTTTGCTGCCTCTAGCTCGGCAATATAGATATATTTTTGGCTAGCTTGCTCACCAAAATCTAGCTGCAATATACTACCCGAATAATGAGCTGCACTTGGCGGATAATCCGATATTGGTTGGGCTTTGTGGATATGCCCCAAAGCCACATAGTTAGCTTCTTCTGGGAAAATATCAGAATTTAATGAATAACTCTCGGTACAGTGAAATTGATATTCAGAATTAGCCAGAGCTGAGCCATGCATGGTGGTGTGCATCATCAGAAGGTTAATCTGCTCGCTAGAAAATGTCTTGGTCAGATTATTTACTAGCTTTCGCATACCCGTTTGGTATTTTTCTAACCACGCCCCCATGTCTTCATTTAATAGCTCCGCTACTTTTACAATCCGTCTTTCACTGACAAATGGCAATGCTGCCACCCTTACTACTTGGTTATCAATATTTAAATCAAAAACTCCGCCTTGTTGTGATAATTTGGGCTGCCCAACTACCGTCACATTAGATAATTTCAGCAAATTGGCCACCGCATCTAAGCGATCTGGTGAATCATGGTTACCAGCTATTAAAACACTAGGAATTTTGGCCTTGGCAAGCTCTAAGAAAAATTCATAAACTGCAGCCTCAGCATCAGCCGGTGGATTGCGTTTGTCATAGATGTCGCCAGCTACCAGCACCAAATCCACTGCTTCTATCTTGGCAATTTCAATAATTTCTTGCAAGACCTCGCGGATTTCTGGAGTTCTATTAACGCCATGTAAGCTTCGGCCTGTGTGCCAATCGGCAGTGTGAAGTATTTTCATGAGGTTTTATTGCTCAATTTCATAAACATAAGCTTATTTTAACTTATAATCAAGCAAATGTAGCTTAAGGGCTTGCTAGCTTAAGTTAGGCAAAACCAAGATGCAATTTTATTCTATATTCTAATTCAATAAGCTCAAGTGGTCCAATTTGTCCCAATAATTTCTTTAATCGATTTTTACTAAGGCTTCTAATCATTTCAGCTTGTGCTTTGCTATCTCTTTTAAGCCCAGTTTGTTCAGCGGGTAAAAATAATTGAAAAGGATAAATCCTTTCAATTTTGCTTGTTAGAGGTACTACAACTACATTTGCCGCATAAATATTTGCCCTATCACTTGTAATAACAATTGCTGGGCGAATCTTATTTGCTTCCGAATATTTTGCTGGCTCAAAATCAACTAAAAATATATCTCCCCTATTAATATTCACCAGTCTACGTCCTCTATATCTATACCATCATCAGTAGCTGCACTATCCCAAAATTCCCTATCAGGGTCATTTTGCCATTCGATAGCATGCTCTTGGTAAGCTTTGGCCAAATATTCTTCACGTAGTTTTTCTAGCCCTTTGGCAATAACTTCACTTCTATTACTAATTTTAAATTCTTTTTGATAGTCAGCTAAAAACCTTACTAAATCTTCAGACAGAGAAATTGAAAACTTTCTGTTAACTATGGTATTATTCATACCTTATAGTAGCACTATATTTCCTACCTAATAGTATTTCTTTTGCGTTCTTCTAGTTCCTTGTAATTCTTGAGATGCTAAATCAAAAGTATAAATTCATCTAAAATTTCCAAATATCCTTTCAGCAAAATATCTGTAGAAAAACTAGAATAGTGTAATAAAAAGTCTTGCTCCATCAGCCTAAGTAAGTAGCCCTAGATACCAATTAATAATCTGGCTACCATAAAACAAAGCAACTAACGCACCCAAAACTAGTGGTGGACCAAAGGGGATTATCCTCGAGCCTCCCATAAGTTTTACAGTAACACCAACCACTGCCCCTATTATAAAAGCTAAAAATAAAGCAACAAGCATACTCTGCCAGCCTAAAATTGCACCTAAAATTGCAGCAAGTTTTACATCGCCAAAGCCCATAGCAACAGGCTCTTCAAAGTCTTCATCTTCGGCAATTCCTGTAAATATTTCATGAAACCACCAATAAAATGAACCAGCAATAGCTACTATACCAGCAGCAATAAAAGTACCTGCAAGGCTCTCTACTGGGCCTACTATTAAATTTGTTGCTGAAATAGCAATAGCTACAAACCAAAGCAAATACATGTATTTTTCGGCTAATCTGATCGGTTTACGGGCTATTAGATTTACTATGACTGATAATAAAGCAAAACCCAAACCCCAAATCCAACCGCCAAGTGCACCAAAAACAAAGGCAATATTTACCTGATCCATGCCAATTGGCCAAAGTCGTTCTTTGGTATCGGCCATACGGCGCACAATTAAGCTACCCAATCGGTTTATAAGAGCAATAATTCCAGCAGCAATAGCTGAGCCAATAGCTGCTTGAGCCAAGTTTGGTAAACCTGCATCGGGCTGATAATAAGCAGCAGCACCAATCGCAATAAAAATTGCTGGCAAAGTTAAGCTATCTGGTAAATACAGATGGTCAAAATCAATTAATGACATTATTACTAGCATGGCGTAGATAACTAAAAGAGGTACAACAGTAAAGCCATATATCTCTACTGGCCACCTAAGCGCCAACAACATAAAACCAACTGCCATTAATATTTCAATAAAAGGATATCTAAAAGAGATTGATGTCTTACAGCTCGAGCATTTTGCTCTTAAAAATAACCAAGATATTACTGGGATATTTTCCCAAGGCTTAATTTTATGACCACAATTGGGACAGCTCGAGCCTGGAAAGGCAATATTTTTACCAGCTGGTAAACGATAAATTACTACATTCGCAAAACTTCCTATTAATGCACCAAAGATTCCAATTATCAATACTATTATATACACATTATGGATTATAGTCATAAAACATTCATGACAAAGCGATTTTTCTCATCTTTAGAGCTTATATACCATCCCTTATGAAAAAGTTACCTATTTTACTATTTTTAATAAGCCTTAGTTTTGTATCATTTGTTAGTGCCCAGCAAGCTGCTAAAATTGCTTTTGTACGTCCGACTGCGTTAATTCAGGCATATGGGCCTAATACAGAAGCAGCTAAATTATTACAAGAACGCGATATAGAATTACAAGGGCTTGCCGATGAAATCAAAGCATTACAAGCAAAAGCAGCGACAGATGCAGGCTTGACCGCCGACGAGCGGGCTCGAGCCAGTTTGCTAGTGAATACATTTGAAACAACACAAAAGCGATACGAAGATGACATAAATAAAGCATCTGCACCAATACTAAAAGAAATTGATGCTGCTATCAAAGAAGTAGCAGCCGCCCAAGGTTATGACCTTGTCTTTGACGCTGAAGTTGTAGAAACCTCAGGATTACTTGTCTATGCAAACTTTGCAAATACTCCAGATATAACCGACTTAGTAGTTGCCCAAATAAAAACCAAACTTGGCCAATAGGCTTCAAGCAAAAATCTTTAGGCTCAACTAGAAAAACCGAGCCTAAAGATTCACTATCAGGTCAAAAAATCATCACTTAAAGGCAGGCTAGTTTCATAGCCTGCCTTTAAGGAAGATATAATCAAGCTTGATTTTTACTTCATAATATCGCTTACTACTTTTGTAAGCGTATTTGTTTTACCACTGTGCAATGCTTTGTCTTTAGTTTTAAGGATAATATAGTTTCTACGGTCAGCAATTGTATCAATTTTATACGTGTAGGATTCACCAGCATATTCAATAACTACATAAGTGGCATTTTCGATACCAGTAATTTGCTTGCTAACAGGGCCTGTTAAAACACTGACCTTAGTTAATCGAGATGCACCTTTATCTGGATTACCATTATAAAAGCTTGCATAAATTGTTTCACTACTTGCACTTGCTAACCCTGCTAGCAAAGTAACTATCACCAATACTAATACTGCTGCTGTTTTTTTCATAAAATTACTCCTTTCAAAAAGTAATATATTAACTCTAGGCTTATAAAAGCCTTTGCTCATCATCATTTTGGATTGCCCCTGCTTAGACATTTAGCATTAATACCAAAGTATTAATGCTTGTCTAAAAGCAAATCCAATTAAGATTAATAATAGGTTTTTATTACTCTTTATACACGAGCCTAAGGCGGTATTTTATGCATCCGTCTGGTAAGACCTAAACTAGGCCAAAAGGACTGCTAGTAGCCAAGCCCAATGCCGTACATGTTTTGACATGCTAGCGTAGCTATATGAAAAATAAAACTGCAGTTATCACAGGCGCTAGCAAAGGAATTGGCTTTGCTATTGCCGCTAAGCTAGTAAAAGAAGATGTAAACGTTTGTATTACTGCCAGAAACAAAGATGATTTAGGGCATGCAGCTAATAAACTAAATAAGATAAATTCAGGCAGAGCAATTGCTGTTTATTGTGATGTAAAAGATTACCAGAGCCAAGTTAATGCAGTACAAAAAACCATAGAGCAATTTGGAAGCTTGGACTATTTAATTGCCAATGCTGGAGTTGGCCACTTTGCATCTGTAGAAGATTTAAGCATTGAACAATGGAAGGACGTAATTGATACCAATTTAACTGGTGTGTTTTATAGTGTAAAAGCTGCCATTGAAGAGCTAATAAAAACTAAAGGTTACATAATAACAATAAGCAGCCTTGCCGGTAAAAACACTTTTGCTGGCGGTAGTGCCTATAATGCTAGTAAATTTGGTTTAAATGGTTTTAGTGAAGCGATAATGCTAGATTTACGCTATAAGGGCATAAAAGTTACTACAATTATGCCAGGATCGGTGTCATCTCATTTTAATAATAGAAGCCCAGAAGAGGGCAAAGATTGGCGTATTCAACCCGAGGATATTGGTCAAATGGTTGTAGATTTGTTTAAAATGCCTGCTAGGACTCTGCCAAGTAGAGTTGAGCTTAGACCTAGTATTCCAAATAGGAAATAAGCCTTGCTTTGAGATAACTTTTTTAGCTAAAATTCAAAGCTATTAAAAACCAAGAAAATCATTAGCTTTATAACTTGGACTGCGAAAGCCTAAAACATGAATGTACAAAGCAATTTGAGAAAGTTTGCATAAAAGAACTAGTTTATTAAGTTTGGTATGAGGCAAAATCTCTTTTTTAAATCACCTAGACCAAGGTTTAGCCAAATCATTTAAACCCCAATTATAATCAAGGTATTTTATTTGCAGATTATCAGAATTTAGAACTTGCTTTATTTGGCTTGTAGCATAGGGAAGTAAAAATTCTTTGACTGAGCCACTAGCGGATTCAAAATCAGCTTTAAACCAATCAAATATTTTACTTAATTGAGCGGTATTGCCAGAAAATTCATTTTTATTGTTATCAGCAATAAATTTTCTTGCCTGCGATTTTAGCTGCTCTATTACATTATCTCCATTATAGGCTTCTGGGCGCAAATTTGGGCAACTATTAGATGCACAAACAATGCTAAAATGAATAAGTGGTTGCTGATATTTAGCACGTAAAATATCATTTTCCAAAGAGTCCAAGCTGTATTTTGTATTATTAATTGTGTGCTTTTTGTCAGTGAAAAATGAACGCTCCGGGATAAACAAAAATTCTGGTCTAACCGTATCAATTGGATAACGACTTAGTACTTCTGAAACTGCTAAAATATTGTAGCTATTTACCCAAAAAGCAATTTCTGCATTTTGCCCTAGATTATTTGGGTCAAACTTAGCTAAGTCTGCAATTAGCTTGTCTAAAGCAGCTTGGTCATTGGCTTGCCACTTGCTATAGTCAACTCTGCCACCATTGGCAAGATATTTTTGCAACATATTATCCCAACTAGCAAAATTAAAATCGCTGTTTTGGGCAATTGATAAATTCAAAAGAATAAGTAATAACAAAATAAGAGATTTTTTCATATTTCTTAAGCCTACAGGCGTTTTAGATAAGAAGCTGTTTAATAGTTGACAAAATTAAGCTTTGTGAATTTGACCAGATTTGTCCTCTTAATTAACTTTTTGGCCCTTTTTATGGTAAATAAAATAAGCTAATCTGTATTTTATGAATAAAACAGCATTATTGGTAATTGATGTCCAAGATTCGTTTAAAGCTTTTCCAAAACATTGGGCAAAACGTAACAACCTCAAGTTTGAAGCAAATATCAGCAAGCTAATAGCGGCTTTTGAAGCAAATAATCAGCCTATTTTTTATGTTTTACATTCCGACCCAGATGAGGCATTTTTGCTGACTAGCCCTCACTATAAGCTTATGGATTTTTTAGATGCAAAAGATAAGCCAATACTAGAAAAGACCACCCGAAGTGTTTTTGCAAGCACAGATTTGCAAACTCGCTTGAATAAAATGCACTGCAACCATATCGTAATAACAGGCATACAAACCGAGCAGTGCTGCGAAACAACTACTAGACATGGAGCAGATTTGGGTTATACGGTTGACTATGTGAGCGAGGCAACGCTTACCTTTCCTATAAAACATTGGGCGGGTGGTAAAGATTTAATGCCTGCTGAAATTGTGGAGCGAACAGAATATGCCTTAGCTGGTAGGTTTGCCAGTATTAAAACTGTAGCCCAAGTGATAGATGAGCTAGATGACTTAACGAAATAGCCTAGCTTATATTTATAAATCATAAACTTTTAGAAATTACAAAACTTTTGTAATCTAATTAAGGAACAAGAGGAATAATATGCATATCAAAGAAAACTATAATTTTAAAGAGATAGACAGTTTAAGATCTTGTTCAGGCCATCTTAAATCTTTAAATTGGCAAAGCCTGGCTAATGAAGCTTACGATTTAGTAATCAATTTACTTCCTAAACAACATAAATATGCAGTTGCTCAAGAAAAAAACTCTATTAAGTAACTGCAAATAAGCTATCTACGCATTCCTGTTGATTGGGAAAACCCAAAGCATACAGATTTTGATTTTTTTGAATCTACGATAGATACCAATAAAGAGGAAAAATCCATATCCATTGTGCTGCCAATTATCGTGCAACTGCTATTTATGCCTATAAAAATCTAGCTTGGTCTAAAAATAAGCTTTATGAATTTATAGCCTCGATATGGCAATTATCAGATTATCCAATTTGGGATAAATTTATTTCAACTTATGTGAAAGAGGCTTAGGAAAAAATCGTATGAGCTCTATATTAGCTTTTTGAGATCTTTCAAAAAGCTTGCTTTAGCCTAGATAAAAACAACGCCAAGAACAGATCTTAAGGTCAATTTTAACAATAGGAATGTTTGTGATTTTTAGAGCGTTCAGCATAGTTATACAAATTTTTCAGTTGTTTTGAAAAACTAATGCCTTGCTCTTGGTCAAATAGCAATCTTATTCTGTAGTAACAAAAGCGCTCTAAAGGTGTTGATATTTATATCAAAATACAAGAATATATGGAATACTGCTTAAAAGAACTAAAGAATTGGAGCATATATGAAAGAAGAGATTCAATTATTAAAACTAATTCGCAATTTTGTAATAAAGCAATTAGAAGGTTTAGATGAAAAAGCCTTGTTACATATTCCCAAAGGATTTGGCAATAATATTTTATGGAATGCTGGGCATATATTAGCCTCTCAGCAAGTATTGCATTATGGCTTAGGCAATCAGGAAATTAACATTCCTAAAAAGTATATGGCACTGTATCGCAAAGGTAGCTCACCAAAAGATTGGAGCAAAACCCCTGATGTTGAAGAGTTAAAGGCTTTATTAGCATCTACTCCCCAAATATTAGAGGCAGACTATGAGAAATCAATTTTTAGCGATTTTAATAGTTATACAACTTCTAATGGTATTAGCCTTAATAATATTGAAGAGTCTATTGTTTTTAACAACTTTCATGAGGGTTTACATCTTGGTGTATTATCTTCAATTAAAAAGCTGTTGTAATTTTGAGTAAAATTGTTTTTTTAATATTAGATGAGGTCCATCTTTTAGATTTAGCTGGGCCAGCTCAGGTATTTTACACAGCCAATGAGCGTGGGGCTGAGTACGAACTTTGTTTTAGCTCGAGCCAAAGCAGCATAAAAACTGCCCAAAAGCTTGTACTCAGCGAACTAATACCTCCACCAGTAATAACAAAAGAAGACAGCTTAATAGTAGTGGGGGTAAGAACCCATCATAATAATAAATTAGAATTTCCAAAAGCTTATCAAAACCCAGAAATAATTAGCTATTTGCAAAAAGCCGCAAAACTAGGGGCAAGAATTGCCTCAGTATGTTCTGGCTCATTGCTTTTAGCTCAGGCTGGTTTATTAAAAAATAAACGCTGTACTAGCCACTGGCAATTATTAGAGCTTTTAAAAGAAAAAGCCCCCAAAGCCAAAGTGCAAGATAATGTATTATTTACTCATGACGACAATATTATAAGCAGTGCCGGCATAGCCTCTGGGATTGATATGGCAATGTATATGCTCGAGCAGGATCAAAGTGCTAATTTTGCGGCTAAAGTTGCCCGAGATTTAGTTATCTATTATCGTAGAAATGGCGATAGCAGCCAAACTAGTATTTATTTTGAATATCGCAACCATTTAAACAAGCAACTACACCGCGCCCAAGACTATATTATAAAAAACCCAAACCAGGCTATAAAGTTAGAAGATTTAGCTAAAATTTCTAAAACAAGTGTGAGCAAACTAACAAGGTCTTTTAAAGATCAAATTGGTATGACCCCACTGCAATATCAACATAGGATTAGGCTCGAGCCTGCCCGAAATCTACTTTTAGAAAGTGACTTAAGTATAGAGAAAATTGCAGATAAATGCGGCTACGATGACCCTCGTTCATTTAGGCGAGTTTGGGCAAACACATTTGGAATATCACCGTCAGAATTTCGGCAAAGCTGATATAATATCTTAAGGAGATAACTATGGCAGGAATAGACATATTAAAAACAAGCTTAAAAGCAATCCAGAAAAAAATAAGAGATTTTCAAAAAGCCGAAGCCAAAATGCTCAAAGATTTAGAGCAACAAAAGGCAAAAAACAAAAAAACCAAGGGCAAAGTAAGCAAGCTTAAAAAAAGCAAAACTAAGAAAAGTGAAGCAAAAACTCTAAGTAAAAACAAAATTGGCAAAAAGAAAAGCAAAAAACCTAGCTTGTCAAAGTCAGCTAGTTCTAAAAAAACAAAAAACAAAAAAACAGCCACTAAAATTCAAAAGTCTAGCAAAGCTAGCAAACTAAGTAAAAAGAAAACAATCACCTTGTTAGCAAAAACTAAAAGCAAGAAGATTAAAAAAAATAAATCTGGTCTTAGGCTGAGTAAAAAAGGCTCGAGCAAAAAACTCTAAGTTCCAAATTTTGACAATATCTCCCTTAAGATAGGTTTTATTGCAAAATAAAGGAGTGCTGCGCCTTTAAGTTTTATCAATATCAAATAAGTAAAAAGGTAAAACTGGCAAGTCGTAGACTGCCAAACTCTAAATAGTGGAGTTACAAAACCAACCGAAAAAGTTCTAAATTAGTTACCTGAACTAGTATTACTAACATTTTACTAACAAGCATTTGCTCAAATAAATTTGATGTATCTATCACTACTCCTCAAGAGCTTAGCTCAACTCTCCCTTCTTGTTGGTCTAAGCTCGACTAATAATTTACTAATAATTTTTTGATTTCATTTTAATTATATTTCCTAAAGGAGCTTAGACCAACAAGAAGGGAGAGTTGAGCTAAGCTCTTGAGGAGTAGTGATAGATACATCAAATTTATTTGAGCAAATGCTTGTTAGTAA
>CAMZLP010000014.1 GCA_947311535.1 uncultured Deinococcota bacterium | reverse complement strand
GGCAGTTAGGCACCTCTCAGATAGACGCTTGCCCGACTCTGCTATTGATGTATTAGATGAAGCTGGGGCTTCTCAGGCTTTAGTACCTGCTGAAAAACGCAAAAAACGTCTGACTAAAACAGATATAGAAGCCACAATTGCACGCATGGCGCGCATACCTGCCAAAACTGTCTCTCAAGATGACCGCAGCTTATTAAAAAATATAGAAAATGAACTATCCACTGTTCTTTTTGGGCAACAACTAGCTGTTAAAGAAGTCTCGAGCGCAATTAAGTTAGCTCGTTCTGGCTTACGTGACCCCGAGAAACCAATTGCTAGTTTTTTATTTACAGGGCCCACCGGAGTTGGTAAAACAGAATTAAGCAAACAACTAGCCAAGCACTTAGGCATTCAGTTTTTAAGATTTGATATGTCTGAGTACATGGAAAAACACACTGTCTCTAGGCTTATTGGTGCACCACCTGGTTATGTTGGTTTTGACCAAGGTGGTTTATTAACTGATGCCATTACCCAAAACCCTCATGCAGTTTTATTATTAGATGAAATTGAAAAAGCCCATCCTGACCTTTTTAATATCTTGTTGCAAATTATGGACTACGGCAAATTAACTGACCACAATGGTAAAAAAGTTGATTTTAGAAGCATTATTTTAATAATGACCTCTAATGCTGGTGCATCTGAAGCCAGTAAAAATTCTATCGGATTTACCGAAAATACCCGCGATCACGAAAGTGACGAAGCCATAAAACGCTTATTCACTCCAGAATTTAGAAATCGTTTAGATGCAATTGTGCAATTTAAACCACTTGCTAAAGCCACTATGTTATTTATTGTTGATAAGTTTTTAAAAGAACTAGCTGGGCAATTAAAAGAACAAAAAGTCACTATGAATGTAAATACTTCGGCTCGAGCCTACTTAGCTGATAAAGGTTATGACAAGCTCTATGGTGCCCGCCCTTTAGCTAGGTTAATTCAATCCGAACTCAAAAAACCACTTGCTGACGAACTATTATTTGGCAAACTTAAAGATGGTGGCGTAGTTGATGTTAATGTAAAAGATGAAAAGCTAGTCTTTGATTTTTCGTAAGGGTATAAATTGGGACATCAAATTTTATAGCCCTAGTGCCTGATAGTAAATAATTATGCCAATATTCAATATTAACAAAGCCCTCGGCCTAAGCTCACATGATGTTGTTAGTAGAACTAGAAGATTACTAAACACCAAAAAAGTGGGTCATGCTGGCACACTAGACCCTTTGGCAACTGGGGTCTTAGTAATTTTGGTTGATGAAGCAACTAAGCTCTCCCAATTTTTAATAGGTAGTGACAAGCACTATTTGGCTTATGTTTCTTTTGGAGCAAGTACGCCAACTTTAGATGCCGAAGGACCAATAGAAAAAACAAGCGATGCTAGTAAGCTAAGAATACAAGATATAGAAATTGCCGCCCAAAAGTTTTTAGAACTAAAAGAGCAATTGCCTCCTAACTACTCTGCCATTAAAAAAGCTGGGGTCAAAGCTTATGATGCTGCCCGCCGCGGTGAAAGCTTAGATTTACCCAAACGAGCTGTTGCTTATTATGAACTAAGATTGCTTGATTTTGCAGCTAATCGGGATTTGCTAGCAAACTCATTTTCCAAAACTGATGGCGTTTGGCAAACTGATAACAATGGAATTCAGATAGATTTACCAACAAGCTTGGGTAATCAGCCAACGGCTTTATTTCATCTAAAAGTAAAAGCAGGTACTTATATTCGCTCTTTTGCACGTGATTTAGGTCTAGAATTAAAACAAGAAGCTCATCTCAGTGGGCTAGTTCGTACAAAAGCTGCTAGTTTAGAGCTAGATGATTCGATTAGGCTCGAGCAGATGCCTAATACTAGCGGACAAACTGCTATTTCTACCCTCCCATATCCAATAATAGAATTGGATGCAGAAAAAGCTCGCAGAATTAAACTAGGGCAGCGTTTAAAAGTAGATTTTGAAGGCCGAGTTGGCTTGGTTCATAATAATGAATTAGTAGCAATTGCCGAAAATATCAATGATAAAATGAAGCTTTTAAGGGTTTGGAATTAATCTTTTAGCATTTTTACGATAATAAAACTTAGTGGCTAGTAGACAGAACTTAGGAGCTAGTAGTCCTGTGAATTCATAAATGAGAAATATGGATAGTCTTTGCATTAGATCTCATGAAAACAAGAAAATAGTGCTTTCACTAATCAGTTATACCAAGCTCAATTAATTACCTCATCAAAAGCGATTTCCGCGCCTTAGCCGAGGCTGAAGCCTCGGTTTCGAGTGTTTGGAAAATTTACAGAAACAAAATCTTGCTATGTATCTTGCTATGTATCATGCGGGCACTATTACAAAAAAAGAGACATGGCCTAACTGCCACATCTCTTAATAATTCAATCTTCTAATTAAATTTTATCTACTGGGCTACATCTAGGGCCCACTGAAGAAAAGCATCAACAAATAAAAACTCTGATTGATTAGCGTCCGTAGCCAAAAGGTTAACTAAGAAATCATTAACATCAACCGTACTAAGCCCACTAAAGAGTTCACTGCCTGTTTTGCCGGCATAGCGGCCTGTTTCTATAGCTGGGACTACTTCGTCAGCTAAATCTGCCAAGTTATGGATTTCTGTAACTAGTAGCTCGAGTAAAACCTCGTCAGATTTATATAAGTCTTTAGCCGTATAAAATGGCATATCTTCGACATCAAACATAATAATATCACGGCTAATTAATTGCCTTAAAAGTTTACTATTGTCAACAATTTCAAAATCCGTTATCGAGCTAGCTTTCCTACCGTCATCAGACGATATATCGATTCTCAATGTATATTTACCAGCAACTAAATCATTAGGAATTAAAACAGATTTGTCTTCTATAACATAACCAATTGCATTTTTAGGAACACTATAATCATAGATATTAATAGCAACTATCTTAGCCCCACTTGCGATTGCAATACTATATTTAATATTGCTAGGTAATTCATCGCCATCTGTGTAAAGCTCGAAAGATGGATATATCAATTCACCAGAATGATAAGGTCCAGCTTCTATACCTGCTAAGCCCAAACCGATAGTAACATTATCACTAATAAAGAATTCTGGCGGTGGTGCTAATAGAGCTTCTATTCTTTCTTGGGCATCTTTAACAAATTTACTATTGCTTGGGTTCTTATCAAGATATAACTGATACTGCACAGCTGCCTCTTCACGGCGTAACTCTTGCTCATAGAGATAAGCCAAAGAATAGTAGATGTCTGCCTGATTAGGGTACAAGGCTTTAGCATTTTCTAAATCATGAACCGCTTCATCATCTACCTCTGGGTCTAAGGCTACTGCCTTATTATAGGCTTCTATAGCATCAGCTAATCTACCAGTTACCGTCCGAGCAAGCCCAAGGTTAAATAAAGCAATATGAGCATTTGAATTTAACTCAATAGCATGCAAACTGGCAGTTTCGCTTTTATCTAATATTCCTAGTAGGTAATATGACCAGCCTAGGTTAGTCCAATATAAATCACTTTCAGGCTCGAGCCTAACCGCCACAGCCAGCGCTTTTGCTGCCGAGATGGGGTCATCTTCATCAAAAGCAATAAAAGACAATCTTTCAAAAGGATAGATATAATCTGGCAAGATTTCAGTCAAACGTCTTAAAGCTTGTTTTTCGGTGGCAAAATCTTCTGCAAAACTAGCAGCACTTGCTACTGCCAATAAAGCTGCTGTATCATTTTGAGCCAATACTATCTTTTCATCTTGACTATAATCAAGACCTTGTACTCGAGCATAAGCAGCTCTAGCCGCTGTACCGAAAGGGTAAAACTCGCTTTTTTCAAAATAATCTTGGGCTTTAGTATTATCATCTCTACTGGTTGACAATGCAGCTATCCAAAGATTAACTACAGGTAAACTACCCTCAAGAGCAAATTTCTCAAAATAGCTTAAGGAGAGCTGTTCATCAACTGGTTCTAAAGCCAATGACATAACTGCCATTAGTGGATTATTGCCATATTCTAAACCCACCCGTACAGCCTCTAAGGCAGCTAATAAGTCATCTGCTTTAGTTGACCTATTCATAGCTTCTAAACGTGAAATTGCTGGTTCAATCTCACCATATGCCACTAATGTGAGTGCGTCAACATAGTCTCCGTAGTCAGATGATAAATTGATTTCAGCATTAGCTAATACAATTGGCAAACCCATTTTTATAGATAAGACAGACACCGCTGTATTAATTAAAGCTCCTGGGTCCTCAGCATCTGCTGTAAATTCATAAGAAAAGACTGAATCTCGGGTACTGAGATTAATATGGGCAATAATATCATTAGCTATAAAATCCACAGCGCCCGAAATTAGGTAGTCAGCTCCTATTATTTCTCTGAGCATTGCTGTTGAGCCTTTGCTAGCAATTGTTGGTGCTCTACGGGTAATACTAAAAAAACCGTCTTGAACAACAATTGGCGGTATCAAACCAGAGGCAACCTCTGGGCCATAAGTTTCTAAAGAGCTTGAAAAGCTTTCGGCAATTTTATCAGAAATAGCCATACCCAAAGAAATATCTTGGCTATCTAGTGGAAAAACAACCAAGTTTTGAGCAAAACCCAATGAAATAATCAAAACAACAATCAAAGTTAAAATTCTACGCATAAAAATCCTCCATATAATTATTAGATTAGCATAGCTCTGTTAAGAATATATTTAGGGTCAAACAGTTTATAGACTAATTATTTATTTTCAAACTACCCCATTCTGAGTTAAAACCACTTCTTTTATTCTAACTTTAGCTCATATTTAATATAGATTAGCCGAGCAAAAACCTATACATTTAAAAACCCTGAACGAAATGCAAGAGCTCATGAAGAAGCCCGATGCTATGAAAGAATGGTTTAAAAATAAGGAAAAAGAGTTTAACGCCTTAGCATCTGACTAAAACTCATAAAACCGTTAGCAAAACTAAGGGATTTTTATTCATTTACGGAAATTCTTTAAGTAGCTTTATTTACAAATAAAGAATTGGCTACTTTTAACATAGATGGCTCCACAAAAGCAATTTTAATATAAGCTCTTTTTAGCTCTAGTTTTGGTTATTTTAGATGCTATTACTTGCAAAATTAGCAAGAATGTAAATAATTTACATTCTTTGCGACATTCGTACCTTTTTATAAAAAAAACAGCGTTAGTATCTAGCTATGAATTACGTTAAGCTCGAGCGTACCGGAAAAAAGCCCCTTGCTTTTGAAGGCCAGCTCTTATCAGAAACCAGAACAAGCCGCCATCCACTGCACCCTCGCTTTAGTGGTAGGGTTAATATTGTTGAAAGGATCCGTTTTTTTGTAACAAAAAATGGTCATATAATTTTAGAATGTGTCAGTTTAGACCTAGAAAAACTAGAGAAAACCATAAGAGTTGCCAATAGTTATAAAACCATTGAAGAGGCTGTAGATTCTTTATTAATCTTACAATTTATTTCCAATAGGCTTTATAACTTTATTGTTGATGATGTGATTAAGTTAATGGGTCCAGAAAAGAACTAATCTTCATCAATATTCATATAAGCCCCATAAACTCCAGGACCAACATGGCAGGCTATTACTGTACCAATTTCATAGCTGCCTTGATCAACAAAATCTATTCCAGACTCTATAACAGCCTGACGTAGTTTGTCGGCTGCTTCTTCTTTTTGAATATGTAAAAAGCTAATTAGCATTTTACCTTCATGCTTATCTCTATACTGTTTAATACGTTTTACTATTTCTTTAAAAGCCTTTTTCTCGCCCCTAGCTCGCCCCAAAGAATCTACTTTGCCCGCCACAACGCCTAACAAAGGTTTTATATTTAATAAGCCACCAAGCAACGCAGATGCACCACCAATACGGCCGTTTTTTTGCAAATAGTTCAAATTTTCCACGGTAAATATAAGCTGATTAGAGTCCTTAATTTTTTCTAAAACAGCTACTACCTCTTCTATACTTTTTCCAGCATCACGCATTTGGGCAGCTTTTTTTACCATTGCTCCTAGACCTAAACTAGCTGCCTTAGAATCAAAAACTGTTATCGGCAGTTCAATACCATCGGTAGCCAAATTAGCTGACTGAAATGTGCCCGAGAGCAAACTACTGATAGTCATTACTAGTATTTGGCTTGCGCCTTCCGAAATAGCTTCTTTATAAGCGCTACTAAAATCAATAGGGGTAGGTTGGCTAGTGCCTGGTATTTCATCACCAGATGCAACTCTAGAAATCAATTCTTTAGGGCTTATTTCTATCCAATCCTTAAATACTTCACCGTCAAAATTAACATAAAGTGGTACTCGTTTAACATTTAAAGACTTTAATTCTTCTTCTCTTATGTCGCAGGTTGAATCTGTTATAATTGCTAGCATTTAAATTACCTCTTTTATTAGTATTTCATGAGTATATGTCAAATATTAAATAAAATAAAGCTTTTCTCACTTACAAAAGTATACAGTTAATTCCATGAGGCTCGAGTCTGACTTACTTTGGTTAATTTTAGCACCTAGCAATATCTTCTTTATTTTATTAGTTTTAGTATTAGTTTCTTTAATTATTAAATGGCACAAGCTTGCCCAACAATTACTATTATTTACAATCATCGTAGCGATTTTACCTGCGGTATTCCCAATCTCAGATTATCTTAATCAAAACTTAGAAAACCGCCTAAAAGCTCCTATCATTATGCCAAATAATATAGACGGCATTTTGGTATTAGGTGGTGCCCTAGATTGGGAAACAAGTAAATCACGGCAGCAACTTAATACTAACAAACATGCCGAAAGACTAATCGCAGCAGCCAGCTTAGCCAGAAAATACCCAAAGGCAAAATTAGTATTTACAGGAATATTTCAAGAAGATATAGAAAATGATTTTATTGCTTTAGCCAATGATAAAAGCTTATTTGCTGGCAATGAATATGCTCAAAGAAAGATTGTGTTTTTAGGTACAAGCAGAAGCACTTATGAAGATATATTACTAACTATTAAAACTCAAAAACCAAAACAGGGCGAAAGATGGGTTTTAGTGACTAGTGCAGCACATATGGCTCGAGCCTATCTGAGCGCAAAAGCTCAAGCTTGGACTGTAATTCCATACCCTGTAGATTACCAAAGCCCAAAAGAAATAAAATTTAAGCCTAGCCCAAACGTAATAAAACATTTAGCCGAATTAGATGAGATCTTTCGTGAATGGGGGGCCTTAATCGTTTATAAACGACTAGACAGAACAAAAACCCTATTGCCCTAATTTTGTGAAAATGCTAATTATGTCAAGATTAGCGTATATAAAAAGCCAATAAACTAAAAACTAAACATAATAAAGCTAAAATATTATTATGAAACTAATAGTAGCCCCGCCTGGTTCAGGTAAAACCACTTATTTAATGAATTTGGCTATTGAAGCTTGCAAAAATAAAAAACGGGTTTGGTGGGTTGGTTTACCAAACCATAGGTCTTATATTTACCATTTGGCTAGCCAACATGGAGCAATTTTAGGCTTTGAATTTTTGCTGCAACAACAAATCTATTATAGGCTTTTAACCAGAGCCATGAAGCTTAAATCTCTTTTAGTTGGTACAGGAAGAATAGCTCGAGTTGGCGATGCTTTAAGTCTAATTCAAAAATCCCCTGCATCTCCTGGCGAAGCAAGGTTGTTTACTAGAGCAATCGCCGAATTAAAACGCTATGGCTTAAGCTATAAAGATATTGAAATTATAGATACCGAAACCCACAGAATTAGAGATGTTTTTAAGGCTTATGAGCGGATAAAAAAAGATGAGTGGGACTATGATGATTTTAGACAAGCCACCTTAGAATTAGTAAAAACTGGCACCCCAAAGGCCGAAGCAGATTTGATTATAGTAGACGGATACCGTGAAATTAGCACGCTTGATTTAGAGATTTATCAAGAATTATCAAAATCTAAAAGTTATTCTAGTAATGATAATTTAGAGATCTGGCTTAGCCTTCCTGAAACACCTGCTAAATTTACGGCAGATATTATTTTAGAAGAAAAATATCCAGTAAAAGTAAATACCTATAAAGCAGCCAATCCTATTAGCGAGGCTAGGTGGGTTTTGCGTTCTCTAAAGCAGGATTTGGCAAACGGGGCAAGTATGCTCGAGCTTGCCGTAATATTACCTCAAAATCGCACAAAGGCATTTTTAGCTCTTGCTGACGAATATGGATTAGCATTAGTTGATGAAAGCCCAAAAGCTCTAACAGACACAATCGCAGGCAGTTTGGTCATGGATTTATTAGAGATACCCAACTATCCAACCGCATCAAAATTATTAGCTATCCCCGAGCTAATACCCCTAGCTCGGGTAGCCATGCAAAGAAAGATTGCAGGTCTTAGTGCCTTAGAATTATTAGCCAAAGAGCTTAATTTATTAGGAACTTGGAATCATTGGCTTAATATGCTCAATTTAGATGATGAAACTGATGAGCTAAAATGGGCAAACAATTTGTTAGAACTAATAGAACTTAATTTAAACAAAAACATTGATACTGATTTCAATTGGCAAAACTTTAAAAAACATGCTCTTGAGCGTGCTAAAGAAGCCAGCAAACTAGCCTCGGGGGCTAGCTTTAGAGCTTGGTGGGCAGCACTTTTACAAGACAGCTATGTCTTTAAGCCCGCAAAAGCTGGCATTCCTATTTTAAATCATAATTTAGCTTCGGGTAGAAGATTTAAAAAAAGCTATATCTTATCTGCTAATGAAGGTAACTATAGCTTGCGAGAGCAAGAAGACTATTTTATCCCAGAAGAACAACGGGTTGTTTTGGAGAATATTTACAAAAGCAAAAAGCTACCTAAACGCTATTTAGGACGTGACCAGCTTTTATATGATGAGCTGCTAGCTAGTGCTGATGAAGTCGTGATAACTTACCCAGAAGCAGACCAAGGTGGACCTTTGGTTGTTGAGAGTTCATTAGTGGGTAGCAATGCCGCAGAATTACCAATAATTGCAGCTGGAAGCAGGCTCGAGCTTAATCAAAATAATAGCTTTAAAGCCAATATTAGTGCCCTAGAACTAAAACCAATTAGCCTAGAAAAACTAAAAAATTATCAAGCTTGTCCCTTTAGGTATTGGGCAAACTCAGCCGCAAAGCCTGAAAGCTTTTTACCCGATTGGCTCGAGCTTTTAAATCAAATGCGTAATTATAAAAGCCTTAATCCAGCTAGGCTAGATAACCTAAAAAGCAGCTTTCCTAATTATGCTAGTTGGCTAAACGAATATAGTGATTCTTTAAGTAAATTACGCTATGGTAAATCAATACCAGAAAAGCAAGAGCTACAAAGCTATATTGATGCTGCTGCTCAATATGGCAAAACAACCTCTTTGTATCGCTTTGTTGCTCCTGAGCTTGTCAATAATCAAGCTGAGGCCAAAGAATATATCGAAAGACGTTGGAATGAGCTTTGGGCAAGTGCTTATCTTTTAGAAAATTACAAACAGCAAATCGACTCGGTAAAAATATATATTTGGCCCATCTCAGGTCAAAAAATTGAGGTATATGATGGCGCTATCAACTATATCTGGAAAAAGATGAAGCTTCGTCAAAATAAAGCTAAGGCGGCTTTTAGAGAATATAAAACTGGCAACGTAGAACCTAAACCCGGCTTTATCTGCCGTGAATGTAATGTTTACGATATTTGCCGTGAGGGTCAGCGATGAAAGTTAGAGTAGCCTCGGCAGGCACTGGTAAAACGACTAGTTTGGTCTTGCGTTATTTAGAATTAATTAGCTCAGGCACTCCACTTAGACGAATTGCAGGAGTGACTTTTACCAGAAAATCAGCTCACGAATTACGCCAAAGAGTTGCCGAAGGGATTTTGGAAGTTTTAAAAACGGGTGAGCACTATAATTTTAAATTATTAGAAGCACAACGAGCACAATTTATCGAAGCCAAAAGAGAATTAGAAGGCGCATCACTTTCGACAATTCATGGATTTATGATAGAAAGCTTGAGGTTAGTTGCCCCTATCATGGGTTTAGACCCAGATTTTAGCGTTTTAGGTGAATGGGAAGCCCAAGCAGTCTTTGAAGAAGAAATGCGCAGCTTGCTTTATCTGGCTCAAGACCCACAGCACGATTTACATGCTTCTACAAAACTTAAGAATTTGGAAGCTAATTTACTAGCTCTTTTTAGCAAACGCTCTTTATCCGAAAGCTTTTTTACTGATAATGACCCCAATAATTTAAAGCTTAAAAAAGCTTATGAGCGAGTTTACAATAATTTTTCATTGCGTTTTAAAGCCAGCTTGTTATCCCCTGCCGAGATTGAACGCCGAGCTATTAAATTAGCAAATACTAAGCCTGCTTTAGAGCGTTTAAGTTCTCGTTTTAAAATATTACTTATAGATGAATATCAGGATCTAAACCCTCTCCAAGGAGAATTTTTCGCTCGGCTCGAGCAAAGCGGAATAAATATAGAGGTAGTTGGTGACCCCAAGCAATCAATTTATGGTTTTAGAAATGCAGATGTACGTGTTTTTAGAAAAGCCCTTGCCAGCGGAGAAGTATTAAAACCTTTAAATACTAGCTATCGCCATGCTAAATTAATCAATCGTTTTTTAAATAAAATGACTAACAGCCTTGCTGACAATAACTTAGGCTTTAGCCATAATGAAGCCCCCCCAATAAAAGCTAATAGCAATATAGATGGGCATCTTGAAATCCATTGGGTTATAGGCAATGAGCCTATTGCAAAGCTAAGAGAATATGAAGCTAGTATCTTAGCCCAAAGACTAAAATATGCTCATGAAGAGCTAGGGGTTAGCTATAGTGATATGGCCATACTAGCTCGCTCTTATGGCGGTTTAGCAATAATTGAAACAGCTCTTAAGAATTTGGGTTTGCCTAATGTTTTATTGCAAGGTCGTGGTTATTTTGACCGCATAGAAATAAGAGATATTTATAATGCACTCAAAGTTGGTATAGCTGCTCAGGGGCCTAGTTTAGCAGCTTGGTTACGCGGCCCTTTTGCCAATTTAGATTTAAAAGAAGTCAATGAGATTTTAACTGCTGAGCAAGCTATTGTAGCTTTAGAAAAATATCCTAAAGTTCTTAAGCGTTTAGAACTAATTCAGCAAGCAATAAAAGGCCAGCCTATTGACGCTCTTAAATTTTTAATAAGAGAAAAGTTTATTGATGGTAAGCGCTATGTTGATTTTTTGGATAAAAAAGAACGTGAAAATATTGATGCCTTACTATTTACACTTGTAATGCAACCCCCTGGTGAAATTGAGTTTTTGTTGGACAGGCTCGAGCATCTCTCTTTACAAACTGATGCTGGCGACGTCCCTCAATCTGGTCAAGGAATCCAGTTACTAACAGTCCACCGCTCCAAGGGCTTAGAGTGGCCTTTGGTGGCAGTTTTTGATTTAGGTCGCGGGCCTTACCACCCGCCAAGTGATATATTTATTGATGCTGATACGGGTCATTTTGCTCTTAAAGATAGTGCAAATTTTGAAAGCTTAAAACAACATCAAAAAGATAAAGCTAACGAAGAAGACTATCGGCTGTTATATGTTGCAGCTAGTCGTGCCAAAGATTATTTATTTCTATCTGGCTCTATAAAAAATTACAAAACAGCTTCTTGGACCAAAGCCCTAGAATTAATGGATGCCGGAGCTAATAAGCAAATTAACAAATCAAACTTCATCATAAAAACCCATCAATACAGCCCCTTAGCAAGTAGCCAAATTAGCCATAAACCAGAGCTTAGTTTAGAAGCAGCTCCTTGGATAGATAAAGAATTTAAACGCCCCAAATATCCAGCTGTTATTTCGCCATCATATTTAAAAAAGCAAAACTATGTTCACGAACCCCTAAACCTACCAGATCAAAGCCAAGGCGAGCTAATTCCGGGCAAAGCAACTACTATTGGCACCCTCACTCACGATGCTATTAGTCAAAATTGGCAGTCTAATAACAAACAGCATTTAGAAAACCTAAGAGCCCAAGAGCTTATGTTTCCATTTAAGCCAAACGAGCAAGATGAGATTTTAAAAGAAGTAAAAGAAATGCTGGGTAATTACGAAAGCATGCTTGATTCACAAATACCAAATTTAGATAAAAGAAGCGAAGATTACGCTGAACTCGCCATGGTTTTACCAATGGAAGGTACGGTTATCCAAGGAATAATAGATAGGATTTATAAAGCAGATGGCGTTTGGTATTTGGAAGATTATAAAACCGATAGAGAAATAAAGCCCGAAAACTATCACCTGCAATTAGCCTTATATTTTGATGCGGTTAGCAAAGTCATGAATATCAAACCGATAGTGCAATTAGTTTATCTTAGGAATAAAGAAGTTGTGGTTTTAGATGAGCAAATATTATTAGCTAGCTTAGCTGAGAATTCTAAGGAAATTAGTCATTAGTACTTAATCAAGAAAGGTAAAAATGGGCACAATCTATTCTGGAACCGGCTGGGGTAAAAAAGAAATTGGCGAAGTAAAAGCTGATGGTTCTGTATATGCTGGCACTGGCTGGAGTAAAAAAGAAATTGGTAAAATTGATTTAGACGGTACAATTTACTCTGGAACTGCTTGGAGCAAAGAATCTATTGGTAAAATTGACAATGATGGCATAGTTTACGCTGGCACTGGCTGGGGCAAAGAAGCTATTGGCAAAGTTGATACTAACGGCTCGGTTTATACGGGTACTGGTTGGGGCAAGACAGAAATTGGCAAAGTTGAAGCTCCACATATATTGCTTTCAGGAGCAGCTTTATTATTGCTATTGAGATAATGTTTATTTTACTAGCTATGAAAGACTTTTGCAGTTGCTAGTTTTCTTGGTTTTAAGCTTAGGGCATGCTCGAGCCTATTCAAATAATCCCGTTTAGAAATCTCCACTGCTCCAAAACTTGCTAAATGGCTGGTTAAAAACTGCACATCAAACAAGCTATAGCCAGTATCTTCTAATGCTTGTAAAAGATATGCTAATACAACTTTACTAGCATCAGTTTTACGGCTAAACATACTCTCACCAGCAAATAAACCATTTAATGCTACACCATAAACTCCACCAACAAGTTCACCATCCTGATAGCTTTCTACGCTGTGAGCAAAGCCATATTCATGTAGATAACAATATAAATCAATAATCTCATCGCTAATCCAAGTCTCTTCTCTGCCTTTAGCCGGAGCAGCACAACTGCTCATTGTGCCTCTAAAATCATGATTAAATCTAATTTCAAAAACCCCTCTTCTAATTGTTCGCTTCAAACTACGTGAAATATGAAAACCATCTAGTGGAATTATTGCTCTAGGGTCTGGAGCATACCAATAAATCTGCCCACCCTCATCAGCATCAGCCATCGGAAAAATTCCTTGAGCATAAGCATTTAATAATATCTGTGGGCTAAGTTTCACTAGGCTATTTTTCCATAAATTAAGTGTTTTGGCTATAAAGTAAATTTCACAATATATATAAGGCTATCCATATTTCCCATTTATATATTTCCAAGACTATTAGCTCCTAAGTTCTGTCCACTAGCTACTGACTTTTATTAAATTAAGCAGATCTTTCGTGAAAATGCTAAAGTTTCTTATTTAGGACACATGTCACCCTAGTAAGGGTGTATAAATAACCTGATTGTGAGGAATAATGAAACAATT
>CAMZLP010000013.1 GCA_947311535.1 uncultured Deinococcota bacterium | reverse complement strand
GCCAAAACTATATGAAGTTCGCTTTAATTCTAAGTGATATGGCTAAATCAAAATAAGGCAATATAATTTTATATAATCAACCCAATGTGCAACTAAACCATCTAAAAAAGGAATCCATTAGGTTTCCTCCTGTTATTTGGTTTTTCACACTCTATTTTATCAGAGTTGACCTAATGGATTCCTTTTTTAGATGGTTTAGTTGCACATTGGGTTGATTATATAAAATTATATTGCCTTATTTTGATTTAGCCATATCACTTAGAATTAAAGCGAACTTCATATAGTTTTGGCCAGAGTTTACCAGTTAGGTAAAAGGTTTTAGTTTTTGGATTGTAAGCAATGCCATTTAGTACAGCGCCTGAGTCCTGGCTTACTCCGCTATCTGCTAACAAATTGGCCGCATCAATTTCTGAGGCTATTTTGCCGGTGTTTTTGTCTATTTTTAATATTTTAGTAGTTTGCCAGATATTGGCATAGATATAATTATCAACACACTCGAGCTCATTCAAGTAGTCAATATTTTTATCGCCCTGAGTGATTTTATATTGACTTAGTATTTTAAAATCTTTGGGGTCACGCTTATAAATTGTGCTGCTACCATCAGACATATACAAATCTTTGCCATCAAAACAAATGCCCCAGCCCTCGGTATTGTAGCTAAAGGTTTTTTCTAAATTGAATGTTTCTAAGTCATAAACAAAGGCTTTTTTGCTTTGCCAAGTTATTTGGTAGAGTTTGTCATTAACATGAGCCAAGCCCTCGGCAAAATATTTATTATCAAGACTAAGAGCTCTAATTATTTTACCGCTTTCAAGCTCTACTTCACGCAAGCTAGAACGACCATTTAAACCAGTGCTCTCATAGAGTTTACCATCAGTAAAAAGTAATCCCTGAGTAAAAGCATTGGCATCATGAGGGTAAGTATTTAATATTTCGGGAACTAGGTTTTGCGTTTTTTGTTGGCAGCTAGATAAGCCTAAGAGGCTTAGAATGATTAATAAAAACGGTAATTTTTTCATGGCTTTATCTTTTCCTTAAGAATTTCCCAAATTTTATCAGCTAATTTAACTTCGCTTTGTTCAGCATTAAAAACGCTCCAGTTTTTATTGTTGCTGGCTTGTTCTAAAAAACCTGCTCGGACTTTTTTATGAAATGATATGTCAGCAAGCTCGAGCCTATCCTTTTGACCTCTTTTAGCAATTCTTTGCAAACCTATTTCTGGGTCTATATCCAATAGTAAAACCAAATCTGGTTCTAAGCCCAAAGTCACTCTTTTACTTAAACTAGCTATAAAACCTAAATCCAAACCACGGCCATAACCCTGATATGCAACAGATGCACCATAAAATCTATCACTGATTACAATTTCTTTATTATCCAAAGCGGGTTTTATAACTTCTTCTACATGCTGGGCTCTGCTGGCTGAGTACAGTAAAAATTCGCTTAGGGGGTTAATTTCTAAGCTGGGGTCCAGGATTACTTCTCTAATTCTATCAGCGGCTGCTGTACCACCGGGTTCTCTGGTAAGAATAGGGCTAATATTGTGCTTTATGAGGTTTTGCTCGAGCCTTTTTATCTGAGTTGTTTTACCGGCACCCTCGGGGCCCTCAAAAACTATAAAAAAAGCTTTTTTGCTCACAAGCCAGTTGGCAGCAAAATAAACTCAGTTGCTAAGCCAAATTCTTCAGTCAGTTTTTTAGCCAATAAGTTTATACCAACAGTTTCGGTCATATAGTGGCCAGCAAAAAGAGCGTTTATTTTTCTTTCAAAAGCTTCATAAAATACTTCATGTTTAGGTTCACCAGTCAAAAACGCATCTAAGCCTTGCTCTGCTGCTGTAACAACGTCCCAAGCGGCTCCACCAGAGATAATCCCAAATTTTGAGATTTCCATTTCACCGCCAGCATGTACTAGTACCGATTCACCCAATTCTTTTTCTATCAAGTCAGCTAGCTCACGCAAACTAAGCGGATTTGGGAATATGCCTTTTACCCCAATTGGCATGCCTTGCCAAAGCCCAAAATCTTCTAAATCAGTCATTGCAAGTATTCTGGCTAGGCCCCAGTTGTTGCCGACTTCTTTGTGGGCATCTAAAGGAATATGAGCAGCATAAAGGCTTATGTCTTTGTCCAAAAGATATTTAATACGGTTTTTATGAATGCCAGTTATAGGCTTTTCACGCCCCCAATATAAACCATGATGGACGATGAGCATATCTGCACCCATGTCGGCTGCTTGCTCAAATGTGTTTAGGCTCGAGTCTACCGCAACAGCTACTTTTAAAACCTCGTCAGTTCCTTCAACTTGCAAGCCATTTAAAGAGATATCTTTATAATCATCTATTTTTAAATAGTCATTTAGCCAATTAACAAGTTCATTTCTTTTCATGCAAAACTCCTTGAAGTAAAACATCCTCTTTACGAGAATGAATTCTTAATAAATGGGTAGAGATTGACAATGACAGGGTAGTTAGAATTAACAAGCCTAATTCAATCATTACCTGATTAAATTCGATTGGAGCAAGTGGTTCTACCTGAATGCCAAAAGTAGCTGAGATTAAAAGCATACGCCGAACAGCAGCAATTATACCAACAATTAAAACAGGTTCAATTTTTAAGATGCCAGTGTGCAAAAAATTAACTGTGGTAAATACCAATTGGGCAAGCATTAGTGCTAACAAAGTTCCATTTAGTAAATGGAGAGTAGTCAGGGTAAATTCACCTGACCAATAACCTTTGGCAGCTTCAATAATTACAAATAATAAATAAACAAAACTACCAGCCATCAGAGCTAAAGCAACTAGCCAATATACTGACCTTTCCGCTTTTTCAATAAATGAAGGTAGGTTTACAGTGGGTCTTCTCATTTTTTATATATTAACCTTTTTCACATTCTTATTTCTGCCTAATGGTTACCTATTCAAAATATTTTTAAGCAGTTTTTTTAAACTAACACTAGCCATGTAAACATTTGAATAACTTTGCTGCTTCTTCAATCCTTACTAAGGCAGTTACAATATCACCGGCCTTAAACTCAGTATCCCCATGAGGAATAATAACCCTACCATTTCGCTTTATAGAAATTAAGACAGAGTCTTTTGGGAATTTTGCTGCGGATTCTGCTACGGTTTTGCCAATGATACTGTCATTCTTTGATAAATGCACATCGATAAATTCGGTAGCATCTTCAGCCTTTTGATCAATTATCTTTGAACTCACTTTAATCCTTGTTTTGCGTTTTAAAGCCAGATTATAAGCCTGAATAATATCTTTTCGCCAGAGAATCGCTAGCAACATATATGGGTCTTCTTTAGATACAATTGGTAATCTACCCAATCCATGCTCGCTCATTTGCTCCAATGCTTTATCTATTGTGTCTTCAGGAAAAGCAATTTTTAGATGCGGCCAAGTAGTTGCTATTTCGGCAACTTTAGTGCTTTCTGCTAGGCCATTATGCAAGGCTTTTTCTAGGTCACTAAAAGTAACTATGCCAAAAAATTTGCCCTCATCATCTAAAACCCCAAAACCATTATGATGAGAATGGGCAAGGGCATCAGCAAGTTCGTTTAGGTTCATATCTTTAGAAATTGTATCAACTTGCCTTTCTATGACCTCGCCAACCAAAACACTTTGCAAGATATCAACGTCACGACCATGCTGTAATTTTACTCCGCGGCGTGAAAGCTTTAGTGAATATATTGATTCACCATTTAGTAATCTATTTGATAGTAGAGTAGCTACAACTACAGTTAGCATTAAGGGTAAAATAATATTGTAATCACCAGTTAATTCAAAGAGAATTAGTACAGCGGTGATTGGGGCATGAGCGCTAGCTGTAAAAACTGCGGCCATGCCTACAAGGGCATATGCCCCTGGTGGAGCGGTTATATTTGGGAAAATAGCATTTATTACTAACTCAAAGGCGACCCCAAGCATAGCTCCTAAAAATAAGGAAGGAGCAAAAACCCCACCTGAACCACCTGAACCAATAGTAATATTGGTGGCAATAAGTTTTAATAGCAACAATGCAATTGCAAGGGGTAAGACAAGCTGATTAGCCAAGGCGGCATCTATGATTTCATAGCCGACATTAAATACCTGTGGGGTTTTATCCCAAGCAAGTTCTTTGATAGGTATTAATAGTGGATAGATTAAGGCTAAAGCTCCAAGTAAAAGCCCACCAATTGCTGGCTTAGCCCATTCTGGGAAGCCTTTCCAATTGTCAAAGAGATCTTCTGTCCAATAAATTGAACGAGTATATAGAACACCTACAACAGCCGCAATAATACCTAATAGTGGATAAAATAAAAATTCCCAAAGGCTTACTATGCCATATTTGAATGGAATAACAAAAGCAGGTATGTCACCAAGGGCAATTCGCCCGATTACACTTGCTGAAACTGCGGCTATAACCACCGAGTTCAGATGCTTTATACTAAAACCGCCCAAAATTACTTCAAGAGCAAAAACTACTCCTGCAATAGGAGCATTAAAGGTAGCCGCAATTCCACTAGCTGCTCCGCAAGCAACCAAGTTGCTAACTCGCTCCTCGGACATATTAAATTTTTGACCGATAGTTGAGCCAATGGCAGAACCAATTTGCACAATTGGCCCCTCACGACCAACAGAACCACCACTGCCAATACAAACTGAAGATGCTAATGATTTAACAATGGCTACCCGAGGTCTAATACGACCACCTTTTAGAGCTATTGCCTCCATAACTTCTGGTACACCATGACCTTTGGCTTCGCGGGCAAAAAAGTAAACTAATGAGCCGACTATTAAACCACCAATAGCAGGCACAAAAATAACATAAGATTTGCCCAAACCTCGGCTTATTGCTGGGATTGTTTCATAGCTGAAATTTGAGATTGCTTGGATTAGATATCTAAATAGTACTGCCCCTAAACCAGTGGTTATGCCAACTAATAATGCGGTGGCCATAAGAGATAATTCAGAAGACGGTCGCCATTTGCTAAAGATTGTTGAAAGGAATTTATAAATTGCTGTGTTTTTGATGAAATTAGCTTCTGATTTTGCTTTGACCGACATGTTTATGTCACCACCATTAGGAGTATTTGGTTTTTTGCTTGGCTTAGCTTTTAAACTACTAAACTAAGAGTTTAACCCAGAAATTATAAGCCTGTTTTCAGACTACGCTAGTATTGGGTCTAAAACTAAAATATGCCTAATAAAATTTCTTTATTAGGCATATTAATAAATTTGAACTACTTGTGAGCAATTTAGCTAGCAACTGGGGTTAAAGCCTCGGTGTCTTCTTCGCCAGTTCTAATCCGAATAACTCGCTCTAAGGGTTGAACAAATATTTTACCGTCACCGACTTTACCTGTTCTAGCTGATTGCACTATGGCATCAATAGTTGGTTCTACAAATTCTTCACTAACTGCAATACTAATACGTACTTTTTCATGAAATTCTACAACGTATTGAGTACCACGATATTGCTCTACCATGCCACCTTGGCCACCGTGACCACTTACTTTGGATAAAGTTATGCCACGTACGCCAGCGGTAAAAAGGGCTTCTTTGACTTTTGGTAATTGTTTGGGTCTTATAATTGCTGTAATCAGTTTCATAAATACCTCTTTAAACTGCTTTGGGATTTAAGATGATTGGATCACGTAGTGGATCATCCATTAGATAGCCTTCGGTACCGTGCTCTGCTAGGTCTAAACCAAGTAATTCTTCTTCTGGGCTTACCCTTAAGCCAATAGTCATCTTTAAAATACTAAACACAATATAGCCAGACAATAATGCTGGGATTGCATAAGCAAAGGCACCTAAAATTTGCACGCCCAAATTAGCTCCACCAAATACGCCAACTGCTATTGTTCCCCAAAGCCCAACTATGCCATGAACCGGTATTGCACCCACTGGGTCATCAATTTTAAGTCTATCTAATAATGGCACGCTAAAAACCACAATAATGCCACCAATGGCACCAGTCAGAATTGCCCAAGGGCCAATAATTACATCACAACCTGCCGTAATTGCTACCAAGCCTGCTAATATACCGTTTATTGTCATAGAAAAGTCGGGCTTTTTGAATAATACCCAAGAGGCTAATAAAGCGGTGATTGCTCCAGCTGAAGCGGCCAAATTGGTATTTACAAATATGTTACCAATAGCTAGGGCATCATCTTTGCTAGCAAAAGCAAGCTGTGAGCCACCGTTAAAACCAAACCAGCCAATCCACAATAAAAAGACCCCAATACCAGCCAAAGCCATGTTATGGCCTGGCATGGCGTTAACCTTTTTACCGCTATAACGACCAATGCGTGGCCCAATTGCCAAAACTGCTCCCAAAGCTGCAAATCCACCTACCGCATGCACAATTGCCGAGCCGGCAAAGTCCTGAAAGCCCATTTGCTCTAACCAGCCACCGCCCCATTTCCAACTGCCTAAATATGGGTAGATAAAGCCGGTGATTATCACAGAGAAAATAAGATAAGCCGAGAACTTCATACGGCCACCAATTGCCCCAGAGACTATGGTAGCAGCGGTGGCTGCGAATACCATTTGAAAAAAGAAATCTGCAGTGCCCGGAAATGATGCAGCACTGTATCCGTTAATAAAAAGGGGCGCAGCATACATAATGCTAAAGCCAATTGCCCAAAAGGCAATGCCGGCTATGGCAAAGTCCAAAATATTTTTCATGAAAATGTTTATTACGTTTTTACCGCTATGCAAGCCAGCTTCTAAGAGTGCAAAGCCTGGCTGCATAAATACAACTAAAACAGCAAAAAACAACAACGAGATAGTATTTAGTGAATACTCGAGCCCAGCCAACTTCTCTGCATCTGTTTGTGCTAGAGCGGTACTAAATAATACAAATAAAAAAACTCCCACAATCCTTTTAAACTTCATTATTCCTCCAAGGGTTTTTAGTATTGCCTCTAGCAATCTGTTAATAAGATTATAATATTATATGCATATTGTCAAACACTATTTGCCAGTTAAGCAAGAAAAATAATAACAAAATGCAAAATAATGTAATAATTATGTAAAACGTAATAATAAAATATGCTAATTACCATAAATACAATGTACACAATTAAATAAT
Source organism: uncultured Deinococcota bacterium (assembly GCA_947311535.1). Taxonomy (GTDB): domain Bacteria; phylum Deinococcota; class Deinococci; order Deinococcales; family Trueperaceae; genus CAMZLP01. The sequence continues at coordinate 13,840 of CAMZLP010000013.1, read as the reverse complement.
TAACAAAAAACTCTTAATTTTTAAAATGTTTATTAAAAAAATCCTCTTTACAAACGCGGGCAACCACAAGGGATTGCCCCTACAATAAAATAGAAAAATCCCGTAGGGGTGCGCCAGCGTGGGTACCCAAACTTTGACCTAAACGTTTTTTGATTGGGTAAATTGCTTGCTGTTTTAATTCATTAAAACGGTCAATTTACAGCTTGCTTTATGAATCTGCATTTCACCCAACCAGAGACCCCTCGGCTACGCTCGGGGTGACAATCAATGTGTCATGCCGAGCGACTGCAAGGAGTCGAGGCATCTCCCGTGTTGTGCGCTGCCAATAAATTCTAAAAATGGGAACACCCTTTATCCAACAGTCGCCTGCGCCAGCTCCCTCAACAATCAAAGTAGAATCTGACGAACAAGTAAAAGTTTCTGAACATTCAGTGCTACTACCACCATTTGTACAAGTCCAAGTTCTTTTAAACGAAGAATCAACACAAGCTCCCTCAGATAAACCACTAGCCGTTCCAGGTGAGCAAGTACCAGTAGCGCTACCACATCCTGGTGCAGGAGGAGCAGAATTACAAGCGCCATCACTACAGCCGTAAGGGCAAGGCGTACTTTCTGTTTCGGTTTTTTCACGACAAAAACTTCCTCCATTTAATGTCTTGCATTTACCTACTGTTCTGGATTGTGACTTCTTACTACCACTTGCATTACAACTCCAGCTGCTCCAGCTTGTAGTAAGATATGAGCAATTTTCGTTTTTAGTACATTCTACTTCGACTACTGCTTCAGCCCGATAAAAGCTGCTAAAAAACATCATAATGAACAAACAAATAAATACCAATCGCCACTTCAACTTAGTACTAAGGTTTAATATTTTCATAAAACAATTTTTATTTAACAAGCTAATTATACTAACAATAAATAAAAAAACAAGCCTATATCATATTGACATAAGCCTGTTTATATATTTTAGTTAGAAAAAAGAATGAAGTTTAAAAATCAAAGGCGGCAGGGCAAGAGCCCCTGACATTGTAACGACTAAAATCAATATTAAGATAATCAAAATAGCCGCTTTCTATTAGAATGGCGTAATAGCCATCTTCGCCGCAAGCCTCGACAGATTTTCTGTATTTATATTCCGGATCATTGCTTCCAATATTGCCATTTTTAGCAAACCAAAACGCAAGGGCCATACTCTCACCAACTTCTTCTGGTGTGATAGGGTATTTTCTGTTTACGATTTTTTCTACAGATACACTACCATCATTGTTAGGAACATAATTGGTTTTATAATTAAAACCTTTTTTCATGGTGAGATAAACTTTCAACTCACCATTAAAGCCATTGATATCTCTCAATACCAATGTTTTTTTCTCCAAAATAACCATTTTCTCACGAAGTAGTTGTTTTAGTTCGGGGGGTAGGGGTATTTTTTCTTTACCAATTTCAAAATTAGGGCCTTCTGCCTCAACAACTGTCGTGCCTGAGCTTTTAACCGAACCTTCAGTAGTAGTGGGGGTGCAAGCATTAAGGCTAGCAGCTACAACTGCCGTTCCAAAAAGCATTACTAAGGTATCCCGGTGCTTTTTAATAAAACTCGCTTTTTTCTCTGGAGTTAATTTCTCTTTACCCAGTCCATCATCTATTATTTCACCTAAACTTTTGTCTGCTCTTGCGACTTTTTCTATATTATCATTCATAACAGTTTGATTATATCAAAACTGGTATTTTTCGCAAGTTGTAAATAAATTCAAAAATAAGGGTAATTTACAGTCTTTTGTATGAATGGCTACTACACCCAACCAGAGACCCCTCGGCTACGCTCGGAGTGATGAATAATCTAAACCCTCAAAAACATTACTGCCCGCTTTAAGAAAATATCGCTTATTATCGATTATCAAATGACCGTTTATATCTTTTGGCAAAGTGATTTTTGCATTTACTAGCTTATTAATAATCTTTAGTTCAATTTCAATATGCCCTTTGGGGTGAGCGACTTTAGCTTTTAGTTTTTGCAAACCTCCTAAAAGCGGTTTGATTTCTACGCTTTTATAGCTAAGGCTTGCCGGGCGCACTCCCAAAATACTGGCATAAGCATGATAAAGCGGATGTGAGGCCCAGCCGTGGCAATCTGAGCGTGAGGGCTCGGGCTCTTCTAGGGTTGTTTTTAGACCTAGCTCAAAATGAATATCCCATTCTTTTAGTTTTTCGTAAATTTTATCAGCTCTACCAAACTGTCTAAAAACTTCAAATAAATAGTGCTTAAAATAATAGCTAGTTTGTGCTAAAGCTTTGGTATTTATAAGCCCGTTAAAGACTTGCTGAGATTTTTCTTTGCTTAAAAAACCACTTAATAAGGCTAGTATTTGGCTGTGCTCACTAAATTGAGTTTTAGCCAAATCATCGGCAAATATAGCTTTTTCTGAACTCCAAAAATGTCGATTTATAGCTTTGGCTAGTTTTTTAGCACGTTTTTGATAGAGGAGAGCCAGCTCTTCTTCGCCTATTTGTTTTTCTAGGTCAATTGCCAATTTGTAAGCATAGACCAGTTGCCAATTGAGAGCTGAATTGCTGCTTTCTAGGGCTCCGGGTGGAATACCGGTATCCCAATCTTTGACCCAATCCAAAAAGTTCCAACCCTCTAGCTTTTCCAATAAGCCTTGATTATTCTTAAAGCGTTCAAAGCCTTCCAAAGTTGCCCGCAGACCGGGTAAAAATTGTTTTATATAGTCGGCATTTTGCCAATAGGCGTAGTCGTGCAGCATTGCTAGCCACCAGATAGAAAATGGGGCGATTACTTGGGTTTCCCAACTGGGGTAGCGGGCTTGAATCATGCCGCTGGCTAGCCTTGAAGAGTCAAAGAGCCTGATGGCTTTTTTGGCTAAGCGGTTGTCATTACTAAATTGATAAGTTGTTAAAAGCTCTAGTCGACTATCTCCAGCATACATCATTTCTTCGTAATAGGGTGCGTCAGCTAGGGTTTCGTGGCTGCTTAGTTGTAGGGTTCGCAACATTAGGGGCATTAGTTCATTTAGTTTTTTATTGTCTGAGATAAAGCTGGCTTGGTTTTTTAGGGGGTAGCGGGTTTCAATAAATTTTAATTTTTCAATAACAAGGGCTTCGGCTTGGGTTTCAATTTGTAGTTGCCAGTATCTACCTGCTTGGAATGAAAGTGCTTCTAATATTTTACTTTCACCACCGTCTATTAAAAAGGCATCTCCTACGCCATTAAAAAATTTATGCTCGAGCCTATCCCTATGACCTTTTTTTATAAATTTCTTGTCAAGATATAAACTCTCTGCTGAGTTAATTTGGATTTTAGTATTTTTACCTTTTGACACCTTTAGCTCATAAAATAGGCAATAGTAGTCATTCATATCCAAGATAATTCTTCGTTTACTGTTGGCAGGAATGATTATACTCTGGTTTTTGTCTAAGAGTTTTTGCCAATAATCTAAATCTTCTTTTAAATTGCTTGCTGGCATTATTTTTATATTTTTAGAATCTGCAATAGCGGCGTCATCAATATATCTTACAGCTGCGGTAGCTATTTCTTTTTCTAACATTGCTGGCAAGCTAGCTGGTACTAAGCGGTGGGTTTTATACCAAATGTAAGCAATTATTTTGGCAGTGGCTCGTTTATTGACTTTGGCGTTTTGCCATTTACCTTTGCCCTGCTCAAAGCCCCAAGTATATTTACTAGAGTCTAAAATAAGCCTAGCCCCTCGCCAAAAAGTAGCAGGGGGGATGCTAAAACTAAAGCCTTTTAGTTGGCTAACTTGCCAATTGGCAAAGCCGGTTGAAAGTAAATTTTCAAATCCTGCCTCGGCAGCCAACAAAAAACCAGCTTCTACGCTCATTTGTGCCATTGGGGCTTTGCTACCCAATGACCAAACTTTGGCAACAAGCAGATGTTTAGCTTTGCCTAGCTTTAATTGGTAGCTTTCATAAAACCAATTATTGGGGTCACCGCGTTCGCTACCTCGGCCAATGCGTTTGCCATTTAAAAATAGTTCGTAACGTTCATCGGCGGTTACATGGATATTGAATACTTGCTTAGATTTTAATTCAAATTCTAATTTATAAGCACTTACAAAAGGTTTTTCTAAACTGTCAGGGTGACTAATCCACGAGGCAGGCCAAAAGCCTTTTTCTTGCCAGCTTGTGCTTTTGTTTGGCAAGAAGGGGTCTTTTTTAATGTGGATTCGTTGAGCCTGGCTCATGGCTTGTCCTTTGTTGGTCAATAGTTTATAAGTTTAATAAAAATTGATGGATTTCATCTTGAATCATAGGGATATATTCATGGCCATAATCAGGGTAGAAACTGACCTGTTTTTTGCTTTTTATTTTGTTATAGACTGCAAATTGGGTTGATGGTGGGCAGGTTGTGTCCATAAAGCCAGTCGACATAAATACTTCTGCCTTTATTCGAGCTGCTAAGTGTTGAATGTCTATATAGCCTAGCTGATTAAAAAATTCTTCATGCCTTTTGTGCTGAGGGTCACGCTTGCGGAACCACTCTTGAAGTTCGTTATAAGCACCATTTATTTGATCGATTTCCCAAACTCGTTGGTAGTCTGTCAGGAAAGGGAATACAGTTGCTGCTAGTTTTAGTCTAGGCTCGAGCGCAGCGCAGGCAAGTGTAAGCCCACCCCCTTGGCTGCCACCAGTTGCTCCTACTCTATTTTTATCAACATCATCCATATTCATAATAATACCAGCTAATTGGGCAGTGTCTAAAAAGACTTGGCGGTAATATAGTTTTTCTGGCTTATCTTCTACTCCCCGTATTATTTGTCCTCTTAGGGTCCAGCCAACTACGCTGCCATTATCTTCTGATAAACCACCTTGACCACGGCAGTCTAAACTTGCCACAATATAGCCCTCGGCAGCATATGGTAAAATTTCAAACCAATCACCAGAGCTCATAGAATAGCCGTGAAATTTTAAAACTGCGGGGTTTTGCTTGGCTAGTTTTTTTGGCTTTAATAGTTTGGCATGTATCCTAGCTCCATTAATGCCGGTAAAATATAAATGATATGCCTCGGCAAATTTTGATTTAAAGTCGGCAGGAATAATTTCTATATTTGGCTCAATAGCCTTCATTTCTACAATTGATTTATCCCAAAATGTATCAAAGTCTTTTGGCTTTGGATTTGTACCCTTATAAACCTTTAGTTTTTCTAAAGGCATGTCAAATAGTAGTGGCATGTATCTCCTTTTTAGTTAAGTGGTATTTTGATAAGTTATAAGATTTGTTGAATATTTTCATGTATTTTCAAATCCCAATCTATTTATAAAATTATTTTTCTTTTGATTACTATCTGCTAATTGTCATCTCCTGAATTTTAGCCTTTAACTGCACCAGCAGATAGACCTTTTATAAATTGCTTTTGCAATATCATAAATACAATAATCATAGGTATCATACTGAGCACAACAGCTGCAAAAACCAAACCCCAGCGGGTACTGTACTGCTGAATGAAGCTGTACATGGCTAGCTGCAAGGTGCGGTATTCTCGTTTTCCTAAAAATAATAAAACAATAAAGAAATCATTCCAAAGTGAAATGCTGTTCATAATAATTACTGTAGAAGTAGCTGGGGCCAATAATGGAAATATAATTTGCCAAAACATTCTAAATTGATTGGCACCATCAACTTTGGCAGCATCTTCTAAATCGCTGCTTACGCCCTTTATAAAACCAGTATATAAAAATATAGTCATAGGTAAACTAACTGCAATATAAATAAAAATAACTCCGACATGAGTATTGATAAGGTTTAGTTTGGTCATTAATCGGTATAGTGGTAGCATGGCTAGCTGAAAAGGCACCATTATGCCAGATAGGAAAAAATAAGAATACGGAGCCCATTTTGTTCGGCGAGCTAGCGGATAAGCTGCACTAGCACCAAAAATAACTAAGAAAAATAACGAGCTAACCGTAAGCAAAGCACTGTTACCTAAGGCTCTTAAGAGATGAGCATCAAAAAAGGCTTTTTGATATTGCCCCCACTGCCAAACTTGGGGTAAGCCTATGGGGTTTAGGGCTAACTCTCTGGCTGATTTTAAAGAGCCAAAGACCACTATTGAGAGTGGGATAATAGTGATTAATGACCAAAACAACACTATAATGATAGAGATAGCAAATGCACCTTTTTCACTGTTTAAAATCTTCATCCTCTTATTTCCCTTCGTGATAAGAAACGCATTTGGATAATAGATAAAACTAATATAACTACAAACATACCCACACCTGCCATGGTTCCATAGCCAAATCGATTTCTGTCAAAAGCTAGTTTAAATATATAGGTGGTCATAGACTCGGTAGCACCACCTGGCCCACCGCCGGTCATTATCCAAATAATGTCAAAGACTTTTAGCGAACCTATTAGTGAGAGAACCATGTTGATAGTAAATGAGGGAGCAATTAGTGGAAAGGTAATATATCTAAAGCGTTGCCACGGGCTTACTCCGTCTATACTGGCAGCTTCTTGTATGCCAGTTGGGATTGCTTGCAGGCCGGCTAGGTAAATAATCATTGCCATGCCTGTCCACTTCCAAATGGTGGTTGCCATAATGCTATAAAGAGCAAGCTTTGCTCCAAGCCACTCTTGTCGCCAAGATCTTAGGCCGATATTTATTAAAAATTTGTTTAGGCCACCACGTGGATTTAGGATATAGCTCCACATATTACCAACAGCAACCGTGCTTAGGAGAGGCGGAATTAAAAATAATACTCTAAAGGGTGAAAATATTTTGCGCGAGACCGCAAGAGCTAAAATAATACCAAGTGTGTTTTGGATAAGAGTAACTGCGATTGCATATTTAAAAGTAATCAACATGCTAGACCAGAACCTTTGGTCTTGCATTAAGGTTTTAAAGTTTTTTAAACCCACAAAAGTCAGATTAGGGTTAATACCATCCCACTTAGTTAATGCAACATAGAAACTACTGATAACAGGGAATACAAAAAATACTGAAAAAATAAAAACAGCTGGAGCAACAAATGCAATATCTGTTAAGAAATCAAAAAAGTTACGTTTTCGTTTGGCGGTGCTGATATTTTTGCCTCCTTAACTATTGTTTAGCCCTGACATTTTAAAATGTCAGGGCTAAAGACTTTAAAACTTAAGACTAATTATTCGGCTGTGAGCATGCCTTCTGCCCAAGCAGCATCCATATCTTTTAACATTTGCTCGATTGTTAAGTTACCGGCTAAAACGCCTTGTACGCTTTCAATCATTACACCTTGAACACCGGCTGGCCAGTTTTGATCTAAGAAATTATAGGTGCCAGCTGCTTCTAAATATGGTAAGAATTCTACTAATTCAGGAGCAATGTCTGGGTTTAGACCAGTCAAAACAGGAAGAGCTTTTTTGTTTGTTAGGTATAAATCCATGATTTCAGGACGTGACCAGAACTCGATATATTTAGCAACTGCTTCTGGGTGCTCGGTAGTTGCAGAACCAGAAATAGCACCACCAACACCAGTAGCAACCCAATTTACGCCATCATCACTATATGGGAACGGAAATAAGCCCCAGTTTGTATCTGGCGCTTTTTCTTGAAGTACGCCTAACGCCCAGTTACCTTGAACAAGCATAGCTGCTTCATTTGCTGCCATAATGTCTGTACTTGCATTCCAATCGGTACTTAATGGAAATTCTTGCATAAAGCCGTTATCTTTTAGCCATACATAGTCTTCCATCATTTTTGCCCATGCTGAATCAACAAAGCTATTTTCTAAGCCATACATTTGAGTATCAAAGTCAATATTGTGCTTATAAATTGCAGTAGGTGCCATTGCATATGGGATAAGCTGAGCTACCCAACCACTTTGAACGCCTACAGATAGAGGAGCGATACCTGCTGTTTTTAGAGCTTCACCAACAGCTTTGAATTCATCCCAAGTTGTTGGGATTTCTAGACCTAGGTCAGCAAAGATGTCTTTGTTGTATAAAACGCTAATTACGTTAGTATCAGTTGGTAGTGCATATTGATGACCGTTATATGTAGAAACAGTCTTGGCGCCTGCCATTACACGTTCAACCCAAGCAGCATCATCAAAACTCATTAGATAGCCTGCATCTGCTTGTGGGTGGAATTTTGTACCTGGGAATACTAAGAATACATCAGGTGCATCATTAGCTGCCAAGCGAGTATTAAGAACTTGAGTAAAAGTGCCAGTATCTGCAGTTTCTGCAATTACGGTGATATCTGGATACTCTGCCATAAACATTTCGTTGATTTTATCAACGGTTGATTCAAACTCTGCACCATAGAAGTTATAAAACTCTATGGTTTGAGCAAAGCTTATGCTACTGATAGCAATTGCCGCAACTGCTAAAACACTTAGGATTTTGTTAATATTTTTTTTCATACTTTATGCCTCCAAGACATTTAAGATTGACTTTTACTTTAGCACCTAGTTTAAAACGAAAAGAACTTGTGAGATGCCCTTGCTTGAATGATTAATGAACAATAAATACTAATTTACAATTGCTCACCTGCCTTTCAAGGTTATGACTTATAGTGTGCTTCATAATTTCACCTGTGCAGTAGATTCCCGAATGATTAATTTTGCTGGAATACGTTCTTTTTGAATAGCTAAGTTCTTGTTATTAAGACGATTTAAGAGAATAGTAACGGCTCCTTGACCAACTGCTTTAGCCTCGAGCCTAACCGTAGTTAACCTTGGACTAGTAAAATTTGCTAGCAATATATCATCAAAACTAATTATTGATAAATCCTCTGGGATATTTATATTCAAATCACTAGCTGCTCTTAAAACTCCAACTGCAAAATAGTCATTAACAGTAATAATTGCCGTAGGTCTATTATCTTTTTTAAGCAATTCTAAGCTTTTTCTATAAGCGTCTTCTATTGTTGATTTTACCCTGACAATTTGTTTGCTTATTAAAGCTCTTTTATTTTTTGTTAAGCTCTGAAAATATGGATACAATCTATCTTCACCTGATGTTTGATTTTCACCAGTTACTAAAAAGCCAATCTTTTTGTGCCCGAGGTTTTCTAAGTGTTTAATGGCATTATTAGTAGCTTCGGTATCAATTGAACCAATACAATCAATACCTATATCTCGACAGCCAATAGTCACAACGGGTAATTGCAATTCTGAAATCTGTTGCAAAAGTTTTGGATATAATTTGATAAAGCTAGGCAATAAAATAATGCCATCAACGCTGCGCCTAAACAAAGCTTTTATGCTATTTTCTTCTTTTTTAGATTCTAAATCACTGCTAGAAAACAATATTTCATAGCCCAGTTTATGAGCTTTTTGCATAACACCTTCTACGATTTCCCAATGATGTGGATTATGTAAGTTTGGAATAATAAGGCCCAGTGTCTGAGTTTTACCGCTTCTAAGTGATCGGGCTCGAGCATCAGGATTATAGCCTAAATCCGCTACAGCTTTTAGTACTTTCTCTTTGGTCTTAGTAGAAATTGGCATAGCTGAGTTATAGCGTTCATTTAATACATAAGAAACAGTTGCTCGTGAGACACCAGCAGCCTGAGCTACATCAGTCTGGGTAGCTTGTTTCATAAGTTTTCCCTAAGCATTTTTTGCATTAAGATCTATAAACTCCTTATGACTAACTATCACGTTTCACTTTACACGTGTAAGCAATTTCTGGTAAGGTAACATTCAAACATGATTATGTCAAGAGAACAAATGCTAAATAATTAATTTAAAGGAACTAAAAATATGCTTTTTCCACAGAATAATAAATTTAGGCAAAAACAAGAACTCGGTAAATATTGGGAATTTTTAATAGATAAAAATGAAAACTATAAGGCAGAAGATTTATTTGCTTCATTTGATGCTGAGCCAATAGCGGTACCAGCTAGTTGGAATGAGCAATTTGCTGAGTTGCGTGATTACTTGGGCATTGCTTGGTATAAAACAAGTTTTAATCGTCCTTGGGGATTTGCAGACAAAGCAATATTTATTCGTTTTGGTTCGGTAAATTATTTGGCTAAAGTTTGGTTAAATGGCCATTATTTGGGTGAGCATGAAGGTGGACATTTGCCTTTTGAATTTGATATTAGTAATTTGATTAAAGAAGAAGATAATGTTTTATTAGTACAGGTAGATGCAAAACTAGCATTTGATAGAGTGCCACCCGGAAACTTAAAAGAGCAGATTTTACAAGATCAGCATCAAGTTGGTATTTTTCCAGCGGCAACTTTTGACTTTTTCCCGTATGCGGGTATTCATCGGCCGGTTGTTTTATATGCTTTAAATAAAGAACATATTGTTGATTTTAAAGTTGAGACCGATATTGATAATGAAGTTGGAATAGTTAAGGTGGACTTAGTTCAGAGTGCAGGCCTAGAGGCTAGGCTCGAGCTTAATCACAATAACACCCTCTACCAAGCAACTTTCACTAATAATCAAGCCCAGTTAAAAATCCCTAATCCACAACTGTGGTCAGCCCAATCTCCAAACTTACATAATCTCACAGTCTCTCTTCTAAAAGCTGGCAAAATAATTGATAAATACAATCTGCCAATTGGGATTAGAACAATAGAAGTAAAGGGCGATAAATTATTGCTAAATGGCCAAGAGGTTTTATTAAAAGGCTTTGGTAAGCACGAAGACTTTCCAGTAATTGGTCGCGGTGAAATGCCGGCTGCAACAATTAAAGATTACTCACTTATGAACTGGATTGGTGCAAACTCTTTTAGAACTTCTCACTATCCATATTCCGAAGAAACTCTGGCCTTAGCGGATAAACTGGGCTATTTAGTAATTGCTGAGACTGCCTCGGTGGGTTTGTATTTTAAAGAAGATGGCCTAGCCAAACGCTTAAAACTAACTAAACAATATGCGCGTGAATTAATAGAACGAGACAAAAACCACCCCAGCGTGATTATTTGGAGCTTAGCTAATGAGGCGCGTACTACCAGACCTGGAGCGCCAGAATATTTTAAAGAAGTTTTTGATGAGGCAAAATCTATTGATGCAACAAGGCCAATAACAATTGTTAGTGACATGTTTGCAGCCGAAGAATCATTTGACTTTTTTGACATGGTTTGCCTGAATATTTATCGGGGCTGGTATCAAGAATCTGGTCAATTAGATGCCGGTTTTGAGAAATTTGCTCAAATCTTAGATGAGACTTTTGAACGATTTAAAAAACCCATTATCGTAAGTGAATTTGGGGCAGATGCAATTCCTGGACATCATAGTTTGCCAGCGGAGATGTTTTCAGAAGAGTATCAGCTAGAGTTTCTAGAGGGTTATATCAAAGAGATGAACAAGCGCAGCTTTGTTGTAGGTCAGCATATTTGGAATATGTGTGACTTTAAAACTGCTCAAGGCATAAAAAGACCAATGGCAATTAACTTTAAAGGGGTGTTTACCCGTGATCGCAGACCCAAAATGGCTGCTCATATGTTAAAAAGAATCTGGAATGAAGAAAAAAATGATTTATAAAACAGAGACGCATGGCCATGCGTCTCTACGAAAACCTAAATTTTCGGCAAAAGGTGATGAATTTATTATCAATCAGGCACGTTTGCCCCGCCACTGGTACAACTATTTATGGAACAAAAACTATGTCAGTCTATTTTCTCATTTGGCAGATGGCTATTCGCTTAGTCAAGATAAAATGGGCAATCGGATTGATTTGGTTTCTAAACGAATGTTATTTATTAGAGATAAAAATACAAAAGAGTATTGGTCGGCCAATGGCTTGCCAATTAGTGATGGTAAATTTGAGGCAATCCACGGTTTAGGCTATTCTATAATTAACCTGCAAAGAAATGAAATAAAATCATCTTTTAGAATTTATGTGCCAGAAACTGAGCGTTTGGAAATTTGGTCTTTGACTTTAGAAAACTTAGCTAGCGAAGCCAAAAACTTACAAGTATTTCCATATATTGATAGCTTAGTAGATGGAGCAAATAAAGCTCAGAACTATTATATGTCAAAAGCTTATTTTGACTCTGAAAATAATGTGGCAATAATTGACTCTGAATCTGCTTTTGATGATTTGGCACGTAGCTACAATTGGCTGGGCTCATCTACTAAGCCAGAACATTATGACACGCGCCAATCTGCATTTATTGGTTACGGCACCTTTCAGGCTCCTGATGCTTTAGAATTTGGAAAATGTCAAGATAGCGAAGCTGAAATGGCTAAACCAATTTTGGCTTTAGAAACTCATATTAATCTAAAAGCCAATGAAACTAAGACAATTCATTTTTTTGTAGGAACTGCTCTGAGTAAAGAAGAAATACATGATATTAAGGCTAAATACTTTACTACTGATAATATTAATTATGAATTTACAAAATTAAAACAAAGCATTGCCCAAGAACTTGGTCAAACGAGTTTCAGGACTAATAATCATGACTTAGATAGTTTCTTAAATTATTGGCTCAAACGTCAGATTAGCTTAGGCGTGCAATGGGCTCGAGTCCGACATAATGGTTACCGTGACTTAATGCAGGATATTGCTAGTTTTAGCTTTATTAATCCTAAAATTGCTCTTGAACAATTTAAAAGAGTATTAGCTTATCAACACTCTGACGGCCATGCTCCACGGACTTTTTTGAATGGTGAAATTTTAGATAAAGATTTTAGTGATAATCATGTTTGGATTATCTATGCCGCTTATAATTTAGTTTTAGAAACTGCTGATTTGAATATTCTAAGGCAGGTAGTAGATTTTAATGATGGTACGAGTGCTAGTATCTATATTCATCTTTTGCGAGCTTTAGATTATCTTTGGAAAGATAGAGCTGAGCATGGGCTTTGTAAAATTCGTAGTGGCGATTGGAATGATGCACTAGATAAACTAGGTTCAAAAGGCAAAGGGGAGAGCGTTTGGCTGACAATGGCTTTTTTGCGAGCCTTGCGACAATTTGCCGAGCTATCCGAGCTAAAAAAAGAAAAACAAATCCTAAAGCAAATTAACCATAGAATAAAAAAAATAGAAATTGCCCTAGACTTTGCTAAAGAAGATAATTATTTTATCCGAGCTATTGATGATGATGCTGGGCTCTTAGGCTCAAAAACAAATACTGAGGCGAGTTTTTTTCTAAACTCTCAAACATGGGCGGTTTTATCACAAAAAGTTGTAGGCGATGAGGCCAGAAAACTACTCGAACTATCTGAAGAAAAACTGATGACAGACATTGGTATCTTATCAGTAGAGAATGCTTTTACTAGCTATAATCCCAAAATTGCCCTGATGTCTCGTAAAAGCAAAGGCATACAAGAAAATGGTGGTGTATATTTACACGCAAGCGCTTTTAAACTAGTTGCCGATGCAATTGCCAAAAGATGTGATGCCGTAGAAAAAGGCATAGCAGATATGCTGCCATTTGCTAAAGATGGCGAGCCATTTGTTTTTTCTAATTGTTACTACGCCATAGAAAATAGCTATCGTTATGGGCAATCTGGTCAGAGTTGGGCTACAGGCACCGCAGCTTGGTTTTACTATGCAATGCTCAATTATGTATTTGGTATTAAGCCAACTATTCAAGGGCTAAGGCTCGAGCCTTGCTTGCCAAAATCTTGGAACAATGTGAGTGTGAAAAGAATATTTCGCAATAAAACCTATAATATTAATTATTGGCAGCTATTAGGCTCAAAAGAGCTAAAAATAATAGTTGATGGTGAAGAAAACAAATCGAACATTTTACCATTTGATGAAAGAAACGAATACAATGTAGAGGTAATTATCTCGAATGAGGGAGACTTATGAAAAAGATTTTAATAATGTTCTTAGTACTATTTATAATTTTTGCAAATGCCCAAGAAAACCTAAATTATCCAATAGGAATAAATTTGGGCTTCGTTGGCAGCAATG
>CAMZLP010000012.1 GCA_947311535.1 uncultured Deinococcota bacterium | reverse complement strand
TATAATACTGGCTTGTCTATTGCTGTGCGTAAAGAAGGTAAAGGGTTTTTAGGCATTCTAAAAAGCTTGTGGGATCCAGAATTTATAAAAGTAATAGCTTATTTATTATTGGGTTTGATACTAATGACTACGATGGTTTGGTTTTTTGAAAAGCGTCACAATAACAATCCAAGAACAAACCACAGCGACGTGCACGGTATGGGCTGGAGTTTTTGGTGGGCAGTAATTACCCTAATTGGATATGATGATGCCCAACCAGTTAGTATGGGTGGACGTATAATTGCGGTTATCTGGATGATTGCATCAGTTATTGGTATTTCTATTCTTACAGCAGTTTTAACAACAACTTTAACAGTTAACAGCCTAGAGAGCAGTATTAAAGGACCCGAGGATTTAAAAGCTACACAGGGGCCTACTGCAACTATTGCTGGCTCGAGCAGTGCCGAATATCTTATAAAAAGAAATATCCCATTTGCAGAATATGCTTCTATAGAAGAAGCTTTGCAAGCAGTGGCTGATTCTAAGGCTGATGGCTTTGTTTATGATAGACCTTTGCTTAGATACTCGGTGAAAAACAATTTTCCAAATGACTTGACTGTTATTAGTGTTATTTTTGAACCTCAAAATTATGCTTTTGCGTTGCCAAGTGGCAGCCTTCACCGAGAAGAGATAAATCGAGCTATATTAAAATTTACTAGTCAAGAACGTTGGAAAGATTTACTGACAAAATATTTAGGAGAATAAAAAATAAAAGGCCCGAATTTCCTATAATAACTAGGGGTTTGGCTCGAGCCTCTAAGTAAAGAAGGGAGGTATGAAAAAATTCAGAGGAATAAGAGTGTTTTGCTTGAGAACTTTCCCCTTAACTCATTATAGGCTAAGTTCTACTATAACAATGGGAAATATTTCACAGTTTAAAATCTAAATTCATTAATAAAACTGTAGTTTGCTGCATAAATAAAATCAGTTTTATGGTGATATACTCGAGCTGAAGCAGGAGGTGACATTACTGCTAGCGTTGAATCACTTTAAGCTGATTAGGAATTCAAAAGAGTTTTTAATATCTTAATTATTGTCTAGAGTAAATTTTTTGTCCGAGCCCATTTGGCATTGTGGCATTTTGTTTTTTGATTTAACCCTAAAACTTTTTGGAGCCTCTCGTGGAAAAATATCAAAACTTGCTTTATAGTTCATTGTTTGTATTGACTAGTCTAGCTATTCAATTAGCTAATATATTATTACTTAAGCTATCTCAATTTGGGCAAAGCCCCTTTCAAGAATTGCCTTGGGCAGTTATAGCTTTTTTGGGCGCTTTATTTTTAGGTCTAATTATGATGCTGAAAACTAAGATAAAACCTAGCTCAATGGGAATAGTTTTATTTGCTAGTATTAGTTTGAATATTATACTCGCTCTAGTAAATTTTAATAACCCAGCTGCTTTTGAATATCTACTTTCGCCTTTTATAGCTCTAAGTTTATTGGAATTATATCCAAAAGTATTTAAAGAACGTGCTCAGCTTTTTGCTGATATTAGTGTTTATGTTATGGCTACTTTACTAGCCAATTTTACTTTTGACAGTTTTTTGCCTTTGCCAAAATTTGGTTTGGTAAATGTAGGTACACTATTTTTTGCTATTACTTTTACACAAAGAGATAAGATTCATCAATATGCTCGCAAATATGCTTTGTGGGCAATTTTTATAGCAGCTATGGCAAATGTCATTACTGCTTTATCAATTCAAACGCCCTTGCGTTATGTAGTTGTTGGTTTTACAGCTATTGTCGTTTCAGAATTTGCTGATACAGAAGTTTATCAGCGCTTAGTAAAGCGTAATTGGCTAAGCCGAGTAATAGCTTCTAATGCTATTAGTATTCCTATTGATACAATTATATTTACAGTTTTTGCTTTTTATGGTCAAGATTTTGCTAATTTTGCTTGGATGAGAGAAGTGATAATTACTGATATTATTGTAAAAGCTGCGGTGGCTTTTGTGGTGGCTTTGGGAATAATTAATTTAAAAAATAAGTTTCAAGCAGCAGCAAGCTTAAATATTTAAGAGGAAAATAAAACCATAAGATAGAATAAAGCCAGATATAAATACTTTAAATAGTTGCCAAAATCCTGCTGAATCTTTAGACTTCATTCTTTAGATAAGAGCATATAAACTATTACAAATATCTTATTAATAAGGATTAGCAAGGTTTGGGGGGGGTGACTTTATCTAAGTTTTTGTATAAAATAAACTTAATTAGTGCTTCATTTAGTCATTAATTATGTCAAATATACTATGAAGCTTTTAATAATAGCCTATATTTTAGGGCTTAAAGTGGGAATTATCGCTGCAAAGCTTGCTTGAGACAGTCAAACTAGTGGATGATATGGATTATTATTTTTGTATAGTAGTTTTGGGAGGATGATAGTGGAACCAAATATTGCACCTTTAGCGAAACGTTTAGCTGAGGAAAATAATGTTAATTGGCGCGGTCTGTCTGGAACAGGTTCAGATGGTCGTATTATTGAAAGAGACGTATTAGAGTATCTAGCTAAAGTTATGGCAGGTGATGAAGATATTAACCCTACTTCTGAGCCAGTGCCAGAAGGTATGGAAGCTTGGCCAGAAGAAGATACAAAAGGTTTCTTTGAATCACAAGTAGATGCTAGTGTAAATGATTCAAGTGCCAACTGGGCATCAGCTAGCGATGAAGATGTGTTAAATCAAATTGAAGAAGAAGAACTTAGTTTTAATATTGATACAGTTGAGTCCGAAGCAGATGATTTGCTAAAACAGTCGGGAGTATTTTTAAACCCTGAAGATGATTTGCTAGATACCGTCGAGGACGATTTTAGTTTAAAACTAGGTGACGATATATTTGCTAGTGAAACTGAAGAGAGTTTTAGCGATGATTTAAAAATGGATTCGATAGTTGATGAAAATATTACTGAAGATCTAACAGCTAATCAGGCTGATGTTCAAGAAGCTATAGCTGAAGGTGATATTACTGAAGATGTATTTTTATTTGATGATGATACTAATATTACAGAAGTTGATATGGTTGTTGAAGATCTTGTTCAAGCTGAAGATGATGAGATTACAAATCTATTTTCTGATAATGAAGAAGAGCTTGTTTCTGAAGATATGTTAATTGAACAAAATCTATCAATGGATAGTGATGAAGATAATATAGAATTAGATGCTAGCGATTTATTTGCTAGCTCTGTTGAGGAAGTAGACGAAGATTCGGCTTCTTTATTTATTGATGATGAAGCTGAAGATTTAACGCTTAATCCTGGATTAGATTCAAATGTTGAAGAATTGTTAGCAACTAGTCAAGATTTAGATGAGACTATAGATATGCAGCCAGAGGAGAGTTTGGAAAAATCTGTAGACAATATTTTATCTGAATTAAGTGAAGAATCTTTAGAGATTGAAGCTGATATTCTTGAAGAAGCAGATTTAGGGCTTGATACAGAAACTCTAAACTTAGAGTCTGATCAAGGATTTTTAGATGATGCAGATATTTCTGAAATGGAATCTTTAGAAGCTATTTTAGAGGATTTTGAAGATGGCTTAGAAAATGAAGATATTGCTGTTGCTGAAGTAACTGAAGATACGCTCGAGCCTGAGCTAAATTTAGATACTGAAGAAGATTTAAACGCCAATGATGTAACTGATACTGAAACTATTGAAGAGGATATGCTCGAGCCTGGCTTAATAGCCGCAGGCGTAGTAGCTGGCTCTGCTGCTATTGCAAGTCAAAAAGAAGCCGAAGCAGAAACTACAGGAATAGCCGCTGATGCTGAAGTTATTGAAGAAGTTGTTGAAATAGAAGCTGACGCGCCAGAAGAAGAGATTTTAGAGATTGAAGCTGATACGCCAGAAGAAGTTGTTGAGCTTGAAAAAACCACTAAAAAAGAAGAAGTGGTAAGCTTGCCAAGCCCAATTTCATTAATAGCACCGCAAACACAAATGTCTCATGGTGTTTTATTGCGTCGCCAAGTTGATTTAAATAATTTACTTGAAGCTAGTGACGAAGTTTCTAAAGAACTTGTCAATACTTTAGCAAATTCAGTATTTTTACTAAAAGTAGCTGCTAAAGCCGCTCAAGAATCTGGTTTAGCTGATGCTTCTAAGCTAGCCTTTGCTAGTTTTGAGAGTGATGGCATGAAAATTAGAGCAGTTGACTCAGCAAAAACTGATTCATTCACTAAAATTTCTAAAATTTTAACAGATTCTGATTCTGTACTTGATGACTTAGGAAATATTGATTTGATTATTGCTGATATTTCTACCTTAGACTTAGATGATGCAGCTTTAAACGTGGCTGTTCCTGTAATGACATTGGGTAGAATTGACTATAGTGGTGATAGAGCTAAGAGCATATTGTCAATCTCTGGTGATGTTTCTATAGAACGCGGTGCTAAGTTTATTGCTATTTTCTCAGAATTAATTAAATCACCGATACGTTTATTAGTTTAAAAGAAAAATAAATTTTGTAAAGACCTAGTGGATAATCACTGGGTCTTTTTTATATTATGAACATATGGAATTGTTTTGAGTGAAAATGAAAAATAGATTGATTATTGCTGTCAGTGGTGCAAGTGGCACAATTTATGCCAAAAATTTGCTGGAAAAATTAAAAGTTTTAGATATTGAAACTGAACTGGTTCTTAGCTTAGGTGCCAAAGCAGTAATGGTTTATGAATTAAAGAATGATATAAATTTAGAACATTTAGCAACTAGGGTTTACAATAATAATGATTTGGGGGCTGCTATTGCTTCTGGCTCGTATCTTGCTTCGGCAATGGTTGTAGCTCCTTGCAGTAGTAGTAGCTTGGCTAAAATCGCTCATGGAATCAGTGATAATTTGATTACTAGAGCAGCATCAGTTTGTTTAAAAGAAAATAGGCCTTTAATACTATTAATTCGTGAAGCACCGTATTCACGACCAATGTTAAAAAATATGCTTGAGGCCAAAGAAGCTGGCGCAATTATAATGCCGGCAAGCCCAAGTTTTTATAATAATCCTAAAAACATAGACGATTTATTGTCTACAATTACTGAGCGAATCATAGACCTATTAAAAATAGAAAATAAAGCTGCCAAACGTTGGAAAAATGACGCTTAAAACAGTAGCACTGATACCAGCATCAGGTGAGGGGAGACGCTTGGGCTTGGGCCCAAAAGCCTTTTTGGAACTAGGCTCTAAAACTATCTTAGAGCAAACAATAGCCTGCTTTTTAGGTGAAGTTGATGAAATAATAGTTGCCGTATCTGAAAATATGCTTGATAAAGCCAAAAAATTTGAAGATAGCTTTGTAAAATTGATAATTGGTGGAGAAACAAGGCAAGAAACGGTATATAAATTATTGAAAGCTAGCCAAGCTGATGTTGTTTTAATCCATGATGCAGCAAGGCCATTTTTAGCAAAAGAGCTTATAAGAAAATCTATTAAAATTTTAGATGAGAATCAAGCGGCTATGCTTGTAAAACCTATTGCTGATAGCTTAATTGACAAAGAAAATAGTGAAAATATAAATCGTGAAGACTATTGGGCGGTGCAAACCCCGCAAAGTTTTAAAAGAGAAATAATTTTACAAGCGCATGACCATGCTCGTAAAAATAATATTGAAGCAACTGATGACGCTTCTTTAGTTAGGCTTTTGGGTTATGAGCTTGCTTTGATAGAAGCAGATAGCTGGTTAGATAAAATTACCAGCCTTGCAGACTATGAAAGAGCAAAAGCCTTGCTAAAGGTCTGGCATGCGGATTAGGGCTTATGCCAAAGTGAATTTGGGCTTGGCGGTTACTAATAAAAGAGCTGACGGCTTCCATGATATTGATACAATTTTTGCACTTATAGATCTTTTTGATACGCTGAGAATTGAACGCTTTCCTAGCAATAAGATATATCTGAGTGTTAGAGGCGCTAATTTGGCAACAAATGAAGATAACTTAGTTTATAAGGCTGCTCAAAGTTATTTAGAAGCTACTAATGAAATAAGGGGCGTGACTATAGAATTAGAGAAAAGTATCCCCATTTCAGCAGGTTTGGGGGGTGGTTCTAGTGATGCAGCAGCGACCCTTATAGCTTTGTCAAAAATATATCCTAGCAATCTGGATTTAAATAAAATTGCTTTGGGATTAGGCTCTGATGTGACATTCTTTTTGAGTACTTTTAAAGCAGCCAGAGCTAGAGCAAGAGGAGAGCTCTTAGATGAAATAAAATTAAAGAAGCAAAATATATTGCTAGTGAACCCAAATATTGCGGTTAGTGCAAAAGATGCTTATCAAAATCTTGAAGGCTTAGATAATAAACTTAAAATAAACAAAATCATAAAACAACTTAATAATTATGAGATACCCGAATACTATAATTCTTTGCAGCCTGGTGTGCTTAGGCTCGAGCCTAAAATAGCTGAACTCCTTGAAATTCTAGATAAAAATTTATCTGGAGTTTTGATGTCTGGCTCTGGTTCTACTTGTTTTGGGCTGGGTTCTGCTAATGATATTGATTTGGCTCGAGCCAAATTGGAAAAAATTTACCCTAAGTACTGGTTTAAAACAGTAGAAACATTGTAAGAAAAAGCATATTTCTAATAAAATATAGCATAAGTTAGATTTCTTGTAATAGAGCTCTTAGATTTGACATAAAATTAGGCATGCCAAGTTCTGCCGTTATAGATAATTCTGAAAAATTGCATCTTCAAGAAGATTTTGCTGATTCACAAGCAACCATTAGAGGCGATTTGTCAGGAATGCAATTGCCTGAGATTTTAACTCTTTTAGAAGTTGGTGGAAAGACAGGCTTGTTAAAAATAGAATTTCCTGAAACCCTTCCCAAAACCTATTTAGCAATAAAAAATGGTAAAATCGGTAGGATTCGCAGTGCTTTTTTGCCATCTTGGTATAAATCATTATTGCATATAGGTGTTCCTGAGGTAGAATTGTCGTCCCAAAAATATGACGGATTTAATGTTGTACAAAAAATTGAAGAACTAAAAACTGCAGGCTTGATAAACCAAGAGCAAGTTCAGGAATTATTAAAGCACCGAATGCTAATGGCACTATTGCCAATTTTCCATTGCAATAAAGGCTCATTTAGCTTTTCACCAGAAAATGTCGATAGTGGCTATATAGAGCCAGGAATGCATGCTACTGCCCTTAGTTTAGAGTTGAGCCGTAGATTAGATGAATTAAAAAATATAAATGGCATTGAATTTAACCCAAACCAAAGTTTTAAATTATCTAATTTAATCGGAGATTTTTCAGATAGAATAGCTGATTTAGATAAAAATGATTGGATGCTAATTTCGATTTTTTCTCAAAAAATGTCTTTAGCAGAAGTCTCTAAAAAAAGCCATTTGCTTTGGAATGAAATAGTGTTATCCGTTCACAAATTAGAAAATTTAGGCTTAATCGGTTTAGAAAATCCCACTGGCCCTAAAAAAAATTGGCGATTAGAAGCTACTTTTTCAGCTCCACCATTTAGCCTAACAAGCTTATCTTCTGAGACGGTTTCTTTAGGCTCTTATAGAGGTAAGAAAATCTTACTATCGCTTAATCGTAGTGCAGATTGCCCAATTTGTAATACCCATATTCAAAGCCTTATTGAAGCTTATCCTCGTTTAAAAAAACAAGGGGTTGAAGTTATAGCTATATTTCATGCTGATCTCAGTGATTTGCAAAACCGAGTGGGCAGACTTTTACCGCCGTTTCCACTATTGGCAGACCCTGATGGGGTGGTGCATGATAGCTATAAATTGAGTAAATCATTTTTTGGTTTAATTAGCCCTAAAAATATGCCAGAGATGAGGCGTGGAATGAAACTAGAAGGTACGGGTATAAAAGTAAATAAGGAATTTTTGACCATGCCTGCCGAGTTTTTAATTAACCCTGATCTTAGTATTTACAAAGCCCATTATTATGCTTATATTGCTGATTCTTTGCCAATAGATACGGTTTTTGAGTGGGCAAGCCAAGATGATTAATTATAATTTTCTTTGCATTGGCTTGGTATTTATATCGGATTCTTGTATTTCTAAATTAAAATAAGAGTTTATAAATTGCCTCAAATTATCTAAACTATCCATATGTCTAAATTCTGATTTGTCTTCTAAGAAAACTAAATAAGCTAATAGTTTTGAACGGAATTTTTGCATTGATTGCTTTTCGTTTAGGCCAATATTTTGATACCAAGCACAGTGTAATACGGCGTGCTTAAAGCAAATTTTAGCAATTTCTTTTTTACTTGGTTCAGCAGCTCCGCGCAAGCTTGCAAATATCCACGGTTTACCCAAAGAGGCTCGAGCAATCATTATTCCTAAACCTTGCTTACTATAGTTTTCAAACTCTGCTTGGCTAGTTATATCTCCAGAGCCGACAATCGGTATTTTGACTAATTTGGATAATTTGACTATCTCTTGCCAATTGGCTTCTCCTGTATATTTTTGCTCGGCAGTTCTGGCATGAATTGCGATTAGGCTGGCCCCAGCATCTTCTAATTTTTGAATAATGCCAGCAGCGGTCTTATCTTTATAAGCAAGACGCATTTTTACGCTTATTGGGATTTTAACTTTATTTACTAAGTTGTTAACAATTTTAGCGGCTAGTTCTGGCTCTTGCATTAGGCTCGAGCCCATGCCCTTAGAAACAATTTTTTTTACGGGGCAGCCCATATTAAGATCAAGTGCTTTTGGCTGGTATTTTTCAAATAAAATTTGCCCAGCTTCAGTTAGTAATTCGGGCTCACGGCCATAAATTTGAATGACCAAATCTTTTTCGTTTTTATAGGCTGCAGCAATCTCTACGCCTTGCAAATTGCCATTAACTAAAGCCTTAGCACTGACCATTTCGGTAACTGTCCAAGCGCTGCCATAGCTATTAGCTAAGTAGCGAAATGGGGCATCAGTATAGCCAGCCATCGGAGCCAAAATAGCCTGCTTTTGCTTTAGTTTTTTTGTGTAAAAATTATCCTCGTTCACGAGTTTTAATTTTACACTTTTTTTAGCTTTAAATCTCTAAGAAGATATTGCTGATTCGTCAATGATTCTTGGTCTTAGGCTCCAATAGTGTTTTTGGATATCAGGCTCGAGCCCAACCAACAAAAAGAAATTTTCTAAAGCATGCTCGTGGGCTATATCTCTAATATGGCTATTGGCTTTGCCTTTGCTAATAAAGGGTACATTTTCATAAAGCTTAAGAGCTTTTTCTACAACCTCAGAAGGAGTTTCATCTTTGGCATGATTTATCAAAAGCTTATAAATGGCTATTCTAGATTCAGCATGGCTTTTGTATAAATCTGGTTGAGCAGTTTGATCTGCACGCAGTAAATCTTGCTTTGCCAATGACTTATAATGCTTTAATCCTTTAATCATGTCCTCTATGCTTATATTTAAACTGATATCCTTGTACATTGGGAAATCCTTTCTATCAGGAGATTAAATCTCTGTTCCTAAAAAATGCTACACAGGTATTTTAAGTTGATAGAAAGGATTATGACAGGGACAATTAGCCTAGTTTAATTATCTAGTCAGTTACAGCACCTTTTGAGGCCGTACCAACTAGCTTGGCATATTTTGATAAAACACCAGTTTTGTATTTTATTTCTGGAGCAGTCCAATTGCTACGGCGCTTAGCTAAGACTTCATCACTTAGATTTATTTGTATCAGGTTTTTCTCGGCATCAATAGTAATGCTGTCACCCTCTTCTAACAAAGCTATAGGACCGCCTACTTGTGCTTCGGGAGCTACATGGCCTACTACTAGTCCGTATGTGCCCCCAGAGAATCTACCATCGGTTATAAGCCCTACAGAGTCACCTAAGCCTTTGCCAATGATTGCACTAGTAGGTGATAACATTTCACGCATACCTGGGCCGCCTTTTGGACCTTCATAACGTATTACTAAAACGTCGCCGGCTTTTATCTCATCAGCAAGAATAGCATCCATAGATTCTTCTTCACTTTCAAAAATCCTTGCAGGGCCAGTAATTTTAGTAGATTTAAGACCACTGGTTTTTGCAACTGCACCCTCAGGGGCTAAGTTTCCATATAAAATTGCTAAATGCCCTTGAGCGTATTTAGGTTTATCAAATGCTAAGATTACATCTTGATTTGGATTTGGTTTGGAATCTATATCAGCCAAGTTTTCGGCAATGGTTTTGCCACTTACGGTCATACAGTCGCCATGCAATAAACCAGCTTCTAAAAGCATTTTCATAACCAAAGGTATGCCACCAGCCTGATGCAAATCGGTAGCTACATATTTACCACTTGGTTTTAAGTCTGTAAAGTGGGGGGTTATTTTACGTATTCTTTCAAAATCATTTAAATCTATATCTATTTCAGTAGCATAAGCAATGGCTAGTAAATGCAATACTGCATTGGTAGAACCGCCTAGTGCCATAATTACACTTATGGCATTTTCAAAAGCTTTTTTCGTTAGAATATCTCTTGGCTTAATATCTTTTTTGATTAAATTCATCAAGGCTCGAGCCGAATCGGCAGTGCTTTCCCTCTTATCTTCATCTTCTGCTGACATTGTAGAAGAATAGGGTAAGCTCATGCCCATAGCCTCAAAAGCACTAGACATGGTATTGGCAGTATACATGCCACCACAAGAACCTTTGCCTGGGCAAGAGTGTTTTTCTATCTGAGTTAATTCTTCTTCGTCTATTTTGCCAGCATTGTATTCACCAACTGCTTCAAAGGCACTTACAATTGTTAAGTCTTTACCATTATAGTGTCCGGGTTTAATTGTGCCACCATATACAAAGATACTAGGAATATTGACTCGAGCCATAGCAATCATAGCCCCAGGCATGTTTTTGTCACAGCCACCTACTGCAAGTAGACCATCCATGCTTTGACCGCGGCAAACAGTTTCTATAGAATCTGCAATTACCTCTCGGCTAACTAAGCTGAGCTTCATGCCTTCAGTACCCATGCTTATACCATCGCTAATAGTTATAGTGCCAAAAGTTTGTGGCATGCCCCCTGCTACCCTTAAGGATATTTCAGCTACTTTAGCTAAATCACCCAAGCCAGCATTACAAGGAGTAATATTGCTCTGTCCATTTGAAATACCAATAATTGGCTTGTTAAAGTCCTCGGTTTCAAAACCAACAGCTCTTAACATTGCCCTATTTGCTGCTCGGTGGCTACCTGTGGTAACAACTTTACTATGCTTATTTAATTCTTTTGCCATGAGTTCTCCTATAAAAGTAAATTTAGATTATCATATTAAACTTGATAATCTAAATTGTGTTACTGGTTTTTAAAAACAAAGTTTTTTATTTGCTGCAAGATTAATTTACATTTTTAGTATTTTTGAGTCCATAGCTAGTCTTTTTAGGCTTATTAAATTTATTATTAGACTTTGTAGCTTTTGCTTTTTCGTTGCCATAGCCGCTACCATAGCCATTATTACATTCAGAGGAGATTAGCATAAATTTATTAGTAGTTCATAATGGACGCGTTTCAAAAAATGAATTGCTTGGGATTTGTGTAAATTCTTGGACTATTTTCATTATCCTAAATTTACTATATTCTTGCAATGGAAGACCTCTCATAAATCTCTAATTACCACTTATGAGCAATTTATGAGCTTTTAAGGGTGAATCATAGACTCGATAAAAAATATTGATTATAATCAACTAAGTGAATAAGACTGTTACCGGCCCCATGTTTATACCTCTTTGGGTAAGATCTTTAATTTCTTTTTTGAATTCTACCAAAGGAATTATAACTTTGATGCTAATTGTGAGTATATTGCAGCTGATTTATACTTTGGATCTGCGTAGAAAGTTTGAGCTCGAGCCTATCCCTATAAACTCTCTAACTAGTTTTGGCTTTGATGTTTACGAAATAGGCTTAGCTTTTCAAGGCTTAGTAATTCCTTTGACAATCATATTCTTAATAAGCGGGAGTAGCCTTTTTCGTCGAGTAGTTTCGGCTAAATTGGGTAAACGAGATAGGCTATGGCTGTTTTTATTGTTTAGCCTAATTCAAATAATATTTTTTGCCTATGGTTACGGGCTTTATCAACTAAATATAGACGAGATTACTTTAGTCTATTTTTTGGTGATTGTTGCTGGTTTTATGGGTGGTTGGCAGGTGGGTTTGGGGCTTGCAATTGTTACTACTATTCTACAAGGTTTTTGGAATATCATTTTATGGCCACCGGATTCCTATGACCGTTGGGTCTTTTATAACTATTTTTTATATGATGAATCTTCTACACCCTTAATTTGGGTAGGTTTGATTTCTGGTTTGAGTTCTAAATTGTTTGTCAAACGAAGATTTTTGCCAGCTATTGCTTTTAGCTTGGGTTTAGTAATTACTTTGTTAGCAAGATATTTGGTGGCAATTTTAAATAATGACCCAAGTGGAAGTATTGAGGAATTATTACCTGTGGTATTAATGACGGGTTTTGCAATGGTGGTTTTTGTGCTAATAATTCGCAATGTTCAGGCCGATGCTTCACGTAGGCAAGCCGAAATTGCTGAACTTGCCCTCACTCAAAGTGAACTAAGAGCCTTGCGGGCTCAAATAAATCCTCACTTTTTATTTAATTCTTTAAATACAATTCGCTACTTTGTGCGCACCGAGCCAGAAACCGCTAGAAGATTATTATTGGATTTGTCAGAAGTATTTCAGCGGGCTTTGGGCTCTGGTGATTTTGTGAGTTTAAATGATGAAATAAGCTATGTAGAGGCTTATTTAGAATTAGAAAAAGCTAGGTTAGATGAACGCCTAGAAGTGGCATGGATAATCCCAGATGAGACTGTATTAGAAACGCCTGTACCAACTTTGATTTTACAGCCTTTGGTAGAAAATGCGGTCATTCATGGAGTTTCTAAAAAAACTGAGGGCGGTAAAATCACTATTTCTATAGAATCCTGGGGTAGCGACTTATTAATTCATGTTCGTGATAATGGCGTGGGCTTTGATAGCCATGATATGAATCAGGGCCTTAATAAAAAACAATCTTCTTCAAGGCAGGGCAAACCAGCTATTGGTTTGCGTAATATTGATAACCGTTTGCGCATGCTTTATGGCGATAAATATAGATTGTTAATAGAATCAGAAGTAGATAAAGGCACTAGAGTGCAGCTTAGAATTCCGTTAGTAAAAGTAATTAAATCAATTAACAGTCTTGAACCTAAAAGACCAGAATTGAGTGAATAATGAATATCTTAATTGCAGATGATGAAGCACCAGCACGTGGTGAGCTTAGTTATATTTTGGATATGCTCGAGCCTAAGGCAATTCTACACGAGGCAAAAAATGGTCGTGAAGCTCTAAAGCTAATAGCTAGTCAGGAAATAGATGTAGCTTTTTTAGATATAAATATGCCAGGGCTAAGTGGCCTAGCAGTTGCCAATACCATAATAGAAATGAAGAAGCCACCAATTATAGTTTTTGCAACTGCCTACAACGAGCATGCAGCCAGTGCTTTTGAAATGGCAGCTCTGGACTATTTGCTAAAGCCATTCTCAGAAAAGCGAGTAGCTAAAACCTTAGAACGTATTAATGAAAGATTAGATAAAAAAGATTTGCGAGAACAAAATAACAAGGATTTAAAGAACTATCTTATCAAAAATGAAACTACTGACCTTAAAAAGATTTGGTTAGAACGTGAAAATGAAAATCTTTTACTATTAGATTACAAAGATATTTACTGGTTTGCTGCCGAAGACAAAAAGGTTTATGCTCATAGCAATAGCGAGAGATTTGTAGTTCGTTATACTTTAAAAGAGCTAGAAAGCATTTTGTCTAATGACAAGTTTGTTCGGGTACATAAAGCTTATTTGGTAAATATCAGCTATATTTCAGAATTGGTGCCTTGGTTTTCTGGTAATTATTTGGTACGTATGAAAGATGAAAACCGCAGTGAGTTAAAACTATCAAGGCGTTATGCTGCTAAGTTAAAAGAGATAACACTCTGGACATGATTGATTAATCATTAAAGTGCTAATAAAAGTTCGAGCTTATATGAACAGGGGCTTTAGCCCAGCTCATTGAGCAATGGCTAAGGTTTTTTGATATTTTCTTGAGTCTATTTTAGCGATGTTCAGAATAAATCATAGTCAATACCAAGTTTAGAAGCATTATTAGCAAGCTGCTTATCTATTGTTATGATTTTTAGACCTTGACTAGCAGCAAAAGCCAAATGCAATGCATCTGGTGCTTTTAGTGGCAAATTAAGAGCCATAATATAGTTTGCTGCCCTATTATAATGCTTCGAATTTAGAGATTTATTCAAATAATAGGAGTTATACAAGTGTTTATTAAAAATGTCTATTATTCTTCTGGCATCAGTTTCTAAAAGACTGTTAGTACGTACTCTAATACTCAAAGCCGAATAAAACTCGAGTTGACCAAATTCAGAAATTGTTAATTCAGAATTTGTTGTAAATAGATTTTGCACCTTTTCAGACTTTTCTTCGGGCAAGTAATAGGCCACTATTACGCTGGTATCAAGATACATACTCAGTAGCGAGATTCTTTACGCATTTTAATAACAGTTTGGCTCATATCCTCACCCTTCAAATCAATAGAATTTCTAAATTCTGTTAAGTCAGGAAGGTATTTTTTTGTTTTTGCTTGCGAAACAAGCTTAGCAATTTCCTTACCATTTCTGGTAATAGTTATTTCTTCACCAGCTTCAACATAGTTGAGTAGTTGGCTAAAATTTTTACGTGCTTCTCTGACACTTACCTTCATATCAATAGTATACACTATTTTGTGTACACACTCCAGCCTTTAACAAGTGCTACCCTTTTGCTACAAGTATTGCTTCGGGTAGCAATTTAAGAACTGTATTTATGACACAAGCAGTTGATTGATACTGATATTTTGATTTATAGCTTGAACAATAATTAAACAGTTTATGAAAATTTGATAATTTATAGAAGCTCCGTAACAATGTTGTTATTAGTAATTGTAGGTTAATTTATGAGGTACGCAAATCAAAAAATCAAGAAAAAAACCGACTAGAGTTTATAGATTAGCCGAGATATCTTCAATAATAGTTGATATGAATTTGCAGATTGCTGCTGCAACTTTAGTTTACAATTTGACCCTGCTAGCAAATAATGAAAAACATTTTAGAAGAATAGAATCACTAAAGATTGATAACTGGGCAAAA
Source organism: uncultured Deinococcota bacterium (assembly GCA_947311535.1). Taxonomy (GTDB): domain Bacteria; phylum Deinococcota; class Deinococci; order Deinococcales; family Trueperaceae; genus CAMZLP01. The sequence continues at coordinate 29,759 of CAMZLP010000012.1, read as the reverse complement.
TAGTAGTTTTGTCTATTAACGGATTTTATCTAGGTTAGCCATTAGCTGGCTTTCATTAATTAGGCCATTATGTATGGCAGCAATTTTACCAGTATTATCAATAAAAATTGTCATTGGTAAGCTGTTGCCGCCGTATTTATCACCGAATTTACCATCAAAATCTAAAACTAAATTTTCTATTTTTAAGCCACTACGGCTCATATAACTTTTTACGTTATTGGCAGCATCACGCTGTTCTGCAAATATAAAATTAATATCAGGTATTTCTTGAGCAGTTTTAGCTAGTAATGGTAATTCACGTCTACATGGTGGGCACCAAGTGGCCCAAAGATTAATAACCATTGCTTCACCGGCAAAATCGCTTAAGCTTAAGCTTTTGCCTGAGATTGTTTCAAATTGCGTGTGTTCAAAGTCGGCAGGCACGGTTTTTTTAGTGGCAATAAGTATTATGGCAATTATTGCTATTGCTGCTATTGCTGTAATTATCCATAGAATTTTAGAACTCTTTTGCGTTTTTGACATTTTATCTCCTTATGCTCGAGCAAAATCAAATTACTATATTCTAAGCAGGTATTTTGCTAAGTTGGCAAAACTACAAATACCCCTAGGGATATACTACTATTTCTTACCAAGTTTACAAAAGGACATTTGACTATTTTAATAATGGAGCTTTTTTTGGTTTCTAATCTAATGCTAAGAATTTGCTTTTTTCGTTATTTGGCAGTATGTTAATAATGAGGATAAAACCCTCTAAGAATAGGTTTCTGGCCCAAAAGAAATCTATTAATTAATTCTTAATCCTACCTTAACAAGGGACTTTTATCCTTGTCTAAATAATATACTTTCGTTTAGACTGTTTGCTAGCTAGGTTTTTATACCTATGTAAGAGGAGTTAATTATGCGTTATTTGATTTCAATACTGGTTTTAACATTTTTAGCAGTTGGTTTTGCCCAAGATGGCGAAGCTGTTTATAGTACTAACTGCGTTGCTTGTCACCAAGCTACTGGTGACGGTTTACCAGGTGCGTTTCCTAATTTAAATGGCAATGTTTCTAAAATAGTTGTTGTTGAAGGTGGCCGTGATTATTTAATAAAAGCGGTTTTATTTGGCATGATGGGTGAAATTACAATTGCTGAAAACACTTTTAATGGTGCTATGCCTGCTTGGGGTAGCCTAAGTGATGAAGACATTGCTGGCGTTTTGAACTATATTGTTAGTTCTTGGGAACAAGAACTTCCAGAAGATTTTGCCGAATTCACTGCTGAAGAAGTAGCTACTGCAAGAGCTGAAGAACTAAACTTTGACGATGTTTTAGCATTAAGGAATGCTTTAGTTTTTGGTGAATAATTTCAATTAATAATAAAAAAGCTTTTGCTGCTTTAGGCAAAAGCTTTTTTTATTGCCTTCAAAAGGAGTGAGTGAAATTGAAGACTAGGGGATAAAGAAATTATTTAGGGGAGATTGCTCTCGAGCACAGTTTTATTATCAATATCAACAAGCACACTAAGCAAGGTTCGACCCATGCCAGCAAATTCTACAATCCAAGTGCTATCTTCATAATGCTCTGCATAAGCAAACCAATCATCAACATCTGCAAAGGCTTGGTCAATTTTTGGCGAGCTATAAGCAAGGTCAATTGCTATATTACGGTTTATTTCTAACTGTTCATCTTCTTTAAAAGCATGGTAATCTCTAATCTCATCAACGGCAAAATAGTCTTCTTTATCAGGATAAATTGTAATTTCATAAGCATCAATACCATTGTAGAGATAGTAGGACCAGTAATTACCGTACTTATTATATTCTAATTCTTCATTGAAAATATTGGCATTTTCTATGATTGCTTTTACTGCAGGGTCATCAAAGAGATATTTATTTATATTCGCTTCATGAGCTGCAATTATATCTGCGGCTAAAAATTCGGGCAATTTATTAGTTTTTATTTGCTCATTTGCCTCGTCATATAAAACATAACCAATCCATTCGTCGGCCTCATAAAATGATAAATTCCAGTAACCCTCTAGCTCGATGCTAATGGACCAATTAATAAGCTGGGGCAATAGAGCTTGAACTTCGTCTGTTGCTACTGCTTTTTTAATTATCTCTTGTTCTTTTTCAGAGTAATCTTTAAACTGATCAGAGTCTAAAAAGTCGGCAAAGCTAAAACTAAGTAGTATTAATAGTAGGCTAATAAGTATCTTTTTCATAGTTAATCCTTTCAGGCTCGAGCCTGAGCAATACCAAGGCTCTGGTAGCTATAATCTGGGAAAATCTTATTTATATTGGAGTTCAATAATCGAGCTTGGACTATTTCAGCTAAAATATCTCGGTAATCGGTTGTTATGGCTAAGTCGCCATCATCTAAATCAGCCTTAGCAAGGCCTGGCCAGTTACCATAAACTTTACCACCATTAATACCGCCACCTAAAACAAACATGGCGTTACCATGGCCGTGGTCTGTGCCAAAGCTAGCATTTTCTTCAACCCGTCGCCCAAACTCGCTCATAACTACAAGCGTTATGTTCTTCATTTTATCAGCCATATCGCTATAAAAAGCCGCCAAACCGTTTGCTAGCTCGCTTACTAAGTCGTTAAATTCACCATCTATGGTGCCTTGTCTTTCATGAGTATCCCAGCCACCTAGGTCAATATTGGCAACCTCTAAACCTAAATCAGCTTTAATGAGCTGAGCTACTTGCTTTAGGCCACGACCATAGTCGCTATCGGGGTAATTTGCTTTTGTTTGATAATTTTCTTGATTTAAGCCATCTAAAAGCTCTATTGTTTCAAAAACCAATTTGGCTTGTTCATCTAAAATGTCTTCGGGCTGAAAGCTATTGTAAAGAGAATTAAGGCTAGCTTGCAAACGCAAAAATTCACTTTCTTTGCCTTTATAATGAAAATCACTGATAGATTTTAGAGCCAATGGTGCAACTGAACCCCGCAAAGATTGAGCAACAATAGCTCCCATACCTACGGCTCTAAAAGGGGACCTGTTTTCCCAAGCTGCAGTTTCTAAGTGCCTACCCAGCCAACCCGAGCTAGTTAATTTATTACCCGGAGTACCGTGTTCCATAAATTGCATGGCATCAAAGTGTGAACGGCTAGGATCGGTTGAGCCCGTGGCGTGGATTATTGCTAAAGCTTTGTCATCATAAATCTCTTTTAAAGCTGCCATTGCTGGGTGCAGAGAAAAGCGACCATCAAGGTCAATACTACCGCCAGATTCTGGCTCAGCAAGAGCTATAGTAGGTCTTAAGTCATAGTAGTTTGAAGCTTCAAAATAAGGCGCAACTACACTTAAACCGTCCATACCGCCACGTAAAAAAATTGTAATTAATATATCACCTGGGTTTTTTTCAAAATTACTGGCAAATGCTAAATTTGGCATCCAATTTGGAAACAAGGCTTTTGATGCACCGATAACCCCAACCGCGGTAGCTGATTTTATTAGATTTCTACGAGAAATTTTCATATTACCCCTCCTTAAATCCACTGAAATTCTTTACTAGAAAGCATAAGAGCATAAAGGCTAGCTAGTTTTCTGGCTACTAAAAATTTATTTACAGTTTCATTACCACCAGCATTATCAGAGGCAAAATTTATAAAAGGCTCGAGCCTATCCCCAGTCAAAACTGCTCCAAATACTTGTTTGCTGACCTCTTCTACTAGTTCTTTGACTGTCTTTAAGTCAGCTAGATTATCATGATTTGCCATTAAATCACCATAATAGCCATATTCACTTGTGCTCGAGGCTTGGTGGCTTAAGCGGTTAGCAATATTCCAACGGATTAATAAACCACTGGCCGATGCCCATTTTTTAGCAACATCGGGGTAGCCGTCAGGCGGTTGCCAACCATAGGGTAATTGGTCTAGCTCTAGCAGGCTTTCTTCGAGTAGCCAAAATTCAAGTATTTCGGTATTAGTGGCTCTTAGGCTGCCTATAAAAAATTCTAAAGGCCTGCGGAGCTTTTGACCAGAAGACGCATAAAATTCTTCAGAATTGAAAAGCGCTCTTAATATTGGCTTTATCTCAGCTTTTTCTTTTATATAAATATCAGCTAATTTGTTAACAATTGATTTAGGCGGATTGTCACTAATAAACCTACGGCAGAGCTTATAGGCAATATATTTTGCAGTGCTTGGGTGATTTGCTACAATATTTAAAACATGTAAGCCATCTTCAATACCGCGATTAGCTGGTAAGGTATGCCCTAAAATAGTCTTTTCGTTTTTATCATGATTATCATCATTAAAGATAAAACCGTCGTCGGTGCCATTATGTATGCTCCAACCACTTAAGGCTCGAGCCACTTCTTTAACATCTGTTTCGGTGTAACCGCCATCAACCCCTAAGCTGTGTAATTCAAGTAATTCTCGAGCGTAGTTCTCGTTAGGATGCTCGGCAATATTATTTTCATTGTCTAAGTAGCGTAACATGGCAGGGCTTTTTGCCGTTGCAAAGAGCATAGTCTTAAAATTACCTAAAGCGTTTTTGCGTATTACTTCTCTTTGAAAAATAAGAACCTCTTCAGGATAACTCTCTACAGGAATATTAAAGTGGTCAGACCAGAATTCGACCATTTTTTCATATAATTGTTTACGGCTATAGACCCTTCTCAGAATAAAGGCTTTTAGCAAAGCTTTATAAGCTCGAGACTCTAAGTTTCTAACTGCAAATAAGTCATGACGATTTATATTTAAGATATTAAGGGCTATTAGTTTTTTATCGGCAATCTCATCTTCAATCTCATCTACTGCTAATTGCTCTTCTAAATAGTCCTTAATGCCAATTTTATTAATGTGGTCGTAGTCTTCCTTTTTTACACCATAGCTACTACGTTTTAAAAATAATAATGCAGGTTCAGCTTTTTGAATAGTTTTAGCACTAGCTAAATCTTTGCCCAAAGCTATGGCTGAACCCAGAATTGCTGTTTTTTTAATAAATTCTCTTCGGTTTAACATAAAGCTCCTTTCAAATAATCTCATTATTTGGAGTTTAGGCGAAATATTTATTAATTAGGCCTTATTAGGCTTATGTGGTTCTATTTTTGGATTAAGTGGTCTTTTATTTTGCTTGGATAGTTTTGTAGATAATCTAACTTTTATAATAGTTATCGATTTTTTACCCTATCTTTACCGATTTAACTATAAGATGATAGCTAATGTTGAGATTTTTAATTGTTTTTCTCTTTATTTTTTCTATATCTGCCAATGCCGAGCAAAATTTATTTTCGGCGGTCAGAGCAGGTGATTTAAAAGAGCTTGAGTACTTGCTAAGCTTAGGTTTTGATGTAAACCAAATAAACCAAGAAGGGCTTAGCCCACTAATTGAGGCAGTTAACGCTAGTAATCTTGAGATGGTAGTAGCTTTGTTAGATTCTGGAGCAGATGTAAATTACCAAATAGCTGGTCTTAAAGAAGGTAGTAGTGTTGTTCAAACAGCAGTAAAATACTCGGATATCGAAATATTAAAAACCCTACTCCAATATGGTGGAGATGTTAATGGTAGTCTAAATGCCTTGGCATATATTAATAGGCAAGATCAAGGTTCTGCTGAAATCGCTCGAGTTTTATTAGAAAACGGAGCATTTTTAGATGAAGGCATTTATTTTTATGATTTATTTAATGATCGTTTAATTGTTGACTCTTATCCTTGTATTTTAGAAGATATTTACTCGGCTTTTAATGTTCAGCATTGTACAGGCATTGCCGCTGTTATTTCTGAATATTTAAATAGCTATAGTGTTGCAAATCTCAAATATAGAACCCTAGCTTTTGCGGCAGCAATGTCGGGTAGGCCTAGGATTCAGGCTTTAATAGATTCTGGGCTTGACCCTAACGAGAGAATTTGGCGTACCGAAGGTAACTCGGTATTTGCAGCTCAAACTACTAATCCGTTAGAAATTGCGCTTCTAAAACGCAATCTTGCTGCGGTAGCTACCTTACTTGATAATGGTGCTATTTTGGACTATGTGCAAATTGACATTTTAAAATTAGCAACCTTAGATGAAAATTTGGCAGTATTATTAGAAAAATATGGCTTAGACAGCAAGTCTTTAAAGGCGTGGTATTTAGATAGCCATCAAGAATGTCAGCAGCCCGTTGCTAGCGCTGCTACGGTCAGTTTTATTTTAGATGACGGAGAAAGAATGGATAAAGAAATAATAGCAACAATTTTTGCGCCACGTAATGTTACTGGCAATATTGCGATTGTGGCAGGTTTTATGGGCAAGCGCCAATATATGAATTCACAAGAAATTTATGAATTAGAAGCAATAGGTTGGGAAGTCTCATCACATAGCTATTATCACAAGGATTTAGCTAGTTTGAATAGGCTCGAGCTCGAGCTCGAGTTAATAGCTAGCCAAAAACAACTTAGTTCTTACAATTTTAATGTTCAAACCATGGTCTACCCATATGGTAATTATAATGATTTGGTAGAAAATGTTTCTCAAGAAAGTTATATTGCGGCCTTTACGGGTGGGTATTATCTAAATTCTGCTTATTCTGACGCTTATGCATTAGGCAGATACAATATCAATAATAATCAATCTTATAATTTTTATCAGAACTTGGTAGATAAAGCTGATAGAGAGGGCAAGTGGCTAATTTTTGCATTGCATAGTAGCTATGACTTAGGCTGGGAGCAAAGACAAAATCTTGACCAATTACTAGATTATATTTGCCATAGAGGAATAGAGATTTTACCAGCTAGTCAAGCCTTGGCTAAAATTGGCTTAAATTAACTTACTGAGGGTATCATTTAAATAGTCTTCTATATTTATTTGCTCTGCTTTTAAAATGTGTTTTATCCAAGCTTTTGTTTCAAAAGAAATTAATTGTATGTCCCAAATATCAGATGAAATTTCATTAGAGATGATAGCTTCTAACTGGTAGCTTGTGCTCGAGCCTCTAATATAGCTTTGCATTTTTAATTCAGTATTATAAGCCCAATAAGCAATACTTACAAAATCATAGCTTTTACCTTGATGCACGTTGATAAACCCAAGCCCGTAGCGGTCTGGGTTTTTGGCGGGTCTGGGTAAAGTTTTGATAGCCAGACCCTGAGCGGTTTTTATTAATTTATTATCTAATTCTCTTTCTTTTTGTAAAATACTATAAGTCTTTAGTTGCCAATCAGATTCTTCAAATATGCCTAAATGATTAATTTGCCTTGGGCTATATTGCTCTTTTAATTCCATGCTGCTTATAATAACACTCCAGTCTAGAAAAGAAAAAAGCTTGTTATTAATATAATTATGGTTTTTTACCCTGCTCTACTACCGCAGTCCATTCACGTAACCAAGTTCGCAAATTTTCTTCAATTAAGGCAGAATCTAATTTAGCAATTTGCTCGGCTGCTGGTTTTTGGCTGTAGAGTTCAAATTCTTTAGGGACAGCAGCATTTTTATTGGCAGGGTAAACAAACATATTTAAGGGTATATCTTCCTGAAAGCTTTTTGAAAGCATGAAGTCAATAAATTGCTGGGCTTGTTCTAGATTTTGACTGCTTTTTAGTATTCCTACAGCTTCTATTTGCTCATAAGCACATTTTGTGCAAAATAAATTTACGGTTGGTGCTGATGATAATTCTTCCTCGGCAAATATGACCTCGGCGGCTGGGCTGGTAGAATAGCTAAGCACAATTGCCCTGTCGCCACCATAGCGGCTAAAAGCATTGTAATAGGCATTGCTCCAGCCATCATTTACTAATAAGTCATTATTTTTTAAATCGTACCAATAGTCCAACCAAGTATAATCACCAGTTTCGCCAAAACGGTCTATGGTTGCTAGCATAAATGCTAAACCAGGGCTGCTAGTAGCTGGGTGTTCTATTACAGTTAACCCCTTATACTTTTCTTGGCTTAGGTCCATAATATCAGTTGGTAATTCTAAATTATTTTTTTTGAAATATGCTAAATCCATATTGAAATTTACATAGCCAATATCAATTGGGGTTACAGTATTTTGAGAATCAAAAATATAACTATCTGGAACTAATGATAACTTCGGGCTTTTATAGATTCTAAAGATATCAAATAATTGGGCTCGAGCCAATAAACTATTATCTATGCCATAAAGTACGTCAGCGAGCGGATTTTTTTGAGTTAAAATAGCCTTATTTAATACCTGTCCAGCATCACCCGCTGCTAAAAATTCAAGTTCGATACCAGTATTTGCCGTAAATTCAGCAATAAGCCCATCAGAAATACTAAAAGAATCATGTACTAAAACTGTAAGCTTTTGGGCACTCACAATCGATAGTAATGAAAAGACGATAGTTATCGCTAAGATTGAGATTGTTTTAAAAGAACTAAAATTCGTAAATTCTAGCCTCTGTCTTCCAGCTTCTAGTTTCTTTATTTTCTGCTTCTTGTTTTTCATAAAAAACCTTTCTATCACCAGAAAGGACAACCATTTTGCATTTGTTGCACATCCCTACGCCCGTATTAACAGGTTCAGGTTCAAAGGGTTTAGTCTCAGCCATTGTTGGCACCCCTAGTGACAGCTAATTATAACAGTACTATCCTAATACTGCCAAAAATTAACATTAACCAATCCCTTAAAGTAGATTGTCAAATTTAAGCAAATTGTAAAAGTTGGTCTTCTAACAGGGCTTTGCAATTTTTAGCTAGCTAGTATTTAGTCAATTGTACTTATTTTCCATAAAATAATGCTTTCTGTTTCAAAAACAGTTAATTCACCGGAGCGAGCATAGTAGCTAGGTTTTGAACTTAATTGCCAATCTTTTGGTAGCAATTCTTTTGCCCAAGCCAAATCAAAAGCTGTGGACGATTCTTGAATATTGTTGGTCCAGTATTTTAGGTTTTCTGGTTTTAAGCTAAACACCATTTCAAAATCCCATTCGCTAGGCCCCATGCCAATACCAGAGCCAGAAAAATAAACAATATGATATTCGCTGGCTTCTACTTCTGAGGGTAAGTTTACATATTCTTTTAAAAAAGCTATTTTTTCTTGAGTATTGGCAAAACTACTGCTTAAAGTATCAGTAGTTTGGTTGCCAGTTTTGGGCGTAGGGTAGAAAATTATTAGTAAAATAATTGTGCTAAGAATAGCTAAAATAATAAATAACAAGCTATTTTTTTGCATTCTAAACCTCGAACAGTTCAGTAGACATATACCTTGCTGCACTATCAGCAGCTAGCGTAAGTACCCTTTTGTTAGGCCCAAGCTCTTTTGCTATTTCTAAGGCTGCCCAAGCAGCAGCACCGCTAGACATGCCTACAAAGATTCCTTCTTCTCTTGCTAAGCGTCTTGCTAATGGAAAGGCATCCTCTTCATAAACCATTTTGGCGGCATCTAAAATATTTAGGTCAAGGTTTTTAGGTATAAAGCCTGGCCCCATGCCCTGAAACCTGTGCTCACCCTTTTTATGACCATTAATAACGGCACTGTGGGCAGGCTCTACGGCATAAATCTTTATATTAGGGTTTTGCTCTTTTAAATATCTGCCAATGCCAGAAATTGAACCCCCAGTCCCTGAACCCCAAACAAAAGCATCAATTCTAGCTTCCATTTGTTGCCAAATTTCTGGACCTGTTATGCGGTAATGATAATTGGGGTTAGCTGGGTTTTCAAATTGATTGGGCATAAAAGCATTTAGCTCTTGGGCTAGTTCTTTAGCTCTTGGGATTGCAGCCTGCATGCGTAAATGTCCTGGAGTATATTCCAACTTGGCACCATAAGCCTTTAGGGTTTTTTTGCGTTCTTCACTCATACTATCAGGTAAAACTATTATGCATTTATAGCCTCGCATAGCCGCCAAAAATGCCAAGCCAATACCAGTATTACCGCTAGTAGGCTCAATAATAGTTTGCCCAGAACCTGGAATTAAAATACCGCGTTCTTCTGCATCTAAAATTAGCCCCATTGCAGTTCTATCTTTTATAGAGCCCGCTGGGTTTTGCCCTTCTAGCTTTATAAAAACATCAGCCATATCTTTATTAACGACTTTAGATAATTTTACTATTGGGGTATTGCCAATAAAATTAGCAAGGTTATTAGTAACTAGAGGTGGTTTTGCCATAGCTCAATTCTAAGTGTTAAATACATTTTGCCATGTTTTTAAAAATAATACTAAAGGTGGATGTATTTATTTTAGAAGGCTATTAAAGTATAGCTATGGAAAACGAAAAAGAAACTAAAAAAGCCGCTAAGAAAGCACAAAAAAAAGAAGCCAAAGCAGAACCTAAGGTAGAAACTAAAACCTCGAAAAGACTAGAAAGAGCATCTCGTAAAGAGAATAAGATTATAGCTGGGGTTTGTTATGGCTTAGCTGAATACTTTAATCAGGACCCAACCTTAATAAGAGTGCTATTTGCAATTGCCCTATTTGGTTTTGGTGTAGGTGTGATACCTTATATAATTATGTGGGTTGTATTCCCCAAGTCATCTGAATTTTAGAATTGACTTTTTAAAATAAAAAAGTCTTGCTTGATGCATTATCAAGTTAGGCTTTTTTATTTTATTTCAATGAAGATTACTTTATAAGGTTTGGGAACGAGTTTTACAAGTTTGCTATAGCTAAATCGAAATAAACTGATATAGTATTTTCATCCAATTAATCATAAAAGTTTGAAATCCTACGTTGGAACCAGGGCTTTGGTCCTGCTCATTGAGACATAACTAAGGGGTTTTAAATGTTTTGGTCAGTCTATTTTAGCTAGAGCCATCACTAATTTTTATGACAAATTAAGGTGATTTAGCTATACCCCAATTAATCTATCAAAACTCCTAAATATAGTAAGAGGTTTAGCCATTTTAAACTTAGCTATATGCGTAAATTTTATCTAGTTCTTTCAAAAACTGAGACAATGTCTCGCAAATCGAGATAAGTACCTGAACTCAATTAGCCTAAACTATGTATCACAAGATTTTTACAACTAACAAACAGGACTTTAAGCTTATTTAACATAATAAACTCAACTTCGAATCTATGTTCCTCACAATTGGATTTTATTTGCAACTAATATGCTTATAGTACTTGGAATCATTATTTTAAAAGTTGATGGCAATCTTGAAATAATACCCTAACTTAGGGGATTTACTGATGAAGATAGTAAGTACTTATAGCTTAAAGAAATATTGGGCAGTTTTACAGATAATAGCTGTTAAATCCCTTATAGTATCTTTTATGACTCAAAACAAAAGATATTATTTAATACTAATTACTATTACTTTTTGGCTAAGTTCTTTAGCCATGGCTGAAATACCCCGTGAGACTAGAAAAAATATTATTGCGGCCACAGTTTATATTGTGCCTTATGACAATGATTTAGGTCTTTTTCAGCCATGGTCTGGCTCAGGGGTAATTATTAGCCCTAGTGGTTATTTGCTTACCAATTATCATGTTGTGGGCGATGATATTGCTGCTACGCATGATGACTATCATGCAATTTATATGACTGACCCTAATAAAACTTCGGAATTGCCAGTATTTAAATATTGGGCTAGATTTGTAGCTGGCTTGCCTGAATATGATTTGGCTTTATTAAAGATATATGAAACCGCTGATGGAGTAGCTGTTAAAGGTGGATTTCCTACGGTTCCTATTGCTGATGCTAACGAGCTTATACCAGGAGATGATTTGACAATTGTGGGCTATCCAGCGGTTTCTGGTGATACAATTTCCGTTACCTCGGGAGAGATGAGTGGCTGGCTTGGTGAAGACCAATTAAATGCAGGTAATAGCTGGATTAAAACAGACACAAAAATCTCGGGCGGTAATTCTGGTGGGGCAGCCTTAAACCCAGAAGGGGAATTTATTGGTATACCAACTCAGTTTTATTTTGATGATATTGAGCAAGTGAGCCAAGGTTACATAAGGCCGATAAATTTTATTTGGGGTTTGATAGCTGCATATGTAAAAGATGTAAGCTTAGCAGATGAGGGAATTAAGTTGCTTATGCTCGAGCAAAAAGCAGATCAAGAAATAAAAGCCGTACGCTACAAAACGCCTAAGAGAACTGACTTTAGTAAAATAGAAGGCAGTGACAGTAAATATGCAGAGCTAAGATTTGACCAAGAAATAAGCCGCTATATATCTGGTGATGAGCATAATTATGTTTATCATCTTTACAAAATAGCTGTCCCAGAAGGGACTAAAGTTATTTCTATTGAAGTTGATGGGCATAATCGTGACCTAGATTTAGCTATAAGATATGATCAAAAAATTACTGACTATGATAAAACTGACTACTCAGATTTATCTACAGTCAATGACCCCGTATTTACAATTTTTGAACCAAAAGCCAAAGTGATTTATGTTGATGTAATTAATGCCCTTAATGCTGATTCTTATTATAGTTTGTTTGCCACCACGGATTTAAAAGATGATGCCCTTAATATGATTGATGCTATGCCCAGTGATGACTATGGTTTTATTGCGTTGGATAGAAGCTTCAGTGGCAAACTAAGTGCTTGGGACGGTACGGTTATTTATCATAGTTTTAAAGTAATAGTACCAACGGATAAACCTGTAACGGTAAGTTTAGATGGTTTTGGTAAGGATGTTGACATTGCTATCCGTGAGGGAGAAGCAATGACTAGTTTATCTTATAATGACGCAGACTTTTTGGATAAAACTACTAGGACTAGGCTCGAGCATAAAATATCAAAAGTTGAATCTGGGATAATTTATATTGATGTCCTAAACTATATTGACCAAGAAATAAAATACAATCTAAAGGTAACAAGCCCCTAAATATTGTGAATAAAACCGCAGAATTGTACTTAAAATAAGTCTAAAATAAAACAAATGGCTATTTTTAAAACCACAGATTTATGTGATAAATTCGGTAGCAATCAGGGTTTTGTAGTGGCTAGCCCTATATTTAAAAATTATGGCAGACGCAAAAGATTTTCTGGCCCAATTAGCACCGTAAAAGTCCATGAAGATATTCTGGTCTTTAAAGCGATGCTCGAGACTGCCCAAGCTGCTTCGGTAATTGTAGTTGATGGCGGGGCCTCTTTAAAATATGCTCTTATGGATGATAGTTTGGCTAGGCTAGCTATGACTAAGCATATTGCTGGCGTTATTATAAATGGGGCAGTTCGTTCGGTAGATCATCTGGCTAATCTTGATATAGCAGTTTTGGCTTTGGCTAGTTGCCCTTTAAAAGCTCCAACTATTGGTAAAGGTGAGTCTGATTTATTAGTGAATTTTGCCAATATTGATTGGCAGCCTAATCACTATGTTTATGGCGATGCTGATGGGGTTATTGTTAGCCCTGTTTCTTTAATCTAATTTATAAATATTATTATTGATTTGTGATTCTAATAATCAATGCTTTATTGGGTGTAGGTAAAACAGCAATATCTTGGGCTTTGGCAAAAAATTTGAAAAATCTATCATGTTAGATGGCGACTATATCGGGGCTATTTTTCCCCGTGATTACGGTGATAATAATTGGGCAGAATATCTCTATGAAACTTTTGCTTATTTGATTAGCTTTCATAAGCAAAGTGATATTGAAAATTTTGTAATCAATTATGTTTTTGAAAACCCAGCTAGTTTGTACAATTTGCAAACTAAGCTAATTAAATTAGATAGTAATATCAAAACTCTTTATTTAAGCTGTAACGAAGAAGAGTAAAGAAAACGGATTGTTGACAGAAATAATAGCCAATTAGCTTGGGAGCTAGAGCGATTTTTAGAATTAAACAAAATCCTTGAGTCTGCTTCTGCAATCGGAGATATAGGCTTGCGGATTGATACAAGTAAAAAAACAATTAGGGAAACAGTAGAAGAAATTTAGAATGAGCATTTATTGGCTTAGCTACGGTAGACTATAAACGTGCTGCTTAGCTTTTCACAAATAAATTATCGTAATTTAAAAACGCCAAAACTAGATTTTGCTAAAGGTTTGACTGCAATTGTTGGTCAAAATGCAAGTGGCAAAACAAATATTTTAGAGGCAATTTATCTAGCCTATACAGGCGAAGTATTAGCAAGAAGAATTGACAATTTAATAAAACATGATGAAACAGAGGCTTATGTAAGTTTAATAATAGATAGTGGTTTTGCTCAGCAAAAAATTGAGATTGGCCTATCGTCTGGCTATAAAAGCATTCGGATAGATTCTCAGAATATGCGAGCTGTTGATCTTGCTAAAGAATTTGCGGCAGTACTAATTCGTCCAGAAGATGCTAGCTTGGTTCATGGTTCACCATCAAAACGCCGAGCTTATTTAGATAGTTTGTTATCACGTTTGTCATTGCGCTATGCGCTCCTTTTAAAAGAGTATAATCGAGTTGTGGAACAGCGTAATGCCGCCCTAAAAAATCATACTGACCAGAGCTTGCCCATATGGACGCAAAAATTTTTGGAACTTGGCAGCGAAATAATGTCTTTACGTGAGCGAGCTATAAAAAGAATTGCTGAAATTGCCCAAGAAACTTATTCGGAAATAGCCAGTGACAGCAAAGAATTATCACTTAGTTTACAGTCTCAAGGTAAAAGTTTAGAAGATTTATATCTGGAATCAAAAGCAGAAGAGCAGCAGCGGGCTATTACAGTTGTTGGCCCGCATCGTGATGATATTAAGATATTTTTAAATAATTATGGCGTACAAAGCTATGGCTCACGTGGTGAAGCCAGAACCACAGCTTTGGCTTTAAAAGTTGCTGAGTATCAATTATTAAAAGAAAAGCAAAACCATGCACCACTTTTACTATTAGATGATTTTAGTGCTGAGTTAGATATTAATAGGCGTGGATTTATTTTGGACCTTGCTAGCAATATCCCTCAAGCCATAGTTACAGGTACGGAGCTAGCACCAAAATATGACCAATTCTATCAGCTCGCAGGTGGTGTTTTGGGTGACTAAAGATATGTCATCATTATTAGCTGAAGTTTTTAGGCGCGGTGGTATGAAGCGAGCAGTTAAGCGAGCTAATGCCGTATTGCTTTGGCCACAAGTAGTTGGTTTAGAGGTTGCTAAATTTACCAATGCCAAAGTTTTACGTGATGGTGTTTTATATGTTGATGTTAGTGATTCTGAGACTTCTATGCATTTAATGATGCAAAGGCAAAAATTCGTTGATGTTTATCGAGCAAAGTACAAGGTGAAAGAATTACGAGATATTAATTTTGTAGTTGGTAAGGTCTCAGAAATAGAAGAAATAGAAGAAAAGAACGAATTAGTTGTTGATAGCAAAAGGCTAGCAGCTATTGCGAAAGATTTAGCGAGTTTAGATTTGCCTGATGATTTGGCCAAGCCAGCTATTGAAACAGCCAAAAAATTATTGCTTGTTAGAGCCAAACGTGAAGAAGAGGGTTGGAAAGAATGTTTGGTTTGCGAGGTTTTAACAGATAAAAAAGACCTTTGTGCAGTTTGTGAGCGCTATGCCAATAGCGTAAAAGTAGAGCGTGAAGCTGTTAAGCTAACTGTGCAAACTAATTTAGAAAGATCAATTTTAACCAACGAAGAACGCCAAGTGGCGATTTATTTGGCTAAAAATAAACTACAAGAACGGATGCAGGAATTATTGCCCTTAGTTTTAACTGACGCTAAGTATAGGCTCGAGCTCGAGCAAGTTGCAGCTTCTTACTTAGCACATAAGCTCTCTAAAGCAATAGAAGAGATAAATGAAATAGATTTTGATAGCTTAGACCACCGTGTTACACGGGCATTGGGTCGTTGGAGCTAAAAGGAGAAAAAAATATGCCACCAGTAATGCTAGTAATTTTAGATGGTTTTGGTATTGCCCCAAAAAGCAAAGGCAATGCCGTAGCTATGGCAAATACCCCAAATTTTGACAAGCTTTGGCAGAATTATCCGCATAGTCAATTAGAAGCCTCTGGCAAGGCAGTGGGTTTGCCAGCTGGGCAAATGGGTAATTCGGAAGTTGGCCATATGAATTTGGGAGCTGGGCGGATAGTTATGCAAAGCCTAAGCTATATTCAAGATAAAATTGATAGTGGCGAGTTTTTTGAAAATAAAATTTTAAACGATGTCTACGACAATGCCAAGGACAAAGCCTTGCATATTATGGGTTTAGTTAGTGATGGGGGAGTGCACAGTGATTTAAAACATTTATTAGCTCTTTTAGAACTAGCTAAAAGAAAAGATTTAAAAAAGCTCTATATTCATATTTTTACCGATGGTCGTGATGTTTCACCAAAGAGTTCTATAAACTATATAAAGGCAATAAATGCCAAGATCAAAGAACTAGATAGCCCTATAAAAATTGCTACTGTAATAGGTCGTTATTATGCTATGGATAGAGATAACCGTTGGGAGAGGGTAAAAACAGCTTATGACGCAGTAGTTTGTGCCAAGGCAGAATATAATGCCAAAACTGCAACTGAAGCCGTAGAAATGGCTTATGCTCGAGCCGAAACCGATGAATTCATAAAAGCCACCACCATAGCAAATGCTGCTCCAATTGAAGACGGTGATTCTATTCTTTTTACAAACTTTAGAGCCGATCGGGCCAGACAGCTTAGCTATGCTCTTTTAGCTGATGAAAACTGGCGTGAATTTGATAGATGTAGAAACTTAAAAAATATTCATTATGCTTCAATGATGGAATACGATAAAGAAATGCACAAACCCTTTGCCTTTGCACTGCCAGAAATAGCTAAGCCATTAGCAGAAGTAATAAGTGATGCTGGTAAAACTCAATACCACACTGCCGAGACCGAAAAATACCCACATGTCACCTTTTTCTTTAATGCCAAAAGAGAAGAGCCGTATCAGGGTGAAAGCCGTAAAATTGTGCCCTCACCCCAAGACGTAGCAACTTATGATTTAAAACCAGAAATGAGTGCTAAAGAATTAACTATTGCAACCTTGGAGCGTATAAAAAACTATGATGATGATTTTATTTTAATCAATTATGCTAATCCTGACATGGTTGGCCACACTGGGATTATCCCAGCGGCTATAAAAGCTTGTGAGGCAGCAGATGAGGGCTTGGGTAAGATTGTCGAAGCTTTTAAGGCCAAAGGCGGTATTAGTTTGATATTAGCTGACCATGGTAATGCCGAGAAAATGCTTAATGAAGATGCTTCGGTGCATACGGCTCATACTACTAACCCTGTGCCTTTTATTATTACTAAAAAAGATATAAGAATTGCCAGTGGTGGGGTTTTGGGAGATGTAGCTGTGATTGTGCTCGAGCTTATGGGGCTTAAAAAGCCCAAGGAAATGACGGGTAAATCTTTAATTAAATAGCTATAAAAAACAAAAAAGTAGGTTTTTAAAATCATGCTTTATCAATACTAAAGTATGTAATAATCCTAATATTTTATGAAATATTTTATATTTTGCCTTAAGATTGTTTTTGATTCTCACATTCTCACAAATACATTAGTTAAGATGTCTTATGAACATTAGAAAATTTATAGTCCTATTCTTAGTACTACTTATTGGAATTGGCTTTAGCCAAGAGATTCAGGGAAATTTAGTTGAGATTAAGATAGTTGGTGACAGTGATAATGCAACTATAATTAAAGCCTTAATTAAGTCTCGTAAGGGCGATAATGTTGCAGATGTTAATCTGGAATCAGAGAGAAATCTAGTATTGAGCGTAGGCTTGTTTAAGAAGGTAGTAGTAAGCCTAGAAAAACAAGATGTTGGGCCAATATTGGTAATAGAAGTAGAGCCCAATCCTAAGATAGGCAGTGCAGCTGTGGTAGGCTCGAGCCTACTCAATGAAAGCCAATTAGAAGAGTTTTTGCGGCGTAATTTAATAGAAGTTGGTGCAACCCTAAATACCACCAGAACCGATGAGCTAATTCAAAGCATTACTACTCTTTACAGACAGCGTGGTTATCCATTTAATGTTGAAGTTCATTTGAGCGTTACTCCAAGCGATATTGATACGGCAGATGGTGAAGAACTGGTAGATGTTGTTTATACAATAGATGAAGCTGCAAAGCTCGATAATTTGGAAGTTGAATCTTGCACAGTATTGGAAAATGAAAAGATTAGCTCAATTTTTCGACCATTGCTAGATAATAAGAAGTTTAATTTTGATTTATACACAGCTTCGGTAAGTGAAGTTGCTAAACAGTACTATAAGGCTGGCTATAGAGGCAGTGGCATAGATAATGCGGGTAAAACAAGCTTAATAGATGGTAATTTAAAGCTTGTTTGCCGCGAATTGCGTATTTCTAGTATTGATAGCTCAGCAATTGCTGTAGATAGTGATGAATTGAGCCTAGCAGTTGGTGATTTATTTAATTATGATTTGCTTTTAGCAGATGCTAAAAAGTTTTCTAACGAATTAAATCAAAACATTAATTTTTCATCGCCAATCATTATTGGCGATACGGTGCGCTTACGTTTTGTTGCAGGTCCACCAGAGCAAGCAGGAAAAATAGAAAAGATTGAAATTGTTGGTAATACAGTAATTCCAACTGAAGATTTAATAGCTGCCTTTGATTTAAAAGAGGGCGATAACTTTAGTTCTGCAATAGCAACTGAAGATCTTACTAAGATATTTGATATCTATGATGCACAGGGTTATATAGTAGTAAGGCGCCCACAATTTAATTATCTTGATGGCGTTTATACTCAAAAAATTACCGAGATAAAAATTGCAGGTTATGAAGTTAATTTTGATAAAGAAGAACCTAAATCTGAAGAATTTTTACTAACGCGTTATTTACCAGAAGTAGGCAGTGTTTTTAATCGTAATAGCTTTACTCGTGGTGTGCAAAACTCTTTGCGTTTGGGTGCTTTTGAGTTCTTAGGCCAACCAGAGTTTAGACAAACTGCGGTAGATGAAGTAATTGTAGTTATCCAATTAAAAGAAAGATCTACGGCAGTATTTTCGCCAGGTTTGGCTTATACAATTGGCTCAGGAGCTACCACTGCTGAAACTGGTTTTGAAGCAAGTGCTTCTTATGAAGATACAAATTTTTTGGGTCGTGGGCATACTATGGGTGGTCAACTAGCCGCAAAAACCTCTGATATAGGCTTTTTACTAGGTGGTAGTATAAATTATTCTATACCTTGGTTATATATTGACGCCTTAGATTTTAAAGAAACACCTACTAGAATTTCTTTTTCGCTATTTAGTAATTTTAATGCTAATCAGGCGATGAGTGCTAAAGATGGCACTAAAATTTGTTTAGATCCTGATAAGCGTGAAAACAATGATTGTAGTGATGATACAAAAGTACTAATTGGTGATTATACCCAGCGTGACACAGGCTTTGGCATAGGCTTAGGTAGAAGAGTTGCTCCATTTACTACAGTAGGAGTATCAGCAAGGTTTTCTTACAACGATTATATTTTAGAGCCAGGGGAAAAATGTAAATTAGATGCTGATGGAAAACTTACCAATGCAGCGAATTGTGCTTTACCAGAAAATGAATCATTAGAGTTTTTACCGCAAGATGGCTTTGCTAGTAGTATTGGTAGTTCAATCACTTATGATGATAGAGATAACCCTAATTTTCCACGTAATGGCGTCCATGCTGATGCTTCTATAGCATTAGGCTTTGGTAATGATTATCGTAATAGTGTTACAAAAGCTGTGCAATCTTATACCTATGTTCCGGTTGAATTTGGGGTGAGAACCTATTTTCAAATAAGTGAAGAAGATCCAAACCATGTATTTGCAGTTAGGTTTACAGCGGGTCATCAATTTGGTGGAGATTATCCATCTGATAAGTATTTTTCAGTAAGTGGGAGTAGTGGTGTAGTCGGCTCGAGATTACTACGAGGATTTACCAGACAAGATATAAATCCGTCACAATCATATGTTATTAGTACAGCTGAATACCGCTATGATTTTGGGTTGGACACCTTAGCCACAGAAACAGTAATAGGTTTTGTTTATCTTGACCTTGGTTGGGCATCACATCTGCCAGGATATACGCCCTATAGTACTCCATTTTTGGCTGGTGCAGGTTTAGGGATTCAGCTTAATTTAGGTTTTAGTGGTATTGCGTTGCCACCAGTTCGTTTGGACTATAGTTTTAGTGAAAAAAACCCAAGTGGCGTGTTTGGGTTTAGATTTGGACCAGTTTTTTAACAATCAAAAAGTTAGCTAGCTTTTTAAGCTATTGATGATATTAATTAGTAAAAAACCTCTGCATTTAGTTGTGGGGGTTTTTATTTTTTAATTGCTAAAGCGTCTAGTAGGCCTGCTATCTAGCTACTGCTTATATATCCAAATTGAAATAAGCTGAGATAGTGCTTTTATAGATGATTATAAAAGTTCGAAAACCTACGTCGAAACCGAGGTTTTAGCCCTGCCTATTAAGTAGTAATTAAAGGTTTTTAATATTTTATTAAGTTGCTTTTATCTACTGCTGTTACTAGCTCCTATGCCAAGTTAGGTTAGTTTTGCCATATCGCTAGGGTTTTGCTTTTATACCAGAACCAGAACTAGAGCTATACATCATTTGTGCTTCGCTAATAGTTTTCTTAATATCTATTCTTTCACGTCTGAGAAGCTCCTTTTCACTTTCGATTAAAGAAATCATCTCTTGGTGAGTGAAGGTACCATTTAATAGAACTCGTTCACATTGCTCAACAATAGCTCTTAACTCTTTGCGTGATTTACGTCTGGCATCTGCTGGTAATAGTGGATATAACATAGTAAGAATAGTTTACAGCTTTCTCTCATACAAAAATCTTACAAATTTAATTTGCGGATACCGTTTTATCTTTGGACCAAGTTCGCAAAGCCTCGAGCTTATCCGAAAGTGTACGTGATAGGGGCATGGTTTTAAGTGTTTAAGCTACTGGATGCCTGAAGGAGGCGGAATAACGGGCTGTTAAATAATGCTCGAGCTGACGTTCAATATCTCCTAATAGGCTGCTAGCTCCAAACCTAAACATGTCCTTAGTTAGCCAATCATTAGCAAGCTCTTCTTTGATTAATATTAGCCAAGCCAAGGCATCTTTGGCAGTGCTTATACCACCAGCAGGTTTGTAGCCGATTTTAAAGCCAGTTAGCTCTAAATAATCTTTAATGGCTCTAACCATAACCAAGCTAACAGGCAAAGTGGCATTTAGCTTTTCTTTGCCAGTAGAAGTTTTTATAAAGTCTGCACCTGCCATCATGGCAACCATGCTGGCTTTGTAAGCATTGCGCAAAGTACCCAGCTCACCAGTTGCCAAGATTGTTTTTAAATGGGCTTCGTCAACGGCTTCTCTAAAAGCAGCAATTTCGTCATAGAGGGCTTGCCAGTTCTGAGTCAAAACATGCTCACGGGTGATTACAATATCTATTTCTTTGGCTCCCGCTTTAACAGCATATTTTATTTCTGCTAACCTTAGCTCTAGGGGCATAAGCCCCGATGGAAAGCCGGTGGCCACTGAAGCTACAGGAATATTTGTACCCTCTAGGGCTTTTACAGCAGTAGCAACCATAGTCGGGTAAACACAGACAGCTGCTACAGTAATATTCTCTTTTGCCATACCTAATTCTTCTAAAATATCTTGTCTAACTGGCTGCTTAGCCTTAGCACAAAGACGTTTTACCCGTTCACTAGTATCGTCACCTGCCAAAGTTGTTAAATCCATGCAGCTGATGGCTTTTAGTAGCCAAGCTGCCTGCCATTCTTTTTTTACGCTTCGTCTAGTTGTGAGTGTTGCTGCCCGTCTTTCAATGGCACTGCGGTTTACGGCTACATCTTCAATTAGACTTAAGTCCAGCGGAATACCAGTATTACGCTTATGCCCAATAATATTTGAATTCTTTAGGTTCATTATTTTCTCCTAGCTATAGTTTAGCCTAAAATTGTTTAAATCCAATAATAAAATTGACATATCACTTTTGGATTAATATTTATATGTCAACAATGCCAGCATATAAAAGAAGTAAGTTAATTACTGCCAACGAATTTGCTAGTCTTTATTTTTTAGTTGATATAATCAAGCCTCTTCATTTCTCAACTCTCGTTTTAACAATTTGCCTGTTGCGGTCATAGGTAGAGATTCTCTAATTCTAATGATTCTTGGATATTTGTAATTGGCCATGGTTTCTTTGCTCCAGTTAGTTATATCTTCGGCAGTAGATTTGGCACCATCATTCAGTATTAAATAGGCACAAACTTCTTCGCCTAAAGCATCGTTAGGTATGCCAATTACAGCCGCCAATGAAACATCAGGATGAGTTATTAAAACTTCTTCAATTTCACGTGGATAAACATTATAGCCACCACGTAAAATCATATCTTTTACTCGATCTACAATAAAGAAATAACCCTCTTCATCTATTTTGCCAATATCGCCAGAGTGGAACCAGCCATTTTTCATAGCCTCAGCAGTGGCTTCTGGGCGTTTGTAATAGCCTTTCATAACATTGTGTCCACGGATAATAATTTCACCGGTTTCACCTATGGCAACTTCTTTATCATTTTCATCGACAATTTTCATTTCTATACCATAAATTGCTTGGCCAACGCTACCGGGTTTGCGGGTTCTTTCTAAATGGTTAAAACTAGCAACGGGGCTAGTCTCTGAGAGTCCGTAGCCCTCCATAATTGGTACGTCAAAAGCTTCTTCAAAAGCTCTTAAGATTTCAACAGGCAGGGCAGAGCCACCACTAGCACAGACTTTTAGATTATTTTTAACAGCCTGAATTGTTTCTAGATTGGCAGATTTGACCTGATTTAATAGTGCCCAATACATAGTTGGTACGCCCGCAAATATATTGACATCATGAGCTTTGATAATTTCTAGAGTTTGTTCAGCGTCAAACCTTGCTAATAAGCTAATTGTGTCAGCAGTATAGAACATTGCATTCATTAAAACGGTTTGACCAAAAGAATGAAACAAAGGTAAGACTACAAGTGCAGTTCGCTCGCTAACTGGGATATTTTTGTTAAAGAGTTTGCTCGAGTATATGGCATTAAATACCATATTAGAATGGCTTAGTTCTGCCCCCTTGGCAACTCCAGTTGTCCCTGAAGTATACAAAATTACCGCAGTATCACTTTCTTGAGTGGCAAGCATATCAAAGCTAGTGCTGTTTGTAGCAAAAATACTGCTCAGGTGGGTAGAGCCCTCTATTGGGTTTTTAGCGGCTGGGTTAGCCGTCATAACTATTAAATTTTTACAAGTTTCAGTTTCATCAAAGGCTGCTTTGCCCATTTGCCCCATAGGCAACTCAGCCGTGCCTTCAAAAACAAAAAGCGCTTTAGCATCACTATCATCTAAGTGATAGGCAATTTCACGTGGCTTTAATAACACATTAAGTGGTACAACAACTGCCCCAGCTTTTAAAATACCATAATAAACAAAAGCAAAATAAGGCAAGTTTGGGCAAGAAAGAGCAACTTTGTCACCGGCTTTTATATCTATTGATACTAAATAATTTGCGATTTGGTTAGATAAAGCCTCTAATTGAGCATAGCTATAAGACTTATCAGCAAAACGAATTGCTGTTTTATTGGGATGGTGAATACTATTTTCGCGGACAAAATGAGCTAAATTGAGCATGTAAATCCTTTCAAAGAAAAACTTATTTGCTTCATTTTAACCAATTTTTTGCTAATGACCAATATTGTAATTTTTATTTCAAGTTTTTAGTAGCTTATTTTTTTGATTTTTTTGATTGAGATAAGCGATTAATAGCTAAAAAGTCATTAAAACGGCCAAAGGTATAAGCAACACCCAAATGTTTTGCTTTAAATAAAACATGAGTATGTGCTGTATTAGATTTGTAGTTGCTGGTTTGGGCGAGACTAATCGCCATAATTAAAACTAATAATAATACAATAATTTTCTTTATAATTTCTCCAATAATCTGTCAGATTAGATTGTCTGAATTTTGCTAGTGTACGTTTTCTTTTCTTAAGAAAGATGTCAAATTGATGACTAAGATGAAAAACTGCGTTTAAAATAGAAAAGAACTAAAGCTTTAGTAAGGGTTCTTTAATTCTTTTTCTGTTTTAATTTATTTTAAGAAGCCTGATAAAACTGGATAACTTCATCAGGGCTTAGGCGTTGTTTTTCTCGCTTTGGCTCGCTGCTACTGTAGCCTAAAGCCACTATGGCTGATACATTAAACTTAGTTCTATCAACGCCCAAGACCTCAGCAACTTCTTTTGCAGAACTAAAGCCTTCCATAGGGCAGCTATCAATATTAATCATTTTGGCAGTGCTCATGATATTGCCCAAGGCAATATAGGTTTGTCTTTTGGTCCATTCATCTAAGTTTGGAATATTGCCAATGTTTTCGGCATAAAAGTCCGAATTAATGCCACGGCTTTCAAAATGATTACGTAAGTAACCCTGCTTAAATAAGCTATCTTCGTTTCTGGCTAACAAAACAATTAAGTGGCTGGCATCTGTGATTTGAGCTTGTCCCCAAGCAACTGGGAGTAGTTTTTGGCGCACCTTAGCATCTTCCACAACTAGAAATTGCCAAGGCTCGAGCCCATACGAAGATGGTGACAACCTAGCTATTTCCAAAATAAAATTTAAATCTTCATCAGTTATGTTCTTGCTACTGTCAAAATCTTTAGTAGCAAATCTATCTTGGTGGGCTTGTAGAATTTCTTTTTTATCAATCATTTTTAGCTCCTTTTTAAAAACTACTTGAAGCTTAAGCTATGCATGTGGTATAGTCAAGTACTATACTAAAAGGTATATACATACCAAAAGGTGCGTACTATGAAACAATTTAAATACAATGAAAAACTTTATCAATGTTCTTTCACACTTGCCATAGACTTGGTTAGTGGTAAATGGAAAGGGCTTATACTTAAGTTCTTGCTAGATGATACTCTGCGTTACGGTGAGTTAAAAAAACTATTACCGGGTATTACTCAAAAGATGTTGACTCAAACTTTACGAGCCCTAGAAAAAGACGGCCTAATTCACCGAGAGGTTTATGCAGTTGTACCACCTAAGGTTGAATACAGCCTAACTGAAATCGGTCGAGGAGTAGGGCCAGTTTTAAAAATGCTGCATGTCTGGGGTGAAGAAATAGCCGAGGTTTTAGTAGTTGATGAGCCAGAATTAGAAGCCAGTTTAAATATAGCTAATTCGGGATAACATAAAATAGTGTTTTTTTAAGACCAAGCATGAAATCTTGAAGCCTTAGGTCTAAACCGAAGCTAGAGTTACTATTATTCTTATGTCAAATCAAATATTCTTATGCCAAATCAAAGTATTTTAGCTATAGCTAACAAGGTGAATTATCAATAATTTAACGACTTATGCCGTGTTAATATGGTTCTTATGAAAATAATTGACCTACGCTCAGATACAGTTACTTTGCCCACCCAAGCCATGAAGCAAGCAATGTTTGATGCCAAGCTCGGTGACGATGTTTACGGCGAAGATCCAAGCGTAAAAGAATTACAAGACAAGCTTGCCGATATGACAGCTTTTGAAGCTGCGCTTTTCATGCCAACTGGCACTATGACCAACCAAGTAGCGTTAGCTACTCATGCTGAGCGAGGGCATGAGGTAATAATGCCAGAAAAAGCGCATATCTACGAATATGAAATTGGTTCTATTAGTGTTTTAAGCGGGCTTATACCTAGGCTTATAGATGCCCCCTTGGGGGTACCAGCTGTCGAGTCAATCCGTTCATCGATAAACCGTAGTATTCATCAAGCTCCTACTGGTTTAATTGCTTTGGAAAATACTCATAATATTTTCAGTGGAACAGTTCTACCCCTAAAGAGATGTCAAGAAATATCAGAACTTGCCCAAGAAGAGAATTTGCCGCTTCATTTAGATGGTGCTAGGGCATTTAATGCTGCAGTTGCTCAAAATATATCAATAAAAGAGCTTTGCGAGCCTTTTGATTCAGTTTCTATTTGTTTATCTAAAGGCTTGGCTGCGCCTGTTGGTTCTGTGCTTTTAGGCAGCCAAGATTTTATTAGCAAAGCCCATCGTTACCGCAAAATGTTTGGTGGCGGCATGCGCCAGGCTGGGGTTATTGCAGCGGCCGGTATAGTAGCCATAGAAACTATGACTGATAGATTAGCTGATGACCATAAAAGAGCAAAAACCTTGGCAGTTGCTCTAAATGATATTGATGGTATTTCGATAAATTTAGCTTCAGTGCATACAAATATTGTTTTCTTTAGTATCCCAAACGCCCCAGTTTTTGCCGAAAAAATGCGAGCAAAAGGTGTTTTATCAAACGCTCTTAGCAGTGATTCTATTCGCTTAGTCACCCACTATCATATTACTGATAATGACATAATAGAAACAGTAAAAATAATAAAAGAGTTGCAAAATTGAAAAAAACTTATATCTTAGGTCACCCGCTGGGGCATAGCCTTAGCCCAGTTATGCATAATGCTGCTTTTAAGCATTTGGGCATTGATGCCAAATATCTTAAAAAAGATATTTTACCAAAAGACTTATCAAAAACTATAGAACTATTGCGCCAAAATGATGTTTTTGGTGCTAATGTGACTATTCCTTATAAGCTAGCGGTAATGCCTTATATGGATACTTTGTCCGAGGCTGCCAAAGCTATTGGAGCAGTTAATACTATTGTAAATAATAGTGCTAAATTACAGGGTCACAATAGCGATGCAAGCGGCTATATTAGGGCTTTAAAAGAACATGCTGGTTTTAAACCGAAGGGGAAAATTGCTCTTATGCTGGGTGCAGGGGGCGCTGCAAGAGCGGTGGCTTATGCATTGCTTAGTGAGGGCGTTAGTAATTTATATATTTATAACCGAACATTTTCAAAAGCTAATTATTTAGCCGCTGAGTTCTCGGATTTTGGCAATATAAAAGCGATAGCTAAAACAGAGCTAAATGAAAAAATAAAAAACTGTGATTTATTAGTTAACACAAGCTC
This sequence comes from uncultured Deinococcota bacterium, assembly GCA_947311535.1. Classification (GTDB taxonomy): domain Bacteria; phylum Deinococcota; class Deinococci; order Deinococcales; family Trueperaceae; genus CAMZLP01. The sequence goes on along the minus strand of CAMZLP010000012.1, from coordinate 2,989 downwards.
GGTCGGTATGGAGCATAATGGCAAAGACCCCCAGATTTCACCAGTAGAGGTTTTGCCAAAATCGGCTTTTGTGAGTGATATTGTGTATCGCCCTGCCAAAACCAAACTACTGCATGATGCCGAAGCAGCAGGGCTTAGGGTACAAAATGGCTTGGCCATGCTCGTTTATCAGGGTGCAGAAGCTTTTGAAATGTGGACAGGGCAATATGCACCAAGCGAGATAATGCTTAAATCACTCTTAGCGGTTCTAAAAGAGTGACCCTATATTGCTAATCAAACTTGGTTTTAAGAATTGCCAATACTGCTGAAATTAAATATTCATATAATAATTAGCTAATGATTAGTAATGGCAATGGTTTAATTGTGACAGATTTCTTAGAAATCCCACATGCTTTTTCAACTCGTAAAGGTGGTTTTAGTAGCGGAGTTTATAGTAGTTTAAACTTTGGAATAAGTACTGCTGACGAGCCTGAAATTGTAGCTAAAAACCGAGATTTGTTTTACAAATATTTTGATACAAGACAAAACAAGGTGGCAACAATTAAGCAAGTGCATGGGGGAGGGGTTGCTGTTTTAGATAAACCAACTTGGTTCAATTATGAAGCAGATGCCATGATTACAAATAAAAGGGATTTGCTTTTGATTATTAATACTGCTGACTGCTTGCCAATTTTATTTTATGACCCTGTAAAAAATCTAATTGGAGCTGCTCATGCTGGTTGGCGAGGTACAGTTGCAAGTATTGCTAGGAATGTAGTTACTGCCCTAAAAGATAATTATTCTTCAAAACCAGAGGATATAAAAGCAGTAATTGGCCCAGGAATTGCGGGTGACTGTTATCAGGTTGATGATAAGACTATTCAAGAATTTAGAGATGCTGATTTCCCTGATTCTGTTTATACCCCTGACGGTAGTGGGCACTTTCTTTTAGATAACTTAAAAGCTAATTTATTTGTTTTGGAGCAAGCTGGGGTTTTAGCAGAAAATATTCTTAGCTTAGAATTATGTACCCATTGTGATAGAGATTTATTTTATTCGCATAGGCGTGATGGCAGAGCAAGAGGCAGTCATTGGGCAGGTATAAGACTCTAATGCAAGAATTTGTCTATCTTTGGGGTTTTAACTCTTTGGAAAACTATTGGCTTGGTGAAAAATTATAATGCAAGAATTACTAAAAATAATGCGAAAATTACGTGCGCCTGATGGCTGCCCTTGGGATATAAAACAAACCCATGAGAGTTTACGACCTTATTTGTTAGAAGAAGCCTCCGAAGCAGTTGATGCAATAACAGAGGGTAATAATGACGAGATTGTCGAAGAGCTAGGTGATGTATTGTTACAAATTGCTTTTCATACTGTAATTGCCGAGCAAGAAAATAGCTTTAGTTATGCTGATATTGAAGAGGCTATTATTGCAAAACTTATCCGTAGGCATCCACATGTATTTGGAGATATTACAGTTGCTGATGCTGACGAGGTTGTGGCTAATTGGCAAGAGATAAAAAACTCTGAAAAAGCTAAAAAAAGCCCACTTGATTCTGTACCAAAATCTTTGACTAGCCTAATGCGCGCAGCTGAGCTAACTAAGAAATTAGCTTGGGAATTGCCAACTAAGGCAGATTTGCTAGCTAGAACTGAAGCTTTGTTAGCTAATGAGAAAGACATTGGTGAATTGCTTTTGGCAATTTCTAGCTATAGTAAAGCTAATGGTATTAATCCAGAAATTGCTTTGCGAGAAGCAGTTTTGGCAAAAACTAAAGCTTAATTATGTTTTTAATGTGTAGAAATATGAATTCTTCGAGATGCTTTTTGACAATTTGTCTGTTAGGCTTATGTTGTGGATAGGTTAGAAGATTTAGAAAAGAAGATTTTAAAACATAAAAAGAACAAGTTAAACATTAAAGGTTTTAGAAGAGCTGCTGTTTTAGTTCCTATATTAAAAACTCCAACAGGCTTAGAGATATTATTTACAGTGCGCTCAAAGCAACTCTCATCACATGCTGGTCAGATTGCTTTTCCGGGGGGGCGTTTGGACGAGCATGAAACTTATACAGAAGCAGCCCTACGAGAAACTAGTGAAGAGATTGGCTTAAATTTGACTCGAGCCAAAACGATTGGTTACTTAAGTGAGCACCCTTCACCAGGGAAATATATTGTTCGCCCAGTTGTAGCAGTTATAGATTGGCCACAAAAATTAAATATTAATTCTGACGAAGTTTCTGAGGTCTTTACAGCTCCTATAGAAGATTTATTGAAAATAGAGACCTACACTGAGGAGCGAATTTTTATGGAATATCGTCGATATTTGCATTTTTTCCAATTTCAAGATCGCTTAATTTGGGGCTTAACTGGCAATGTTTTAAAGGAATTACTGGAAATTATCCAAAATAAAGACGTGAATTATCATGCCTTGTTCGAATGAATCTTGCAATTTAGGTATAAAGTACGCTAAAATCACAAGGCTGTGCCTTTTTAAGGCAATTATAGGAGTTTAAAAATGAGATACAATAAAGGCGCTATTATGCGTTCTATTGAAAATGCATATATTAAAGATAACTTACCGACTTTTGATACGGGTGATACTATTCGTATTGATTACCGAGTAACTGAGGGTGAGCGTAGCCGTATTCAAGCTTTTGAAGGTGTTGTAATTAGCCGCAAGCATGGTAAAAATAGTGCACGCACTACTATTATTGTTCGTAAAATTAGTTTTGGTGAAGGTGTTGAACGTGTTTTCCCATTACATTCACCACTAATCGAGAAAATCACTATTGTTCGCCGTGGTAGAACTCGTCGTGCAAAACTGTATTACTTACGTGAGCTACGCGGCAAAGCTGCTAAAATCAAAACTGATGTTAGGCGCCAAGAACAAGACCGCGCTGCAGCTAGAGAGGCTAAGGGCTAATTAAGAAATTAGCTTAATTAGAATATTTTTTAGCTAGTTTAGCTTGACAGCTTTACAGTAAAAACTTAAACTAGCTAGATATCG
>CAMZLP010000011.1 GCA_947311535.1 uncultured Deinococcota bacterium | reverse complement strand
GGCGAGCGCCTCTTTATGAATTCAGCTTTGGAAAGTTTTCCTAAGCTCGATACGTAGTTTAGCAAAGCAGTCTTACAGAACTCTTACTCTTAACCGATGTTACGCACGTTTTAAGCTATGAAGCTCTTTCAAGGTATTTTTACAAGACATGTGTTCAAATAATAATTGCCTACCAGTAATAGGTCTTCACAAATTTATCCAAGGAGTTTAAACCCCTTGGGTAGAAAATATTATAAGTTTGCTTTTCTTATAATCAGCTATCTAAAATATCATTTCCTTTTGGTAAAACATATACAAGTTATTACCATCTAAAACCAACTCCAAAGTTTACAGTTTGCGAACTATTAGAAATATCTAAACCAAGCTCTATAGAACTGAGTTCAGAAAATGCATAGGTTAAATCTAAGGCAAATTCTGGCACTGGAGTATAAAAATCATTTTCTAAAAAGTTTAGCCTGCCTCGCAAATCTAAGCTAAGTGGTGCTAAATCGTAACGCAAACTAAACTCATGGCTTAAAGAAAACTCTGAACTAAAACCTTGGCTTGTAAAGCTATAGCTAGCAAATAAATCATTTTCTAAATAAGCACCTATACGCAAAGAAACCCCGAAATCTTCTTGACCTTCAAATAGTGCGCTAAAGGGGGTAGTTCTAATTTCAAAAATATCTACCCCTAAAGCATTACCTAGTTCTTTTTGCAAAGCTGAGAGTATTAAAACATCAATAGCTGTATCTAAAGCACCTTGCAATGCCGTCTCGGCGACACCACCTGTATCAGATATAATTGAGGGCAATTCTATCTTAGCCAAAGTTAAAAGGCTATACAGCTCACTATCATTTAGCTTGCGACTATTATTAAAGCTCAAATCTTGAATAATTACGTTTGAACTAAGACTTGGTTGCAAATCTAGCTTAAAGGCTGCATTGCTGTTGTTTGAAGCCTCTACACTACCAATTAATTTCAATACTATCTCAACAGTATCGCTACGGGGCTCAATAATAGATAAACGATCCTCTACTCCACGCAATATTCCTCTTTTAGAAATTGAGCTATGCGCTCTAATATCTATTTGGGGATATATGCCACGAGCCTGTTGGAATATAGCTGCGGCACTATCAATAATAAAAGACCTACCCGAAAAACGAAAGTCTCCTCGGAGGGTATCAGCGCGACCTCTTAATTTTGGCTTTGCTGCTGTGCCTGTAAGTATTGTATTTAAACTCATCTCGGCCGAGCCAACTGGCTCATTCAAAAATATCTTTTGTGGGGCTGAGATTTTAAGGTCGTTAAAGAAGATATGTTCTAGTGCCCTGCTCGGCTCTTGCTTTGGTCTTTTTTCTCGACCTGATATTATCAAATCGGCCTTATGAGCAAAAATATCGCCAGAAATAAAGATGTTTTTATTGTAATTGATATTTATATTGGCATCTAATAAAGCATTTGCCACAAAATATCTTGGTGCAACTATATTAATTTTTTCGGCATTTAGATTAACATTAAATGGATTGAGCGAACCTGACAGTTTAATTTCATTAGTTAATCTCCCCTTAGCATCTATTAGCCAAGCTGAGTTTGTATTTCTACTAATTACCCCAGAAAAGTTTCTAAGCTCGCCAATTGTAAGTTGAGTACTAGGGCTAGAAAAATCTAATCTAAAATTCTCGACCTGCCAAGGTAGTAATTTAATCTTTCCTGCTGCACTTAAATCTAAGTCACCAGAAATTGGTGACAATGCTGTCAGCTTTCCTTGTGCGGCTAATTTATCTTTAATAAGTTCTAAATGTGCGTTGCTAAGCAAATATTCAGTATTAGCAACCGTAATATTTAATGCTGAGCTATCAAATTGCAAATTTGGCTCTATTAAGCTACCTGAGCTACTAATACTTAGTGAGCCAGTAGCCCCTACATCAAAAATAGAGAACTGAGGAATAAGAGCAATAAATGCATTGAAGTTTGCATCTTGGGCATCCATCTTAAGAGATAATTCATTGGAAGATATTTTGCCACTAACAAACCAATGACCCGCTCCAAAAAACTCTGCCTTAGGAATATCCAATTCTTGATCTTGATAGCTAAAGCTAAGATTGCCAATACTTTCTACCCCGTTTTGCTCGAGCACAATCTGTTCACTAGCAAAACGAATATCGGCATTTTTAATATCATTAAAAGAAGATTGAAATCTTAAAATACCAGTTACAGAGCTATTTACATTGGTATTCCCTACTATGGACTCGGCCAAAGCTTCTATTGGGAAATGCTCGAGCCTAAACAACAAATCTATATTATCTGGATACAAGGCCCCTGAAATCGTAGTCTTAGCAATATTTCCGGTCAGCTCGAGCTTGTTCAAATTACCAATCATATCTATTTTTAGCGGCAACTTGTTATCTAAAGCCGTTAGATTAGGGCTTTGAAAACTAGCAATAACCTGCCCTTGGTTAAGCCTTAAAACTCCGCTAATAGGAGCTTTTAAATAAAGGGGCTTATTGGTAAATATTGGTAAATCTTCAAGAGCTATTTTATCAATTCGTAAATCAAGCTCTTTTTTATTAGAACTAATTGGGTTTAAGAATTTAGGCAAAATATTCTCCAAACCCCAAGCTTGGCTAAAACTAAGTTTTTGACCAGAGACTGAGAGTTCTCCTGAACCAATAATTTCGCCCTTAGAGATATGAAAATCCGCACTCAAGCGACTTTCGCTTGCTTCTTGTTTATGAACAAGAAAATACCCAAAACCAAATAAACCACTAAAGCCAAAATAGCGGTCAAATCTTAAATCTGTAATCAGTTGATTTCTAGAGGTCTTGGCTTTAATAGTTGCAGCAAAATTCTCATCCATATTAATATCAAAAGTCAAATCCCCAGAATTTACTATGATTGAATAATCATCGGCGCCGATTAAAGAGAAATCTAAAGTTTTTATTTCGGGTAGCCAATTTAAATAATCTTGCCTCTCTAAACTAGCAACTAGCTTACCTTGCCAAATTTTAGCTTCGCCAAGTTGCCCAGAAAGCTTAAATTCACCATATGGGCTTTGGTAAATAAAATCCTTAATAGTTACTGACAATCTATCTTTAATAGCAAGTTCTATACTACCGCTAGCGGCATTATTTGCTTCAAAAGATAAGCCTTCATTTTTAATGTTTAATAAAAAACTTTCTAAGCTGCTCGGTGCTAAAGAAGTAGCAAAAGTCAAATCTTTTATATCTGGGAAAGCAACATTTATATCAACAAAATCTTTTGAAGCTTTTATGGCTATCTTAGTAAAAGCTAGCTTAAAATCAATATTGCCTTGAGCTGATAATTTATTATCGATATCAAGTACACGCAAACTGCTATCCCCACTAGAGATATTCACATCTAGCTTTGGCCAAAGCTTACCTTCTATCCCAAGCTCTTGGTCTAATTGCGGATAGCTAAGAGCTTGATCTAATAAAATTTCAAGTCTACTAATCTGTAAAGCACCTGTTAATAATGCCTGGTTTCGGCTAAAATTTAAGTCACCAGTAATTATGGGGTCAATAATATTACCCAAAATATTAGCTTGATAAGATATTTCTGATTCTGTTAGAGTTAAAGAGTTTAAACTAAGGCTACCCTGCCAGCCAGAATCTAGATCAGCCTTTGCATCTAAGTTAATATGTCCGTCAAAAATATCTGCATCTGTTTTAATCTTAAAAAGCTTATCACTATAGCTTAGGTTTAATGGCAGGCTAAATTCTTGCTCAGCATAGCTCCCATTAAGCTCGAGCAGAAACTCAGAGCTTCCCAAGTTTCCATCACCTTGCAAAGTTGCAAAATAGCTATCATTAAGTGATGCTGCTAAATACTCGATATTGTAACTAAATCGTTTTGACAAGAAAGCACTTGCCCTAATTTTTTCGCCGATTAAGCTTAGTTTATTATCCCCTTGTGAGAGATGAAGATTTGCACTACCCAGCTCAACCCCAAAGACATTAATATCTTGCAAGTCGCCCTTTAACCAATAGTCACTCTCTGCTGCCCAGCTACCCTGCATAGTCACAGCTCCACTTAAAGAGCTAGTTATCGCTGATAATTGACCGCCAAGTGCCAAGCTCTCGTTTTTAAAATCTAGATAACCTTGCCAATTTTCAAGCCGACCTTGGCCATTAAGTATTATTTTTTGTGCATTTCTATCCTCACTTAAAAACAGCCCATAGTCTTTAAAGGCCATTTGCCCAGAAGCTGCAAAACCCGCTTTATCTAAGCTTAAGCTAAAATCACTTTTATAGTCGGCAAAGTTTACATTGCTAGTCAGTGAATAGAAACCCAGATTAGGTTGGTAGACAGCTTTTAGGCTACCCGTTGCCGAGCCTTGAGCATTAAGATTTAATAATATTGTCGGTGAAGATAGCTTGCCAGAAAGCTCAATATCTCCTAGCAATAAAGCGTCTTCCAAGTAATCTAGACCTGAGATATTAAGCTTGCCTCTAATTTGCGTTTGAGCTAAATCATTATTTGAAAAATCTAATTCAAGTGGGCCTGTGAGCTTACCTAAAAGAGGCAAAGAAGATATTTTGAGATCTTGCAAATCAATATTATTATCTAAGCTTAATTTTTTATGGCCGTTAATATTTAGTTCAGCGTTAATCTGACTATTAGGCAAATTTAAAAACAGGCTATTTGTTCTAATTAGCACAGGCTCGAGCCAAGCCTTCTTAAGGCTCAAACTAGCCCCCAAGCGAGGTTCTTTTAAAAAGTCAATATATCTTGACAAATCATAGTCATTGGCAACAATGTCTAAATCAATCCCTAAATTATCAAAGCCACCCTTAATACTTAAATTGTCATTAGTCAAATTGAAATTAGCAATCTTGTCATAATTAAATTGCCCGCTTAGATTTAGTTTTTTAGACTTTAGTTCACCGTTTAAAACAGGCTTAAAAATACTCCCAGAAATATCAAGTTCAGCCAACAAATCAAGGCCTAAATCATCATAATTAACTAAACTTGTATCAGCTCGAGCTGATATTAATCCATTGATATCGTCAAAAGGATTTTGAGCAATATTAAACAAAATATCAGCCACTAAGCCTTTATTTAAGATTTGACCATTAAAACTCAAATTACTATTTCCTAATAGCTCAAAATTGGCTTTGTAATCGTTGTAAGATGCTTTAATATTGGCAAGGCCAGAAAAGCCAGTTTCAGAATCCCAAAAAATATCTGAGCTTATATCAGCCAAAATATCTATAAATTCATGCTCTGCTTTACCTACTAAACTCGCTTGTTTAATTTCTAATTGCTGATTAATTTTAGTGGCTAATACAAGTTGCTCATATTGCAATTTTAAATCGAATAAATTATCTGAGCCTTGGGCTGATAAAACAAAGTCATAGTTATCAATATTTACTAAACCTTGCAATGTCAATTTTGGCCAAACTAGGCCACTTGCTTGCAGCTTTATTACTTGCTCTTGATAGCTTGTTAGCAAATCTAAAGAATCTAAAAATATCTGATTATCTATCAAACTGAGTTTTAAGCTATTAGCAATCGGTGTATTGTTAAAGTAGCCCTTGCTATCTTCAAGATTACTGATTAATTGCCAATTATCTAAAATTTTCTCTATCTGCCCACGCCAATTTATGCTCGCCAGCGACAATTGCCAAGCTCCTTTATAATCTTTTGGGTTAAAGTCTGCAGTTAGTAGTAAATCTTCATTATTTACTTGCCCATTTGCGGTTAGCTTAAATATCTTTTGATAAGACAGATTTATATCCAAGTCAAGACTTGTTTGAGAATTGGACTTGCTAGACAAATGGAATTGACCAGCCCCCATATCTTGCAATTCAAAATTGCGATTGGCAGCTTGGCCATTTATAAAAAGGCTTTTTTCTTTGTATTCTGCCTCAAACTCAAAACTTTGCTCACGCAATTGCCCCTCGGTATTTATAGCAAAATTAAAGCCACTGTCTTCATTGTAAAAAAGCTCTCCGTTAATTAAACCGCTAATACCAACTGGAGCAAATATATTAAGGCTAGCTAGGTCAAAATCTTCTAACTTGCCATCCAGCTCGAGCCTACCCAAACTAGTATCAAAACTAATCGGGATTTCCTGATTTGCAAAAACTATGCTAGCTGTTCCAGAGTTATTATTAAGACCACCATCTACTAAAGTATCCAAAGAAATTTCTTTGCCTGCAATATTTGTCAAAACTTTAATGCGCGTCTCTTCGCCTTCTTTTACCGCCGAGACTTCTACCGCTAACTGCTTGCCTAAATTTTCTAACCAGTAAGATGGGTCTAAGCTCAAATTACTATTTAGGGCTTGCTCTTGATAATTTATTGGCCCGCTAACTACTGGCCCCTCTACATAAGCCTGCACAATCGGCTTATAGATAGAACCAGATAGCTCTGCCGAGAGCAAATGTTCTTCATTTTCAATTGTAATAGGGAGTTCAAAACTAGCAGCTAAATTTTTACCTACTAGGCTTAAGCTAGCTAAGTCAGAAAATACTTCAAAATAATTATCTTCTAATGGCTTAAAAAGCCAAGTAAAGCTCTGAGCTGCTAACTTAGCTTTGATTTTGTCTTCTAATAAAATCTCATTTGTAAGTATGGTGCCAGTGGCCAGTAGTTGGCTAAAGCTACCATTTAATAGGCCACTAAGCTGTCCGTAGCCAGCTAGTTTTGAGCTCAAATCAATATTTAATTTTGGCCACAATTCACCGCTATAGTTTAAATTAATACCTGACTGACTTAAATTACCAGAAAGGATTAATTTTTCTGCTTGAGCAACTAAACTCAGTTGACTTTTTAGGGGTTTATTTGAACTAGCCAGAACTTCTCCCTGCCAATATTTATTGCTTAAATCAAAACTGAGTAAGCCGTTTAGCAGAGCATCACTATTAAAATTGGCTAAATCATAATCAAAGCTAGACAATAAACTATTTGCCCTAAAATCTATTAGCTCTAATTGGATTAAATTTTGCTTTATACTGGCCTTAATATTAGGAGAATAGGCTCGAGCCGAGTAGTCGTTAGCCAGGCCTGTTAGCTCCATCTCAATTCTTTCATCTCCAGTTAGTAAAAAACCAGTTAAATTATATACCTGAGTCTTAGGATTCAAACTGCCAGATACTTCTACATCACCCAAAAGCTCAAAGTCAAAGCCGGCTAATTGCAATAATTCTTTAGCTGGCTTTTTTGCACTAAAATTAATCAATTCTAGAGAACCACTAATCGGTAATTCTAAATAATTGTCATTCTCTGTATAGCTCAGGCTTCCTAATATTTCACCATTTGGTTTTTCTTTTGAGAGGCTCATATCTGCCCACAAAGCTATTTCTTTATCATTCTGAAATATCTTTTCGTTTAATGTGCCAGCAAGTTGCCAATTAGAATTTTGCCAAGAAAAATCAAACTCGCTTTTGCCTAATGCAATATGAACATCTTGCAAATCACCTGTCAGTGTCCAAGTATGAGTTTTGCTCAGCCAGCCTTGGCTTTTAATCTGCGCTATTTCGCCGCCACCACTTAGGCTAAATTCACCAAGTTCTCGTTTTAAAAATATTTCACCAAACTCATTTGATGCTTTTATATCAATCTTTGGATATATTTGCCCGCTCAAAGCAATATCTTTATTTTGAATTATTGCTTGCCCTGTTAGCTCAATTTTTTTAGCAGCCCCGATTGCTGTTAAATTAAGAGGGATTATTATGTTATTAAAGTTTAAGCTGTTGGCAGTACTAAAGCTCCCGGTCCAACCTAATTCATTGTCATAGCTCATTTGACCTCTTAGCTTGTAGTTGGAAGGATAAGTACTTATAAATTTGTTTGGGTCAAAATTATTTAAGTCCAAATTCAAATTACCAGCCTGATAGCTCGCTTGGATATTAGGGGAATAGGCTCGAGCCTGCCACTCGGCCGCTACCCCGGTTAGCTCTAGTTCTATTCTTTCATTGCCAGTTAGCCAAAAACCATTTATATTATATTCTTGAGTTTTAGGTTTTAAACTTCCAACAAGTTCTAGGTCTCCTAAAAGCTCAAAATCAAAATCTGCCAAAGCCAATAAATCTTTAGCACTGAGTTTTTTGGCAAAATCCAGCGATGCAAGAGAGCCACTAAGAGGTATTTCTAGGCTAGAATTATTATTTTCATAAAAAAGCGTTCCTAAAATTTGCCCATCAAAATTCTCTTTAGATGAATTAAAATTAGCAAGCAATTGAAGTTCTTGATTAGATTGCCTAGCTTTTTGGTTAATCTCGGCAAAGGCTTGCCAGCTATCATCTAAAATATTGAACTTGAGCTTGCTCTCCCCTAGTTTTAAATCCAATTCTTGTAAATCACCACTAAGTTGCCAATCTTGCTGGCTAATTTTCCAATCAGAAAAGCTCAACTCTGGGCTAGTGCCCTGACCAGAAACAATAAACTTAGCAAAATCATCACGAAAAACTTCAATTCTACCCAAGTCATTAGTTGCCAAAAGGCTTTGCTCTGGGTAAGCTTGTCCGCTTAAAGCTATGCTTTGCCCCTGAATTGTAGTTTGCCCACTGTAGTTTAATTCTTGGTTTTTAGAAATTATAGAATTTAATTTTAATGGGTAATTTAAATAACTGCCCTCAAAGGCAATATCGCCGCTAGCAATTGAATTTTGATAGCTGATTTTTGGTTTTAAAATGCCCTCAGCAGCTCTTAAATCTAAGCCTTCTAGAAAAGAATATTGCTGGGCTAGCTTTAAAGCAGCATGAACGTTTATCTGCCCGCTTAAGTCAAATTTTAATTTATTAATATCAGCTGGACCATTTACTAATAGTATCAGCTCGTCCTGGCTATTATGGAGATTGGCTCGAGCCTGTACACCATCAGCCCCCAAAAACCCATCAATATTCAAATCTAAATCAGCTAACTTAGCAGATGCCAAAAAGCTTTTTTCCAAAACATTAGCCAGCCCAACAAAGCGGGTGTTTTGAGCATTTAAAATAAAGTTTAAATCCTCCTCTGTGCCCTTAAGAGCCAAATCAGCAAGTTCAGAATTAATAAATAAATCCAAGTTAAAATCTTCAAGACTCGCTAGCTCGGCTTGTCCACTTATAAAAACATCAGTATTATAAATATTGGCAGCTTGTTTATCTAAATCAAATTGCCAAATAGCATCAGCGAAACTAAGCTTTGCTGCTTCTGATAAAAACCTAAACCTATTGGCAGTATTATTGTCAAAACTAGCAAAACCCTCAAAACTTGCCGCAATTTCATCTGCTTTTAAATTGGCAACTATCGCTGCACTAAGATCATATTTGCCCGCTTCTATTAACAACAAGCCGCGTTTTGCTGCAAGCTCACCCTCGGCTAAGCCTCTTAGCTGGCTTGGCTGCAGTTCAAAATTAAATACCGCATTTTGAAAGTTCATATCTGCACGCCCAGCCAAACTCAGTGGGCCTAGTTTTGCAGTAACTGCTTCAAAGCTGTCATAGCTGATTGTACTATTAATATGCCCAGCAAAGTCTTCAATTATTGATAAACGTTCTTGCTTAAAATTTAATTCAGTATCTCGGTAAACATCAGCCTCCATTAGCAAATCACCCAATTGACCTGATAAAACTACCTCAGCCAAAGCATCATCTGCAAAATATGGAAGCTTTAAATCTTTTAGCTTAAGTTGGGCATCAATTTTATTTTGATAAGTCAGTGTTCCAGTCATAGTTTCGGCTAAATCATCGCTTGCTTTAAGCTCTGCTCGCCAAACATTATTGTCTAAAACCGTATCAGCAAAAATATTAATATCTCGACCAGCTCGCTTAATATTAGTGTTTACAATTAGGCTAGTATTAGTTCTATTGGCGGTGTCAAAATAAAAGTCGATTTTAGTATTTGAGTTTTCTAACCAAACAATATTTTTTGCCCTTAAATCAAATTCCAAACCATTTTCAATTGGGTTTAGCTCTGCTTCAATATCACCATCAGCAATATTGCCAAAAATCGAGACTCTTATGCCCTCAAAGCTAGCATAGCTATAAACTGCCTTCAGTTCTTTTATATCACGCCCTTGCAAGCTACCTGCTGTCTTTGCTCTACCTACTACATTTACAGCTTGCCAGCCATATACTCTTGCTTTGGTATTAACATTGCCTAATAAATCCCAGTTGCTTAAATCAATATTTATTCTATCTTTAGCAATCCAAATAGCTGCATCTTTTAAAGGGAAATCTCCCTCAATATCACCAGACCACTGCTGCTCGGCAATAGCAACTTTGCCATTGGCCTTTATATTGCCAGCAATAGTTTTGCCATTGAGGTTTAAAAATACATCAGGATAGTTTAATTTTACCTCACCATTAATAGATTTTACATCGGTATTTAAAAAGATAAGTTCGCCATTTTCGACATTGGCTTTGCCCACTAGCTGGCCATCATTATAAATAATATTGCCACTAGCCTTACCAGATTCTAAACCGCCCCACCAATGCCGAATAGTTCGTAAATCTAGGTCTTTGAATTTAGCTCTAATTTGTAAAGGCTCGAGCCCAATCACAGCATCCAGCTTAGCAGCGCCATCGACAGAATTTACCAAAGCCAGTAGCCTATATTTATCTGCCAAAGTATTAATTTCTATATCCTGCAAATATAAATCAGGAATTGTATATGGCAAATCTCTAATTGCTAGGGAGCTATTTGTTAATTTTATAGTTTTAAAATCCAGCTTAATTGTTGCAGCTTTATCTGAAAATTCTAAATCCTGCCAATTTATTTCACCTTTAGCTTTATCTATATTTAGCCTTAAAGAGATTTTTTTTAATAACAAGCTTGGCAGAAAATAGTTAATTCTTATTTTCTTGGCAGAAATATCTAAACCACGCCCTTTTAGGCTAGCATTTCTAAAAGCGATATTTGTCCAAGCATTACCATCAGGATAGCCCGAATAATTAACAGTATAGCCAGCATCGGCAGCAGTATTTATTAACTTATGAGCCAACCAGTTACGCACAGGTGGCAAATATGGTAAAAAATATATTATTTGCAATAATATGACTATTGCAATTAGTATTCGATAACGCTTAGCCATGACTCCTTTTCTGCGCAATAACGCAGCCCAATAGGTTAAAATATAACCATGCACCATGAGAAAAGGGTTGACTAGATGACTAAAAGCAATAAGGAACGTGTCACTGTAATGGTTTCGGGTGATGTGCAAGGGGTTGGTTATCGTGCATTTGTACGTAGATATGCCCTAAATAATGCCTTGACTGGCTATGCAGAAAACACCTATGATGGCCGAGTGGAAATTGTCGCCGAGGGTGACAAAGAAGACTTAAAACATTTATTGGTAATACTACAAAAAGGGCCCACGCATGCCAAAGTAGCTGCCATAGACACAACATGGGGAGAATCAAGTGAGCTTGAAAACTTTTTTATCTATTGAGGCTATAAGCCTAAAGCAATTAGAAGCAGTACCCGGAGTGCTGGGTAAAATTAGCCGTGAACGTTATTATGATTATAAGGATAAAGATATTGAGTTAAAGGCTGAGCAACAGTTTCCTGAAAGCTTAAGTTTCTATGAAGCATTAGCAAAAGATGGCTTAAGCGTGATTGCAGAAATTAAAGGCTCGAGCCCATCGCAAGGAAAAATAGCCAACTTAGACCCAGTCCAAGCTGCTAAGGATTACCAGCAAGGCGGGGCATCGGCAATAAGCGTATTGACCGAAGAACGCTACTTTGCCGGCAAACTAGAGTATATTCCTTTAATTAAAACTAAAATAGCCTTACCTCTTTTAAGAAAAGACTTTACAGTTCACCCCGTGCAAATTATTGAAGCAGCCTTAGCAGGTGCCAGTGCCATTTTAATAATAGTAGCCGTTTGTCAAAATAGAACTGCCGAATACATAGCTTTTGCCGAGAGCTTAGGCCTAGATGCCTTGGTAGAAGTGCATGATGAAAATGAACTGCAAACCGCCCTAAAAGCCAAAGCTAAAATAATAGGGGTAAATAATCGCAATTTACAAGATCTGAGCATAAATCTAAAGAATGCTCCTAATTTAATAAAAATTGCCAAAAAACAAGCTTTTACAGGGCTTTTGGTCGCTGAATCTGGTTATAAAACTAATAGCGAGTTATTAGCTATAAGTGAAATTGCTGATGCTGTACTCATCGGTACAAGTTTAGCTGGCAGCGGCAATCTTAAAAAAGCTTTAGAAGAGATAAGAGGTAAATAATTAAATGGGAAAATTGCAATAATAACGGCTAGCAAGTAGTGGAAAGTTGTAGAAGCAGAGATTGCTCAAAATTGCTTCTTAAAAATACAAAAGAATTGTAAAGGAATTTGAGGTAAATAGTGTTAAATGGGAAAATTGCAGTAATAACGGGTGCAAGTAGTGGTATTGGCAAAGAAATAGCTCAAAAATTAGCTAAAGAAGGCTTGTTAATATACTTGCTCGGTCGAGATAAAAAGAAGCTCAATGATACTGCCAAAATTGTGAAAAAAGCTGGCAGCCAAGCCAAAGTATTTGCTTTTGACTTAACAAATGCCAATGAGGTCAGAAAGTTTGCCCATAAGTTTATGCAGAGCTTTAGAGTTTTAGATATTTTAATACATAGTGCAGGTGCTGTTAAACTAGATTATATAGAAAACGCCAAAGTAAAGGATTTTGATGCTCAATACAAAATAAACTTACGCGCGCCGTTTTTGCTAACCCAAGCCCTAATAAACCCACTAAAAAACACCAGCGGACATGTCATTTTTATTAACTCTGGTTCTGGTCTTAGGTCTAATGCTAACTGGAGCCAATATGCAGCAACCAAGCACGGTCTTAAAGCCTTAGCTGATAGCCTTAGGCTCGAGCTAAAAGATGATAAGGTAAAAGTAACAAGCATTTACCCAGGCAGAACAGCAACTGTTATGCAAGAGAAAGTACGCAAAATGGAAAATGCCGACTACAACCCTAGTGACTATATTCAAGTTAGTGATTTTGCTGATATTGTCATAAATTCAATCAAAAACCCCAGTAAATCAGCTGATAATATTAAGGTTGGTAAAGATGGTGTAGAAAAATACGATTTTTAGGTTTTTAATTATTTGCAAAGATTTGGAATACTATAACTATAGCCTTATGTTACGCTCAGACATCAGCTTAAGGGGGTTATTATAATTTTTCATAACAACTGTATTGAAAGATTTAGTCAGAATTTTACAAATTCATACAAACTTTCCCAAAGTTGCAATTGTTAATAATATTATAGAAATCATCAGCAATTTTGGTACGGTTTTAATCAAGGGAGTAATTCATTATGAAATTACCAAGACCAACCGGTGCATTTATTGGTGCATCATGGGCAGCACTTTTTGTTGGTGCAATCACTTATCTTATCGGTTTATACAACTCAACTATTGGCCTAAGTGAAAAGGGCTATTACTTTATTTTGATACTCTTTGGTTTATTTGCGGTAGTATCTTTGCAAAAAGCTGTTCGTGACAAAGAAGAAGATATCCCAGTGACTGGTATTTATATGGGCATAGCTTGGACTGGTTTAATCGCTTCAATTTTACTTATGGCAATTGGTCTTTATAATGCTAGTTTTACTTTAAGTGAAAAAGGTTTTTATGGCATGGCTTACGTACTTAGCTTATTTGCTGCTACAACTGTGCAAAAAAATATTCGAGATATTGCTGTTATAGATAAAATTGAGGGTGTTAGCTCAGGCTCGAGCACATCGTGGTTTAAATCTCGCTCAGAAGAAACTACTGACGAGGAAAATTCTTAGACTTAAGATAATTTTAACCCTAAAATAGGATTCAATAATTGAAAATACTTATCAAGTGTATATAACTTTGCATTATGTTGTTGTGCATTTTGAGCAATAATTAAATCAGGAAGCCCGATTTCATTTATGCCCAAATTAATACATTGTGTTTGGCTTTCTATTATTTCTTCTCAGTAAATTTGTAATTCAATTTTTTCACTTCATTAAGGATATTAACTGTTTTATGCTTCTTTCGGATTTTTAGCTGAGGAATAAGTTTAGCTAATATTTATGTCATTAGTCAGAATTGAATTTTCACTGATTAAAAAGTCCAAATTCTTACTAGCTCCCCCCGCAAAAGTAATCAATCCAAATAGAACTGTCAAGCAGAGCCTCAATCAATTACGGTCTCTTAAGTTATCAAAGTCTATCTCCGCTATAATATCAATGCCTGTCTTTATACCCAAAACCAACACATAGCCCCTTATAAATATAGTTTAGAGAAAAGTGCAGATTAATTTAATATGGGCAAAGTTTAAGATACACAACACTTAATTCTCTATACAAGTTTATAATTATTAGCAATGTCAACTTCAATAAATCAAACCAGTTTAGACAATGGTCTAACGGTAATCCATCAAGAGATGCCTTGGCTCTCTAGCGTTAGCTTTACAATATTATTACCATATGGTGCTTCTCATGATCCAAAAGGCTACGAGGGTGCAACTTCTGTTTTGCATGATTGGCTATTTCGGGGGGCTAATGGCCTATCATCTAAAGAAATATCTAATAGCTTAGATAGTTTAGGTACCCGCCGCGGCGGCGGTACTGGCAAAGAAGCAAGTACATTTTCTGGCTCTTGTCTTCTAAGCTCTTTTGACGAGAGCTTAAAACTATTTGCCATGAGCCTAATCAAACCCAATTTAGATAATAGCGAATTTAATTCAGCTAGGTTATTAGCAGAGCAAGAATTAGAATCTTTGCAAGATAGCCCAAGCCAATTGTTATTTAAGCAGCTGAGTAAAGAATATTTTGGCTCGAGCCATAGAAATAGTAGCTATGGGACTGCCCAAGGTTTGAGTAATTTAAGTGCTGAGTTTTTAAAAGAATTAGCAAAAAAACATCTAAGCCCCAAAGGGGCAATTCTAGCCGTAGCAGGCGGTATTAAAAACAACGATCTTATAGAAACTGTTAGAAAATATTTTTCTGATTGGCAAGGCAGCGAAGCAATCAACAATGAATTAAGATTAAACCCAGTAAAACAAAGCCACCTAATTCAGGAAAGTTCACAAGTTCATATTGCTTTGGCTTATCCAGCTGTTTCGGCAAAAGAAAAGGGTTGGTACGAAAACGCCTTAGCAATTTCAGTTTTAAGCGGTGGTATGGGGGCTAGGCTATTTAGCGAAGTTCGCGAAAAACGTGGTTTAGTTTATAGCGTTTCTGCTTTTAGCAGGGTTTTAAAAAACCACGGCTATACTATGGCCTATGCAGGCACAACCCCCGAAAAAGCTGATGAAACTATTGAAGTTTTGACTAATGAGTTGCGTAATATTAGCAATGGAGTTAATCAAAATGAGCTCGAGCGCGCTCGAATTGGACTACTTTCACAAATGGTTATGCAAGCAGAATCCACCGGCTCAAAAGCAAGCACGTTGGCCAATGATTATTATCTACTTGCCAGAAATAGAAGCCCAGAAGAAATAAAAACTGCTCTTAATGAAATCAGTTTAGAGCAATTAAATGATTTTTTAAGTTCTTATAAACCAGAATTTAGAATATTAAGCCTAGGGCCCAAAGAGATTAAAAAGGTAAACTTATGAAACTAAAATTTGATGAAATCACATTAGACAATGGTCTTAAAATAATTGCTGAACACAACCCTAATTTAGAAACCATAGCATTTGGCTATTTTGTAAATACAGGCTCACGTGATGAAAGAAGTGAAATTAGTGGGGTCTCGCACTTTTTGGAACATATGATGTTTAAGGGCACCCAAAAACGCAGCCCCGAAGATATTAACCGAGAATTTGATGAAATTGGGGCAAATTATAATGCCTATACTAACAAAGAACACACGGTCTATTATGGAGCTGCCCTAAGAGAAAAATCATCAGAATTAATTGATATTTTAACCGATATGATGCGACCAGCTTTGCGTGAAAATGATTTTGATTTAGAGAAAAATGTGATTTTAGAAGAAATTGCCATGTACGAAGACAGACCAGATTTTAAGGTTTTTGATATCGGCATGGAGCATTTTTACAATGGTCATTCTTTGGGCAATAGTGTTTTAGGTAGTAGCCAATCTATAAAAGACTTAAAAATTGGCCAAATGCGTGACTATTTTGAAAAACGCTATGCCAGCGATAATTTATATTGTGTTGTGGCCGGTAATTATGATTGGGACGAGATAATTGAGCAGATTACTAAAGCTAGCTCAAGTTGGGCAATTCAAAACAGCCTAAGAAGCTATCCAAAACTAAATTTCAATAATGAAAACAAAATTATTAAAGACAAAAAACTAAACCGCAGCCACGTAGCTTTATTCTCAGAAGGTGTAGCAGCTCAAGATGATAAACGTTATGCGGCAGCAATTTTAGCAAGTTTACTGGGTGGCGGTAGTGGTAGGTTGTATTGGGCGCTTACTGATAAAGGCTTGGTAGATAGCGCCAGTCTTGGCCATGATATTTCTGACCAAACTGGTGCATTTGTCGGTTATATTTCGGCAGATCCAAAAGAATTGGACAATGTTTTAGATATTTACTTTGATGTACTAGCCAAAACTGATGATATTACTAATGATGAATGGGCTCGAGCCCAACGCAAGATAGCCAGCTCTACAATGTTGCGTTCTGAGACTGCTTTTAGCCGCTTAATGTCTTTGGGTAGAAATTATCTTTATAATCGTAATTACAAAACTATTAATAGCACCGTAGATAAAATCTTAAATACTAATTTATTAGAAGCCAAAGAAATTTTAGAGA
This sequence comes from uncultured Deinococcota bacterium, assembly GCA_947311535.1. Classification (GTDB taxonomy): domain Bacteria; phylum Deinococcota; class Deinococci; order Deinococcales; family Trueperaceae; genus CAMZLP01. The sequence continues at coordinate 66,396 of CAMZLP010000011.1, read as the reverse complement.
AGAAGCCATTTGAAAACATGAGCACCATAATTCTAAGTCCTTAAAAAATGAAACGCTTAGACCGATACTTAGTTTTAGAAGCATTACCACCTTTGGTTTTTGGTTTGCTAATATATAGCAGTCTAGCTGTAATTAGCACGGTATTACCACGCTTAAAGTGGATTGTTGGCACACCTTTAAAAGATTTGACTATTTGGCTCTTGCTACAAATGCCGCAGGCCCTGGTGCAAACCTTCCCTATTGCCTTGGTTTTGGCAATTTTGCTTAGTTTTGGTAGGTTAGCAACTAATAATGAGTTAAAGGCCATTCAATCTGGAGGGGTGTCTTTATTTCGTTCGGCTCGAGTCTATATCATTTTAGCTGTATTTTTAGCAGCTAGTTCTCTATATATCAATGAATACATATTACCCAAAACCAACCCCCTTGTGGGCAGCCTTTATTGGAAACTTACCAGTGGTGGTGGTAGTGGACTCGGGCGGCTAGCCAATCAGGATATCCCTATTGGTAATATGACTTTAAATTTTAAAAAAGTTGACCGTAAAACAGATATTATTTACGATGTACGCATAGAAAACTGGCGCAAGAAAAAACTCTATGTCACCTTTGCCGAGCGAGCAGAATTTGTAAATAATGAAATAAAAATTTACAACTACCAAATAAATATTATAAATCTTGACAGTCTAAATAAAAAAGAAAATAACGCCGAAGAGCAACTCTTAGCATTGGTAAAAGAGCATAAATTAGACCAGTCAGAAGATGGTGCAGTAGTAGATATAGACGAAAACATAGACGAGCTAATAACAAGGCATAGCAACGGTGGCTTTGAGGATAGCCGTTCAATTCGTAAAGCTTATAATGATGCTAATAATGAACTATTAAAACCCAAAGACCGCACCCAAGCGGCCATTCTTTTTCATAAAAAGCTTGCTGAACCACTAGCAAATATCGCTCTATTACTCTTAGCAATTCCTCTAAGCTTGCTCTATGCTTCTAACCGAGGCTTAGCTTTTGGGCTTTCACTAATAGTCACTCTTGTTTGGTACCTTATTTTTACCTTGGGGCAACTATTTGCCCAAGCCAATACCATACCAATATGGCTTGGGGTTTGGTTTGCCAACATTCTTTTGGCAACTATTGGGATTTATTTATTTAAGTTCAATAAAAAGCTCAATTAATACCGAAAGCAAGCCATTATTCCAAAGTCAAAAAAAATTAGTTTACTTATCAATATTGAACAAGTAAAGAGTAGAAAGTCAGCCAAGAATCAGGGGTTAATAATGTAAGCAAGTTATTACTTTTTTTAACTAGCTTTTGAACTTCCCAAGTGATTAGAATTATTACGAACTTTGCTTTTAGCTCCCCTCTCTCCTGCCACTGAAAGCTCCATCAGTCCTTAAAACCCCGATCTATGTCATGCTGAGGTCAGCCCTAATTTGTTTCTAAAGCACTGATAAACAAAGCTTGCTGGCTAGCAATTATGCTAAACTATTATATGCAAAAACAAGCAATTAGCTTTGAATTAAACGGAAAGAAAGAGACAGTTGATAATGTTTCAGCAACTACAACTGTATTAGAATATTTACGCTCAAGTGGTAAAACTGGTACTAAAGAGGGCTGCGGTGACGGTGACTGTGGAGCTTGTACTATTGCACTAATTAATGAAGACATTGATGGAAATAAGAGCTATCAAGCTATGAATAGTTGCCTAATGCCCATTGCAGCAATTGACGGCAAACAAGTTTTTACTGTTGAAGGTATTGCTAATAAAACTCTACACCCCGTACAGCAAGCTATGGTTGACTCTGGTGGCTCACAATGCGGCTACTGCACCCCTGGCTTTATTATGAGCATGTTTGCTGGCCATTATAGTGACCAACTTAGCGATGAAAGCATAGAGGGCAATTTATGCCGTTGTACTGGCTATGTAGCAATTCGTAAAGCTGCCAAAACAATCACTAAAGCAAAATCAAATGATAAATTTGCCAAAAAACTCAAAACTAAGCCAAAAGCAAATAAGAGCATAGAGCTAGCTCTAAAAGGGCATCGTTATTTTAGCCCAATTTCATTAAATGATGTTTTTATTTATCAGGCAAAATACAAAAATGCCGTTTTAATAGCAGGCGCTACCGACTTAGGCTTAGATCTATCAAATAAAAGACGTGACTTCCCCGTTCTTATTTCTTTAGAAAACGTAGCTGAATTAAAACAAATCAATGAAAGCTCAGAATCACTTGAAATAGGAGCTGCTATTTCTTTAAGCCAGATAGAGCATAAACTAGCTGGTAGATTTGATGTTTTAGACACTATGCTCAAATTTTTTGCAGCCAGACAGATTAAAAATAGAGCCACAATTGGTGGGAATATTGGCACAGCCTCTCCTATCGGAGATTTACTGCCTGTTTTCTTAGCTTTAGATGCTGCTGTGAATTTACAAAATGCAAATCAAAAACGGGCTGTATTATTAGCTGAATATTTTACAGGCTATCGCCAAACTAAAAAAGAAGCTGATGAGGTAATTATCTCAGTTACTATTCCTAAAAAAGAAGCTGGCCTAAAACGCCTAAGCCATTCATACAAAATTGCCAAACGTGGCACAGATGATATTTCAATTGTGGCGGCATCTTTTGTAATTGATTTAAATAAAGAAAACAAAATAACTCATGCTCGGCTTGCATATGGTGGGGTTGCGGCAATTCCTATTAGGGCAATAGCAGCAGAAAAGTATTTACTTAATAAATCTTGGAGCAAAAAAACGATTTTAAAAGCCAAAGAAATCTTATTAAATGAATTTACGCCTTTAGATGACCTGCGAGCTAGTGCAAGCTATCGCAATAGCATTGTTGCAAACTTGTTTGAAAAGTTTTTTGTAGAGGTTAAATTATGACTGTAGGTAAAGCAATAAAGCATGAAAGTGCTATCCAGCACGTGACTGGTTCGGCTGTTTATGTAGACGATAGAGTAAAAATTGAGGGAATGCTGACTTGTTGGCCTGTATTAGCAAAATATGCTCGAGCCAAAGTCATCTCAATCAATACAAAACCCGCTCTAGCAATGGACGGCGTATTAACAGTAATAACTGCCAAAGATATAGAGGGTAAAAATAATACTGGGGCAATAGTCAGTGATGAAGTTTTATTAGCAGAAACTAATATCTCATATGCCAACCAAGCCGTAGCTTGGGTAGTTGCCGAAAATGAAGATATAGCTAGAAAAGCAGCTAGAAAAGTAGAGCTTGAACTCAAAGAACTAAAGCCTATCTTGACGATTAAAGACGCTATAAAGCAAAAAAGCTATCATGGTGAGCCACAAAAAATGGCTCGAGGCAAAGCAAAGCAAGCCTTGAAAAATGCTGAAAATACTATGACAAATGAGTTTGAAATGTCTGGCCAAGATCATTTTTATTTAGAAACTCATGCCTCTTGGGTTATACCTGATAATGAGGGAAATTATACGGTTTATTCCTCTACTCAGCACCCAAGCGAAACCCAATCAACAGTTGCTCATGTTTTGGGCATTGCTAGCAATAGGGTTGTTTGCATAAGTCCGCGTATGGGAGGGGGCTTTGGTGGTAAAGAAAGCCAAGCCAATCCTTTTGCAGCTATTGCTGCCTTAGCGGCAAGCAAAACTGGCAGAGCGGCTCGAGTGCGTTTAAATCGAGAACTGGATATGAAGCTAACTGGCAAACGTCATCCCTTACTAGCTAAATACAAGCTCGGTTTTAGCAATACTGGCAAAATAGAAGCACTGGATATTAATCTTTATAGCGATGCAGGTTGGAGCACCGACCTATCACATGCAATTATGCAACGCAGCTTGTTTCATATTGACAACAGTTATTTTATTCCTAATATTTCAATAACTGGCTACGCTTGCAAAACCAACAAGACTTCGCAAACAGCCTTTCGGGGATTTGGCGGCCCGCAAAGCATTGTGATAATAGAAAATATCATCGATGATATAGCCAGAACTCTTGATATAGCTGCTGACAAAATACGTGAAACCAACTTCTATAAAGAGGGTCAAGAGACTCATTATGGCCAAGTACTAAATGATGTTCGTTTGGAAAAGGTTTGGAAACTTGCCAAAGCTAATTCCAACTTTAGTCGTCGAAAAGCTGCAATTAAAAAGTTTAATGCTGCCAATAAATATAAAAAACGTGGCTTGGCAATTACCCCATTAAAATTTGGGATTTCATTTACCTTTACTATTTTGAATCAAGCTGGGGCATTTATCCTAATTTATACCGATGCTAGCATTCAGCTAAACCACGGTGGTACCGAGATGGGCCAAGGCTTGCATACTAAAATGCTACAGGTGGCTGCTAGCAGCCTTGGGGTAAGCTATGAGCGCTTTAGACTAATGCCCACAGCAACTGATAAAGTACCCAACACAAGTGCTACCGCTGCTTCTTCGGGTAGTGATTTAAATGGCCAAGCTGTCAAGGCCGCTTGTGAAACACTAAAATCTCGCTTAGCAAATGTTGCTGCAAATATGCTCGAGCTCAATGCCCCAGAAGATTTAAGTTTTGAAAATGACTTTGTTTCTGCAAAAAACAACCCTAAAAATAAAGTTTCCTTTAATGATGTGGTGGCTCGAGCCTATTTTGAGCAAGTCAGTTTATCAGCAACGGGCTATTATCGTACTCCCAATATTTATTTTGACAATGAATCAGGCAAGGGTGTGCCTTTTTATTATTTTAGCTATGCAGCAGCCGTTAGCGAAGTTGAAATAGATGCTTTTACCGGCATGTTTAAACTAAGGCAAGTTGATATTGTCCATGATGTAGGCAAAAGCCTAAACCCCCATATTGACAAAGGTCAAATTGAAGGCGGCTTTGTGCAGGGCTTGGGCTGGCTAACTATGGAAGATTTTATTTGGGCTGACAACGGCCACGTCGCTACCTTTGCACCTAGTACTTACAAAATACCTACTATTGCTGAAATACCCGAACATTTTGAAATAGAGCTTTTAGAAAAATCTCCTCAAGCTGGGGTAATTTACGGTAGTAAAGCAATTGGTGAACCACCCTTTATGATCGCAATCTCTGTTAGAGAAGCTCTAAAAGATGCCATAGCTAGTTTTTCTGATAAAAATCAAACAGTCAATCTAGCACTACCGGCAACCCCAGAGGCAACTTTGGCAGCCATTGAAAAAGTAAAAGCCATTGACGAGATTAAGACCAGCTAAATACAAACTAGTTTACATCATGACAGCCAGAATCTGTTAAAATTTATTTAGTTTATTACGGAGGATTTTATGAATCAGGATTTTAGTTTTTCAACAGGAGCCAAGCTAGGTGCAGCTCTATCTATGGCTATGGGGGCTTTAGCAATTTTTAATTCATTAGTTTTAGATTTTGGTGAAGGCAACAAAGCTCTATTAATAGGCTTGCTGGGTGCATTAATTTTTATTTTTTCACTCATGGGTCTACGTGCCCCAAAAGCAACAGCTGCTGTTTTTGCTGTCACTTTGGTGCTAGGGCTATTATTAGCAGTCAGCCCATTTCTATTTAAGCTCGGTTCTAGCTATCCAATAGCTTTTTTAACGATGCTTCCCGGCTTATTAACTTTTATATTTTCTGCATTTGCATTTGGTGAAAGTTTGGAATTAAATATTCCTATTGGATCTCACTAGTATAAATTAATAAAAAAAGTCACACTATTGCTAACGTGACTTTTTTTATTATCAAAAACCTACAAGAACGATAGATGCTCGGTAATACGCCTACGTATAATTTGTGGATTACCCATATTTCTTCTTAGCTCAGCTTCTAAACCCCTTACTGGCAATAACTGCTGTGGTGCACGTGGGTCTTGATGTTGTTGGCTTGCAAATTTTGGAAGTAGTAAAGACAAATAATCAGCTAAAGCTTTTACTTCTTCTAATTTTTCTTCTGGCCTTGAGCCTGCATAAGCTTGCAAACGAACCATACCAGCCAGAGTAAACAACCACGGATTAGGATCACGTAAACGCAAAAACCACTCAAAAATTTGCTTTGATTTATCATCTCCACCTATTAAATAGATTGGTGAACGCTCGCCTTGTTCTAGCTCTCTTACAACTGTCAGTTCTTTTTTCGATATCGACATTTTATGAATTGTCTTAACATAGCCCACCACCGACTTAACTGGTGTCTTTCCCATATATGGCCTAGGGCCATCACTAATTATCAGGGCATTCTTAAAATTGGATTCTAAGTTAGCGGCTAAATTGTGCTCGGCCTTAAGCATAATGTCTTGTAACTCTCTCACAACCGCATCTACATCTTGTTCGGCTGTTGAAACAGTTTTATATTTTAAATTGCCTAATTGGCTTGTCAATCTGGGTAAAATATCAAAATCTTCATATTTCTGCCCTCTACCCACTACACAAACTCTCTCGGTAGCGTTTAAGCCTATTGCTTGCAAATCTACAAACTTGGCAACTCTGGATTGATGAGGGCAGCAATCAACTGCCCCTATCCCATAACTAGCTAAAGCCCCAAAAGCAACTTGTTGTTCTTCATCTTCAAGTAAGACTCGAGCCTCTATTCGTCTACTGCCATCAATAAATAATAGCCTCTCATATGGGAAATTCTTTATGTCCAAATTAGCTACAATAGCTTGCCAATCTGCCATCTCAATAGCTGTATCAACATTCTCAGCAGTGCTTTCATTATTCTGCTCTACAAAATAAGAAGTATTATATTCTGTAGCCCAAGGATCTAGTCGCAGTTTTAATGCCAAAACACTAAACCTAAGGACTAACCGGCGATAAAGTAAGCTTAGCCATCTTGCCTTTTTCAATTTCAGCTCGGTCAGTAGTCATAGAAATATAGTCAACATCTCGCCAAGTCTCGGCAAAGTCTTTGTAGTGCCGCGATAAAGGATTACCAGATTGACCAGTTGAATGAATAAAGCGAGAATTATTTAAATCACTTAAATCATAAAGTGCTCTAAAACTTGGTCCCCAATATTGATGATAAGCATCACCAGTATTTTTAAAACTAGCTACGTTTACTGTAAATTTACCTCCACCATTAGGAATAGTAATGTCAAAAAAGCGAGCTAATGGCGTACCGGTAAAAGTGCTGTGGGCAGATTTTGCATAATGAACCTTACCCCAAGACCACTTAGAGACATCGCTACCATGTGCTTTAACAAGAGCTGCTACAGCCTTGCTAAAGGCATTTTTAGATATTTCTGCACAATCTTCTTGTTTTGGAGTTTTAATATCATCACACCAATTTGTAGTGGTATCACCCGTTAAAATGTGATTCATTAAATTTGGTCTAAAGCCAAAGAAATCATCAGCATATTGGCCTAGCTCATCATTATAAATCAGCTTATTTAGCTCACTATACCAAGCTGAAAATATCAACGGAGCAGCTTTATCTTTAGCCATATCGCCATCCCAAGCAAATAATTGACTGTGGGCTGCTCGCTCAATATCTGTTTCTGGGCTAATATTTAGAACATATGGTAAAAAATCTGCGGCCAAAAGTGATTTTTGGTCACTTTGTATCTGAGCAAAACTCTCTAAAGAGTGTTTGCTAATTTTAGCCAAAAGCTCTTCAATACGCTCTGCCCTATATGGATATGTCCAATCATGGGTAATGAAATATGGATAATCATCAGGCACAATTTTATGATTAGCAGTCATTATTTGACCATCTGCTGGGTTATATTCGTGGGGCAAGTCTTCAAAAGGAATAAAGCCCGTCCAATCATATTCTCCGGTCCAACCTGGTACTGGCACTAAACCTTCACCATTTTTACGAATTGGCACATTAGCAGGTGCATAGTAACCAATATTGCCCTCAGTATCAGCATAAACTATATTTTGTTGAGGAGCTTTAAAATCTTTTAAAGCAGTTGTAAAGTCTTGCCAGTTTTTGGCTGTATTTAGTTTTAGTAATCCTTGTATTGTAATATCTTCTTCACTTAAAGCAGTCCAAGAAAAGGCTAAAACATGTTCACCAGCTTGCATATCAGCTACAGCTTGGGCATTGCCACTTACATCAGAAATTATTGGACCATGGCGGCTTTCACGAACGGTAATAGTAATATCATCAGCGCCTTTTACTTTAATAAGTTCTTGCCTAGTTATAAATTCTTGATAACCATTTGGGCTTAGGTATTCATTTGGATTATCTGGATTTATTTTTTCAATAAACAAATCTTGTACATCGGGGCCTGTATTAGTAAAACCCCAAGCAATATTTTCATTACGACCAAGTAAGACAGCAGGTGTTCCTGGTAGTGAACCCCCGATAGTCTCGAGCCCAGGCGCAGTAATATGCACAAAATACCAAAGTGCTGGAGCATTTAGAGCAAGATGTGGGTCATTAGCTAAGATAGGTTTACCAGTAACCGTTTTATCACCGCTTAAAACCCAGTTATTAGAACCTAGCCCAGGTGGTTTTGGTTGATAAAGCCCAGCTGTTAAATTATCCATATCAATGTCTTTATATAGTACTTGCAAATCAGGTAAAGCTACCGGAGCATCATTAGGATAAGCTGGGTATAATTCTTCTATTTGTTCAGTGGAAAGTTGTGAAGACAACCTTGCTCGCAATATTTCAGTAGACCAATTTGCACCCAAATCCCAAGCCATCATTTTAGCCCAAACCAATACATCTTCTTTTTTCCAAGGTTCTGGTTTGATTTTAAAGAATAAAAATTCTGGAGGTAGTGGTCCTTTTCTGCTCTCTATATAGCTGTTCACTCCTGCAATATAAGCATCTAAAACTGCTATTGTTTCAGGCTCGAGGTTTTTTAGAGCTTCTTTAGCATAGTGATAAACACTAATAGTACGCAAGAATTTATCCTTAGCAATAGTGCTTTTACCCGCAAACTCACTTAAGCGCCCCTGCCCTACTCGGCGTTGAAATTCCATTTGCCAAAGCCTGTCTTGGGCATGCACATAACCTACTGCAAAAAATGCATCTTTCTGATTTTTAGCATAAATATGCGGTACAGCATTTTTATCACGTATTATTTCTATACTATCACTGATACCTTTAATTTCTAAATTACCCGAAGCCTTGGGTAAAGATTGGCGCAAATACATAAAACCGCCTAAAGCAGCCAAAAATAGAATAACTAATAAAATAAGTATTCCTTTAATCCATTTCATTATTAAAAACCCTCCACAGGCTACTATACCGTAAGTACTTAGAAAAATAAAAACTCCAAATGTTAGACTTAATTTATGAAAATTGATAATGATTCAGTTCAGGTCTACTTATCGGCAATTGCTTTTAGGTTTACATATTTGGCCAAAGATTTACCTAGTAATTTTGCTAACTTTGAGGCAGGGCAAGGTCTTAGAACACCGCTAGAAATACTAAGGCATATGACAGCAGTATTAAATTTTGCCTACAAGCAATTTGAAAATATTGAAGAAGCTAAGCCAAAAGAACTAGATTGACAAGGAGAATCAGCACGGTTTTTACAAAAGCTAAAAGATTTTGACCAATCTTTGGCAACCGGGGCTGAATTTAGCAATAAGCTAATGCAAGCTGAAAATCTTTGGCAAGGCCCTTTAGCTGATGTTATGACTCATGTTGGGCAACTTGCTATCTTACGTAGATTAGCTGGTTCAGCTTTAGAAGGAATGAATTATTGGAAAGCTCCTGTTTATAAGTTTTGAGCAGGCAGCTTAATATTTAGAGCAAATAATAATTCAGTACAATCTCAACTATTAATTTAGTAGCAAAGACGTATAATTGAAGCATGATTCAAATTGGTCCTGCCTCACTTTCCCTTGAGCGGTTTTATGTATTAGCTGCTCTGCTAGTTTTTATAATAATTGCCGAAATATTAAATAAATTAAAAAGCGATAAGCTTTCTAATTGGGCCAGCAATAGCATGATTATTGCCTTAGTATTTTCTCGTATTGGTTTTGTAATAGAAAATATAAGCAGTTTTGCCAAAGAAGCAGCTAGTGCCCTAAGATTTTGGGAAGGCGGTTTTTCACCGTGGTGGGGTATTGGTGCAGCCATATTATATAGTGTTTGGTACTTTAGAAAAGATCAAGATGCCGCTAAGTGGGCAGTGATTCCTAGCTTAATTGCCTTGCTTTTATGGTCTGGCCTGAACTTTGCAAACAACAATAAACAAACGGGAGTTTTAAGCTTACCAAATATTCAACTAGCTGAACTCTCGGCAGATTCTATGAATTTAGCAGAGCTGACAAGCAGGCCAATAGTTTTAAACCTTTGGGCAACATGGTGTGGACCTTGTCGCCGTGAAATGCCAATGTTGGCTGATGTTGCCAAGAAAAACCAAGATGTTCAATTTATTTTTATTAATCAGGGTGAAAATGCTCGCAATGTAGAAGCTTATTTGGAAGAAAATGAAATTCTGCTCGAGCATGTCCTATTAGACCCTCAAGGACAAGTTGCGGACTATTTTAAATCACGCGGACTTCCTACAACCCTATTTTTTAATAAGCAAGGTGACTTAGTATCTTCAACATTTGGCCAGATTTCCAAAGTGGTTCTGGAGAATAAGCTCGAGCAAATCCGATAGCTATTTAATCTAGGCGTTCAAAATTTCAAATCTCTACTCAGGCTCAGTTGTAGCAGGTGGTTTAGGCGTTTCATCAAATAATACCCGTGAAATATGTGGGTGTTTTGTAAGCGTCAAAGTCATTTCTAGACGCAACTCAGCCGGAAATTGCACACCATCACCAGTCATAAAATCTACAGTTTTTAAGGCACGTACTACAATTGGTGCATCATAAACTCTGGCATCACCTTTTACCCCCACCACTGGCGAACCAGCCAACATATAAACAACTAATTGCGATAGGGTCTCTGCATTTAATAAATCATGTTTTTCCAAAATATCTCTAACCGTTTTGTCTGCAAAACGCACAATATCTAAACGTTCTTTGCTAACATCAGCCCCAACAACTCGTAAAATCAAGCCTGGACCAGGAAATGGTTCTCGGCTTACAAGATAATCAGGTAGGCCGATTTCTTTGGCTAAAGCCCGCACTTCGTACTTAAATAAATTCCTAAATGGATGCCTCTCTTCGCTGACAAAGTCTAAGCCGATATTATGGTGGGTTTTTATTACTTCACCTCCGCCTATTGCACCCGATTCTATAAAGTCGGTAGCCAGCGAGCCTTGAGCAATTATCTCTGCCCCAAATTCAGCTATAGATTTATCAAAAGCTGCTTTATAAACTTCTCTGAATACAGACCGCTTTTTCTGGGCATCTGTTATGCCTTTTAGCTTTTCTAATAGCTCTTCTTCTGCATCAATTATTTTTAACTGCACCCCGATAGCATTGATAGTATTTTGGATTTGCTCGAGCTCATTCAATCTAAATTGCCCAGCATCAATACATACTGCCAATAAATTTTTAGCTAGTACAGGTGCTAAAATGGCCGTAAGTGTTGTAGAATCTACCCCGCCACTAAAACCAATTATAGTTTTCTTATCAGAAAAGCCCTCTCTGGTTTCTCTTTGTATCTGTTCAATAATATCTACGGGCTCCCAATCTTCTTTTATATTGGCAATAGAAGCAATGAAATTCTTCAATATTTTTTTGCCGTTAGGCGTGTGGCTAACCTCCGGATGAAATTGCACACCCCATAGCTTACGCTCCTCATTAGAAATCGCAGCATTTTGGTAAGCATCTGAACCAGCTATTGCCTTAAAACCCTCAGGTAATTCTTGTACCGTATCGCCATGGCTTGCCCAAACTTTTTCCCTCTTATCTAAACTAATAAAAAGCCCGTCACTATCATCAACATTGATACTTGCAGGTCCATACTCAGCATGGCCACGCTTATGTTTAACTAGACCCCCAAAATGTTGCACCATATATTGCATGCCATAACAAATACCCAAAACTGGTAGATCTTGCTCCCAAACATTAGTAGGTGGTTTGGGAGCCTCAAAGTCACTAACGCTAGCATGGCCACCAGAAAGAATAATTGCTTCTGGTCTATGCAAAGTCAGCCATTGCTCTGCTCGTTTATCCGTAAGTATGGCACTACGGTAGCCAAGCTCTCGCAAGCTTCTGGCAATTACTTGGGTATATTGAGAACCAAGGTCTACAATCAATATCTTTGGTATGCTCTCTTCCATATTATCAGTTTCTGAACCTGTATTTTTATTAATCATTGGCAAAGATTGTAGCATGAGTAGAATATTTTAAAAGAATTATAAATATTATTCTAAAATTTCCATTGCAATAGCAACCGCTTTAGCATAAGGAATGTCTTGACCCAATTCACGCAAGACCTCTTCTAGTACGGCTACAACAATGATAACATCATATTTATCACCAAAACCAAGCACAGCAGGTCGAAACAAAAATTCTTTGACATGGTCTTGTCCACCTGCTATTCGCAAGCCTCGTTTAGCAAAAGCTGCCACAAGATCAGCTGCCAAAATCCCACTTGGGGTACGCAAAGCTGCTACGGCTGGCGATACTCTTTGGGCAAATCTTGTACAGCCCATAGCTTCAGCAGATTGTAAAATTGCCTCGGTATAGCTTGCTCTATTTTGCCAAATTTTTTCTAAACCTTGTTCTAAAATAATATCTAAACTAGCATTTAGAGCATAAATTAAATTTACTGGGCTAGTATAGGCAGTAGAATTCTTTTGCTGAGCAATTCTTTCTTTTCGAATATCTAAATAGAAACTTGGATTTAAATTTATATCACTTGCCCAAGCCCGTTCTGATAACCAAACAAAAGCCAGCCCTGGGGGCAACATTAGACCCTTTTGTGAACCAGCCGAGACAACATCCAAAGCCCATTCTTGTGGGCGTAACTCGGCTGCTGCTAGGCTGCTCACTGCATCAACTATCAAAAGTGCTGTTGGTATTTCTTGCCTTGTGATTTGAGCGATAGTTTTAACATCGTGCAAAACCCCTGTAGAGGTTTCTGAGTGGGTTGTCATTACTGCTTTAATATCTGGGTGTAGTTTTAGAATATTTCTTAATTCTTCAAAGTTCAGCGTTTTGCCCCAAGTTATTTTCATTTCTATAAGCTTATAGCCATATTTGCGAGCAAGCTCAGCCCAGCGTTCTCCAAATTTACCAGCATTAATGGCCAATACTTTAGAATTTTTTGGAACTGTTGCCAAAAAACCAGCTTCAAAAGCCGCACTACCAGATGCCGACAAAATAATTACCTCATCATCAACACAAAAAACCTTAGCTAATTTTACTTTAGTTTTAGCAAATAGCTCTTTAAATTCATCAGTACGATGATGAATTACAGGCTCAGCCATTGCTTTTAATACGGCTGCTGGCACTTCTACAGGCCCTGGGGCAAAAAGGCGTTTTTTATTCACGGCTATAATATTCTTTGCAATAAAATGTTCATAACTTAACCACGTCTAAGCTATGAATCACATCTTGCATTGCTCTTAAATCGTTAATTGTTTGCTCATTTGGAACTTTATCCAAAGTTAATACAAACATTGCTAAATCATCTGCACTTACTCTCGCAAGTTGCATACTAGAAATATTTATATTAGCTTTACCCAGATAGCTACCAATTTTACCGATAGCCCCTGGTCTATCATAATTTGAGCATACTAACATTGTGCCTTCTGGAATAATTTCTATGGGCAAATTATTAATACTAACAATTCTTGGTTTATTAACCATTACCGTACCAGCTACAGTAGTTTCAAAATCTTTACCCGAAGCTTTTACTAAAATATGGCTAATATAATCCTTTGAACGTGATGCGATAATTTTAGAAACACGGACATCACGATCTTTAAGAATTGCAGTGGCATTTATATAATTTGCCTTTTCATCTAAAATAGGGTCCAAATAGCCTTTGGCTACTGCTGTAACTATTGGCTCTGGGTCTATATCAAATTCACCGGCAAATTCTATTTTTAATTCACGTACTCTCCCTTTTGCAAGCTGAGAAACAATTTTACCCAAGATTTCACCCAAATTTAAATACTCACCCAAGGCCTCTACCACTGCTGGGTCCAAGGCTGGAGCATTGACTGCCCCCCGAGAAAAGTCACCCCTTAGAGCCATGACAGTTCGCTCGAGTATCTCTGAGCCAACTCTGGCCTGAGCTTGGGCGGTATTTGCCCCTAAGTGAGCCGTAAAAACAATATTGTCTAGTTGTAGTAATGGGTGCTCTATGCTAGGAGGCTCGAGCACAAACACATCAAGCCCTGCCGCAAATATCTTTTTGCTTTTAAGTACTTCTAGTAAAGCATTTTCTACTATTATCCCACCTCTTGCAGCATTAACTACTATTGCATTCATAGGGAGATGCTCGAGCTCATTCAAATCAATCATGCCTTTAGTTTCGTCAGTAAGCGGTGTATGAACCGTTAAAAATTGAGATTTTTTTAGCATTGCTAATAAATCGTCAAATAACTCAACTTTTAAACTATCAGCCCTATGGCGTGAAATATATGGGTCATAGGCCATAACTTTCATACCCAAACCATTGGCTCTTTTAGCTACCAAAGAGCCAATTCGACCTAAACCAATTATGCCTATTCTGGCTCCATTAAGTTCTTGTCCTAAATATTTTCTATCCCAAATCCCTGCTCTAACTTGGCTATCTGAGCGTGAAATACCCCTAGCGGCGCTTAACATTAAACCAATTGCCAATTCTGCTGCTGAAATATTATTAGCCTCTGGAGCGTTTAATATAACAACACCTTGCCTACTGGCTGTATCGATATCAATATTATCAACACCAACCCCAGCCCTGCCCAAAATGCGCATATTCTTTGCTGCCAATATCAAATTTGAATCAACTGTAGTTCTGCTACGAGTAATTAGTGCATCGTAGTTTTTTGCAATATCTAACAATTCTTCTCGTTCGATACCTGCCCGATTATCAATTTCCATATCTGGGAAATCATAATCACCTAATTGAATATTATCTGTAATAAGAATTTTTGCCATATGGGCAAAACTATAACATGTAGTCAGCCAAGCTTAAACAATTTGGCTATATTAACTACGGGCTCGAGCTAGACTTAGAAACAGTACCATAAACATTCCACCCGTCAGCAGCTCTATAGGTATCAATACCTAAAACATCAATTAAAATATCGCCTGTTAAAGAAAATGCCATGTCTGTGCCTGCCAAAGCGGCATTTATTTTTTCTTTTAAGCTTTCTGAAACATAGTCCATATCAGGATAAAAGAATATTTCGATATTAGTCACTTGATTAGCAGGCAAGGCGTTAAGAGCTATATCTTGAGACATTAAAATTTCACCATCTAGGTTTAAGTTGACCTCTTGGCCATAAATAAAGTAGCCAACTTCACCTGGGTTTTGAGCCCAGATATTTACCTTTATAACTGGCGCATCTGCCCTTAACAAATAAATACTTGTTTCAACAGTATTCACGCTCATTAGCGGTAATAAAACTTCATTTCTTACGGCAATTTTCCCACTAACTAAGGTCTCTGGGCTAGATTTAAACTCATGAGTTAATGATTCAAAAACAGTCTGGCCATCTAAGCTAAAGTCTATATTTACACCCGTAAAGGCTCGAGCAATAGCTTTTATTAACTTAGACTTACCCTCTACTGATGCTTTAACTTGGATACTAATAGGCACTTCACCATAAGCACGTATGTAGTAGTTAGGCTCGAGCTCATTTGTCTCTATTCTTGTACCAGCTAATGCTAATTGATAATTGAGCTTTCTTAAATTAATAGCAAAAGAATTAGGGTTTTTAATTAATATACCAAGCTTTAAATCAAGCTGAGAACCAGCCCCAGGTGGGTCAAAACTCTCGATTATTGTAGCTTCAGGTTGCAGGCTAAATACTAATGGAATTATATCGACTTTGGGTTCTACCCGTAATTGCTCAGTTCTTGGCAAGCAAGAGCTGAGCAAAGAGCTAACAAACAATAATAAAAACAAACGCTTCACGCTATTTAGTTTAACAGAGAGAAAACTAATAAAGAGTAATTAAAAAATTAGAGTCTTCTTATTGTTCTAAAATATAAAAAGACTCTAAAACTCTTAGGCTCTATTTGCACGGGCCTGCTAGTATTTTTATTGGGCCAGCATCCTTTTTGTAAATGCTGTGTTCTTGATATTTTTTAAATTACTAGCAAAAATATAATTTGCAAAAATTAGGGCAATTTAAATAATGCTGCCATTCCTTGACCACCACCAACACACATAGAAATAATCCCATATTCTTTTTGCTCACGGTTCATCTCTGCAAATAAATCAGCAGCTATTCTTGCACCTGTTGCACCCAATGGATGGCCAATGGCTATAGCACCACCATTGACATTTAATTTATTGTCAGGAATGCCTAGTTCATGCTGAGAATAATAAGCTTGCGAAGCAAAGGCTTCATTAATTTCAAAAAGATCTATATCATCTACTGTCATAGAAACTTTATCAAGTAACTTTCTAATTGCAGGAACAGGGCCTATACCCATATAAGCGGGGTCCACGCCAATTACTACTGCTTGCACTAGCTTGGCTAGTGGTTTTAAGCCTAATTCTTTAGCCTGCTCTGCTTCCATTAGTACGGTTACTGCAGCGCCATCATTGAGTGGACTCGAGTTTCCTGCTGTAACCGTAGCAGCCTCATCCTCTGCAAAGACAGTTCTTAATTGGGCTAATTTTTCTACGCTTGTTCCTCTACGTGGGCCTTCATCTTTAGCAAAAACTACCTCATGCCAGTTTTCTTCTTCATCTTGGACTTTGGTATTAACTGGTATTACATGATTGTCAAATTTACCATCATCCCATGCTTTTAGGGCTTTTTGATGTGAATTATAGGCAAATTGATCTTGCTGCTCGCGGCTAATACCATATTTACGAGCAACATTCTCAGCAGTATCACCCATACCAATATAAGCAGCAGTTTTAGCAAGCCTAGGATTAAAGGTTTTTTTAATAGAAAAACCACCCATTGGAACACGGCTAGTACAATCGGTTCCACCAGCCAAGACAATATCATTCATAGCTAAGCTAATACTGTGCGATGCCTGCACAATAGTTTGCAAGCCACTAGCACAAAAACGATTAATGGTTGCCCCAGCTATAGAATCTGGTAAATCAGCCAATTGCACTGCCAAACGGGCAACATTGTAACCAGCTTCAGCCTCTGGGTGAGCATTGCCTAATAAGACATCATCAATTTTATTTGCATCTAGTCCAGTGGTTCTAGCTACTGCCTCTTTTAATACAATAGCTGCCAAATCATCAGGGCGAGTATCTTTTAGCATGCCTTTATGGGCTCTGGCAACAGCTGTTCTAATTGCAGTTACTATTACAGCTTCTTTCATTTTTACCTCCGTTTAAGCTAATGAATTAACATACTATACCATCAGCAAAGCACTTAAATGCATCTTAATGCATCTTGGTTTATTAATTTAATTGCTAAATTTTATTCGCAAATTATTGCACTTTCATGGGTCAAGCCTAGTGGTTGATAATCAATATCACAATGCAGCAAATCAAAAACCAAATAGGTTTAAGGACAAGAAAGCAGTATATAAAAATAAAATAGGTTTAAACTTTATTTGTTAACAAACAAAACCTACAGCATCAATCACTTCCACGCTTTTATAGCTATTTGCCCCTCATGTAAAAAAGCAATTTCTGCCTGACTAGTATCTCCCTGGCTACCGTCGGCTTGTGCTACAGCATCAGCAATACGTAACTGTGGTGAAAGAATTTGCTTAGACCAAACTGTAGCCTTAGTATTTCCGTTAACTCCCGCATGAGCTAAGCCTCTTAAGGTACCAATCACAAAAATATCATCTTCCGCTATTAGCTCTGCTCCAGAATTAACATCACCTAAAATAATAATACTACCTGTTGATTCAATTATTGCCCCACTCCTAATAGTACGCTCCAATACAATTGTTTCTCCCCGCGGCTTAGTTGCTATTTTAGAAGGTTTAATTTCTACTAGCTCTCCATTGGCTTCTTTAATACAAGAAATTAGTTTTTCAATAATAGGCCAAGATATTTTGTCTAACAACTCTATGCTTACCTTAGAAGCAAAGACTTCATCATTGATTTCAGAAATATTCTCTATAACTTCTACAGTATCAGCAGCTTCTAAACTAAGCATCATGCCATTACGAATTCCTTTTATTTTCATTCCTCAACTCCAAAATAGGCTTTAAAAAAATCTCTTGCCATAGGTACTGCTACCTTTGAACTATTATCACCATATTCTATAAAAACAACAAAAACAATCTCTGGATTTACCAATGGAGCAAAGCCGGCAAACCAAGCATGGTCATAGCCATCACCACGAGGGTTTTGAGCAGTTCCCGTTTTACCAGCAATTTCGATAGGAAACTTAGCTGCAGGTCCTAGCAATATGCTCGAGCCGTGATCAGTAATCATTTTGCGCATGCCTATTTTTAGCGTTGACCAATGGCTACCAGGTATTTGTTTAGATTCAATTGGATTAATTTCATCACCAATCGACTTTACTAGATGAGGTTTGAATTGCTGCCCGTCCATTGCAATTGTTTCAATAAGTTGCGCCACTTGAATAGGCGTTGCTAAAACATTACCTTGACCTATTGAGGTATTTAAACTATCACCAGGGTACCAAGGTTCACTAAAATAATCAGCTTTCCAAGCTTCAGTGGGAATTCGGCCAGATTTTTCTTCTCCTAAACCAATACCAAGCCTTTTGCCATAGCCAAATTCAAAGGCGCGGTCAGTTAAATCTTGAATGTATGGCGCCCAACCTTGTTTAAAATCTGGAGTGTCAATAGCTGCATACCAAAAAAACGTATTGCAACTGTCACCAATTGCTTCTGTTACATCATAGTTACCACGTGAATATGGATAAGACCAATTTTGCCAGGTTATGCCACCAAATTTCAAAGATGCAGAGCAAAAATACTTTTTACTTGGGCTAACATAGCCACTCTCTAAGAGAGTTGAACTTGTAATTAATTTAAAAGTTGAAGCAGGCGGATAAGACTGTACTGCCCTATTTTGCAAAGGCATATACTGGGTGTCACTCAGCAGTTCAGAGACTTTTTCTATATCACTTGGTCTTTTGGTAAAGATATTTTGATCATAACTTGGGTTACTAGCCATTGCTAATACTTCTCCGCTATTGGGGTCCAAAACAATAACTGCACCACGCAATACAGCTTCAAAATCCAGCTCTGTTTCTAGCCTTCTATCATTAACATAAGCTAATCCCTTTTTCAAAACATCTTCAGCAAGTTTTTGGATTTTGGGATCTATGGTCAAAACAATATCTTTACCTGGTTTAGCTGGGCTAAATTGTACGGTATCTAAAACAACTCCTCTATTATCTACTTTTACATCCTTAGTTCCTGGTTGACCAAATAATATTCTCTGAAAGCTAGACTCAATACCAGATTCACCAACTAACTCATCAAGGGCATAGTTGGCATATCTCCCTAATGATTCTTTGGTGTAACCAACCACATGGGCCGCCAAACTAGTTGGATAAACCCGCTCTAAACGGCGGCGCAAATATAAATTGTTTTGCCCAGCAACTAACTCTTCAATAGCTGGCACTAAATTATCAGGAATATTTTCGGCAAGAGCAAGGCCTTGTTTTCTTTGAATTGGGTCAGAAAAGTCGGGCTGTTTTGGTTCAGAATCCAGATTTAGAAGATAGCTTATTTTTTCCCAGTGTCCAATCTCACCACCAAAGTACATTAAATCAGATGCGATTCTATTATCAGCTAAAATTGTACCGTCTTGAGCTAATATTCGTCCACGCAATGGTGAAATCCTACGCTCTACTTTTATATTCTCTCGAGATTGCTCGAGCAAATCCTCAGCAGATACAATTTGTAAAAATATAAGTCGCCCTATAAAAATTGTAAATAAAGCAAAAATAAAAGCCAGTACCAACCTCAAGCGTGAAAGCACTTTATCGCTCCTTTGCTAAAAGAGCTTTTTGCATTAATGATTCTGACCAAGGAAGTATCAAAATCCCAAGCAGTAGTGTAAATATTAGTTCATAAGGCACAACTCTTTGAATACCTTGCAGAGATTCAAGACCCGGATTTAACCAATAGACTATTGCCAAAATTGCTAGCCATTTACCAAATAATGCCGTTATTATTAATATTAGCTGAGATAAAAACCCTTGACTAAATTGCCCTTTTATAAGCAGAGCCATAAAAATAGCAACTGCCAAAGCAAAAGCATGCAAACCAAAAATCCCATGCCCAATTAAATCTTGAAGCAAGCCAATTGAATACCCAACCAAGATTAACTGCCATGCCTTTAAACGCCTTATTAAGGTCAGCGCAATTAGTAGAAAAAAATCCACCCCAGGCAACGGAGCTAATAACGCTCCTACAAAACCTTGAAAAGATAATAGAATTAAATAAAATAACAGCAAACGCATTTACAACATACTAACTTGCAGTGATGAGAGCTAAAGTAAGCAGAAATGCAGCAAAAAATTTTAAACCCAGAAACAATTCATTTTAAATATTAGCTTTATAATTTGCTTATATCTAGGAGGAAAAAATGGAGCCAATAATTGTATTACATGGCGGTGCAGGGAATATACGTCTTGAAGATAGGGAAGCTTATCTTAAAGGTTTAATAAAAGCTAGAGATATTGCTTACGACAGGCTCGAGTCTAATCAATCTGCCCAGCAAGCGGTCTTGGCGGCGGTAGTAAATATGGAAAATAATAAGCATGCTTTTAATGCAGGAAAGGGCGGCGCAATAAATCGTGACGGAGTTGTAGAATCTGACGCAGCTATTATGCTTGGTAACGGTTCTTGTGGTGCAGTCGCAGCAATAAAAAATACCCTAAATCCAATTCTAATTGCCCAAAAAGTAATGGCTGAAACCGAAACCATCTTATTAGTTGCTGCTGGAGCAGAGGCCTTGGTTGATAAACCAATAGAAAACTCCGAACTTCTTACTCCTAGAACTTTAAAGGCACTTGAACGTTGGAAAAAAACTAATGAGACTGGCTCAAATACAGTAGGAGCCGTAGCCCTAGACAAAGATGGAAATTTTGCAGCAGCAACAAGTACGGGTGGAAGACTAGGAAAAATGCCTGGTCGAGTTGGTGATACACCAATAATTGGTGCTGGTACTTATGCCACAACAGAAATGGCAATATCCTGTACTGGTGAGGGTGAAGCATTTATAACTGCAGTAACTGCCAAAGAGCTCTCAATTCGGCTAGAATTTCAAAAACCTAAAGAAGCCATGACCAAAGTCTTAAATGATGTAAAACGATTTAATGGTGAAGGTGGAATTATTTGCCTGTATCAAAAACAAATAATAGTGGCTTTTAATACTGCCCAAATGGCTATCGCCTGGAAAAAACCTAATGCTAATTATGCCAAAGTAAGCTCTAAAGCTCAAATTATGATTATAGATTAAGTTCCTGTAATAAAAATGTAAGAGGGCTAAGCCTATACTCTATAGCCTAAAAGGCTCATTTTGTTTGAGCAAGTTATTATTTCTGAAGCGTTGTCTTTTCAAAGGGTTACTATGGTTTCTAGCTTAGCTAGTGAAAAAATTCAAGCAACTAAAGAAAAAACAAAATCCATTTTATTAGTAGAAGATAACCATGCTATAAACACTCTTTTAAAATATGTACTCTCGGGCTATGGTTATAGCATTAAAATAGCCGAAACCATTCAAAATGCCCAGAAAATTATTGCTCTAGAATTAAAAAGTTTTGATTTAATCTTGTTAGATTTAAATCTACCTGGTGGCTCTGGTTTTGATATATTAAATGCTTTACCAGAAGAAAATGACATACCAATTATTATTATTTCAGCGCTTTCCCAAAGCCACAATGTTGTAAGAGGTCTAGAATCAGGTGCTTCTGACTATATAACTAAACCTTTTGACCCAAAAGAACTAATTGTGCGCATCGAAAGACTAATTAAGAGCGAGAAATAAAATAATTTGGAATCTGATAATTAAATATTTAACCTTTAGCAGTTTTAATTAACAATTATAAATAATAGGTAGAGAAAAATATAAATATTTACTAATGGGAAAGATTTACAGTAAAGCAGCAAAAATCTAGGTTATCTTATGCCTGTGTGGCAACGGATAGCAGTTAGAACAATCAGCCTTCTGAGCTTTATTGGCTTCCTGGTCCTCAGCCTTTCATTGCTAGTAGTAACTACTACTTTAGCCCTAAATCTATTCGTGGATATTAAAAACGGCAAAATCATTTCAATTATTTTAATTGCAGTGATTTCAATTTCAATATTTTTATTTAATTTGGTCTTTTTTCAAATATTGCACTATCTTGGTACGGATAAGCAACGTCTAAGGTATCAAAGCAACAAAGATAAGTGGTTGGAAATCTGGAATGATGTATTATGGAATTCTGCTGCTATACCTCTAACAAAAGATACTATTGCCGTTGACGCTCTTGTTGAAATGGCTGAAAATATTTCTTTAGATTATCAAGACAAGTTTAAAGAAATCTACCTTGTCAGTGGTTTATGGAAAAATGACTTAAAAATATTAAGGCGATCCAATCTCTCTGAATCCAAAGCTCAAGTACTCGAGCATTTAGCAACGATATCCGATATTAGCAACACTGCAATACTTCAAAAAGAGATAAAAAGCTCCGTACGTGAAATCTCGATTTTAGCATTTTTTGCTCTTGCAAAAACATATTCAAAAGTAGACCTAGATAAAGAAAAAATAATTGAAATTTTTATCCCTATAATTGATTCAGATAGGTTTTCAATGGGAATTATAGAAGAAGCATTAGTACTATTGGGTAATAATGCAGAAGGACCTCTTTATTATTTGAGTAGGCCAAATGTCAGACAAAAGCAAATACAAGCTAGTCTTAGTGCAATCGGTCATTTTGCTAATTTACAATGGGCAGACTGGTGTATCCCCTAGCTAAGCACCTATAATCCAGAAATAACAGCCACTGCCCTAAAAGCATTAGCAAATATGCGCTATGTACCTGCACATGCTTACAGTGAAGTATATAAAGCCTTAAAAAGCCCTAACTGGTTTGTTAGAAATCAGGCCGTTAAGGCATCAATTGGCGTATTAAGTAAGCAAATTGATGGTTATTTAGTAGAAGCAATCTCTGATGATGCTTGGTGGGTAAGATTTAATGCTGCTTCAATATTAGCTCAAAAAGGTCATCATGGTCAAAGCTTGCTAAAAGAAGTAGCCAGCAACCACAGTGACTCTTATGCTAGAGATATCGCTTCACATTTTTTTAATTAATTATGCAAGATATTATAAAAAACCTCGGCCTATTAGCACAAATATTATTTTTGCTGTATTTTAGTGTTTTGCAACTTTCTTTTGCTTATTCTGGCTTAATTGCAGTACAGTACCTAAGAAGAATGTTACGCCAAGGTGGCAAACAAACTTTAGAATATCAACTAAAGTACAATTTTGTAATTCCAATTTCAATTTTAGTTCCTGCTTACAATGAAGAGGCCACCATCGTTACCTCTTTGCGCTCATTTTTAAGCCTGCATTATCCAGATTTTGAGATAGTTGTCATTAATGATGGCAGCTCAGATAAAACTATTGAAATTATAAAAGAAGAGTTTGACTTAGTACCAACAACCCACTATGGACGCAGCTTTACAAAAACGGCAAAAGTTATAGAAGTATACCGCTCGCTACGTTACCCTAACTTAACTGTAATAGATAAAGAAAATGGTGGTAAAGCATATGCCTTAAATGTTGGGCTGGCATATGCCAGAAAATCTATTTTTACCGCCGTAGATGCTGATAGCTTATTAGATGCAGATGCACTTTTGCGAATGACTAGAAGATTTAAGGAAGAAGATGAGATGATTGCAATTGGTGGCACAATACGTGTTTTGAATAATGCTAAGTTGGAAAATAGCAAAGTTGTATCGTTAAAGAACCCCAAAAGATGGATAGAACGATTTCAAGTTATTGAATACATACGGGCGTTTTATATAGGACGTGCCTCGCTTAGCCATTTCAATATGCAGCTTATTATCTCAGGAGCTTTTGGTATCTTTAAACGCAATCCTGTAATAGAGATGGGCGGTTATCGCAACGATACAGTTGGTGAAGATATGGAGCTAGTTGTTCGCTTGCATCGTTGGGCATATGAAACAAATACCCCCTATAGCATTAGATATTCTATGGATTCTGTTTGTTGGACGCAGGTACCCAATGACTGGAAAACTCTTTTAAAGCAGCGCAATCGTTGGCAGCGTGGATTAATAGAAACCTTGATAAATCATCATAAAATGTTTTTAAATCCTAAATATGGTCGTATTGGTTTAATTGCTATGCCGTATTTTTGGTTTTTTGAGGCATTAACCCCAATAATCGAAATTTTAGGCTATTTTTTAACCGTATTTTTCTGGCTAACTGGCACTTTAAACAAAGAATTTGCCCTGTTATTTATTGCTTTAGCAATTTTTGGTGGCAGCTTGTCATCATTAACTGCTTTTACAATAGAGGTATTTATGCCAAATCGCTACGCCGACTTAAGATCTAGATTAGTATTAATGTTTACAAGTCTTTTAGAAAATTTTGGTTATAGGCAATTAATTTCTTTTGAGCGCTTAAAAGGCAGCTTTCAAGTATGGCAAAAAAAGGGCAAATGGGGTGAAATGAAAAGAGAAGCAATAGACAAATCTAGCTAATAGCAATAGAATATTAGCTATGATACATACAATTACTCCTAATCCAGCTTTAGACTTAAGCTATTTAGTTGACAAGATTAAATTTGATGATTCTGTAAGAGCAACCAAAGTCATGCGTGATGCCGGTGGCAAAGGTATAAATCTGTCACGAGTAGCAGCAAGATTAAATCACCCAACGGTTGCAATGGGCTTTATAGGAGGCCGTTCAGGTGATGAAATTGAGGATATTCTAAAAGCAGAGGGAGTTAGAACTTGGTTTAATAAGTTAGGCTCAAGCACAAGGACTAATACTATAATTCAAGACAGTGCCAATAAACAAATAAGAATATCTGCTCCTGGTTCTAGAGTTAATAAAGCTGAGATAGAGGCACTAAGAAATAATATATTTAATTTAAAAGCTCCAGATTTTTTAGCTTTGGGTGGTAGTTTGTTAAAGGGTATGGATTCTAAGTTTTATAGCCAAATTACTAAGCGTGCAGTAGCTGAGGGCATAAAAGTTGTGGTTGATGCTGACAACGAAAGCTTAAGAAAAGCGGTAGAAGATAAAGTCTATTTGATAAAACCTAATCAGCATGAGCTAGAACGTCTTACAAATACAACTATCAAAAACTTTTCTGATGCTATTAACGCCTCTCAAGAACTCTTAGAAAAAGTAGAAATAGTTTTATGTAGCCTTGGATCAAAGGGTGCAATTTTAATTTCTAAAGAACAATCTTGGTTGGCTAAAGCACCAAAAGTAGCAGTTGACTCTGCCGTTGGTGCTGGTGACTCATTATTAGCTGGGGCTTTGGTAGCAATTGCAGAAAATAAAACTTTAGATGATGTATTAAAACTTGCAGTTGCTTGTGGCACTGCTACCGCTACTAGCCCCGGAACATCGCTTTGCCAGCAAGAGGTTGTTTCTGAGATATATGATTTGGTTAAGCTCGAGCCAATCCACTAATCAAATTTAAAAATAGCTCGAGCCTGATAAATTTCTTATAAAAGTTATAAGCAATAGTGCTAATATAAATTCAAACGTTATCTATTACTATATAAAAATAGGAGAATATTATGAATGAATTTTTAGTAAGTAACACAGAATCAATCCCAGGAAAAACAATTGTAGAGTTTTATGGAGTAGTTACAGGTAGCACCGTTCGGGCCAAGCACGTTGGTAAAGATATTTTAGCCAGTTTTAAAAATATAGTTGGTGGAGAGCTAAAAAACTATACTGAATTATTGCAAGAAGCCCGCCAAGAAGCAATTAGCCGTATGCTGTCTCAGGCAAAAGGCATGGGTGCCAATGGAGTTATTAATGTCAGGTTTTCTACCAGTAGCATAGCTCAAGGTGCCGCTGAACTATTTGCTTATGGCACTGCTGTAAGAGTTGAGTAAATAAATGGCTCAATTAATTGCCACACTAATTATGTTACTACTTACCTTTGTAACAGGTAACTTAATTGAGCGAAGGCATTATAAAAAAATCAAAATGCGGGAAACAAAGTTTAAAGATATGTTAACAACTAATTTTGAGAATATCCCTTACGATTGGAATGCTTCTGAGGCTCGCTTAGTCACATCTAATGTTGTTATTTCTTTAGATTACTTTAAACGTTTTGTAGCTAATTTACGCAAAGTATTTGGGGGTAATATTGTTACTTATGAGCCTTTATTAGATAGAGCTCGCCGCGAAGCAATTCTACGTTTAAAAGAAAAGGCCAGAGCTAGGGGTTACAATGCTATAATTAACCTTAGGCTCGAGACTAGCCAAATAGCTAATAGCCTAACTCCAAAGCAAACCGCTGGGGTAGAAATACTTGCTTATGGCACAGCAATTAAAATAAATTTAAACAATGACAATACTGATGTAAAAATACCTATTCCAGAGCCCTTAATTCAATAGTCCTTAATATAATAGAAATCATTTCTCTAAGATTTTATTTCTGAATTTATAAAACCTTTAATTTGCAAAACCAACTGTTAGGAGATTAAAATGAAGTTTAAAGCAAAACTAGCAGATGAAACTGTCAACGTATCCAAAGTTCACCCCTTAAAAGAATTTACAACTTTAATAATAGGTTTTAGTATTTTCTTAGCAGTTTTGCTTATTTTGGCATCTAGCTTTGCAAATATTGTTGCTCCGCTTGTACCTTTAAAAACTGAAAAGCGTATTTTTTCTGGCTTAAAACCCGATTCTACTAATGAAAACTTTTTTGGTTTAGGTAAAGTAAGCCCAAGTAGTGAATTAAAAGCTTTGGTTGATAAGCTTGCCAAGCATTGGCCTCAAAATCCTTATGATTTTTCTGTTGGTATTTTAGATTCCAATGAAATCAACGCCATGGCTTTGCCAGGTGGCACAATAATTGTTAGCTCGGGGCTATTAGATATTGTTGACAGTGAAAATGAACTTGCGTTTGTTTTGGCTCATGAAATTGGACATTTTCATAATCGTGATCATTTAAAAGGTTTAGGAAGAGGATTACTAAGCAGCTTAGTATTAGGAATTGTGGGTGGACAAAGTAGCAAAGCATTAAATAGTGTTGTTTCTACCTTATCAGTTAGTAGCTATAGTCGCCGAGATGAAGCACGGGCTGATAGGTTTGGGCTCGAGCTTGTCCAAGCTCAATATGGCAATGTATCTGGTTCTACCGAGCTATTTAAAAAACTAGCTGAAAATGAAAATAGTACTTTGCTAGAGCGTTATACTCGCTCACATCCAATATCTAAAATCAGAATTCAAGAAATGATGGATTATGCAGACAAACACAATTGGCTTCGTAAAGAAAAACTGTTGCCTGCCTTAATTATCAACTTTGACTAATTAACGTAAAAAAAATTAAAAATTTATTTTAAAAATTCTCGGGTGCTTGCATGACCCATAAATAAATATTACCAAGCTAGGTTTCTATTTTTCTGCAAATTCTTTCTAACTCCTAATTAAATCTGAGCGCATCTTACATAAACCTGCTAATTGTGAGCGATTTAATAGGACAATTGTCCTCATGGGGGGGTGAAAGTTTCGTGATAAATTGGTAAGGTTTATTATGCTGACGTTTTTTATAGAAAATGTCCATATGTTTGAGATAAATTAAATACGACCTAGGAGGTGGTCATAATCAATTTATTGGTTAGGCTACAAATTTTTTGTTGCCCAAATAATTCATTAATAATTCACAAAGGGAAGTTGGTTAAAACTTAATGGCGAATTATTTTCCACCAAACTCCAATGCATTTGCTAAATGGTTAATCTGGGGAGGGATTGTTTTTATGACTCTCTTCGTTAGTGCTTTAACTTATTTTGCTAGAGTCAATAATAATATGGTAGGAGTACCTATTAAACAACCCATTGATTATTCTCATGCATTACATACTAGTCAATTAGGGCTTGATTGCCGCTACTGCCATACTTCAGTAGAAGTTTCAAGCACTCCTAATATTCCACCCACCGAAACATGCATGACCTGCCATTCACAAATAAGAGTGGATGCTCCTCAATTAGAACCTTTGTTTGAAAGCTGGGGCAATAATGGTGATGGTCTACCTTTGCAATGGAAGCGTGTTCATGACATGCCAGATTTTGTCTATTACGACCACAGTGCCCATATTAACAAAGGCATTGGTTGCAGCACCTGCCACGGTGCAATAGATAAAATGGAAGGTATTTGGAAAAATGAACCAATGAGCATGGGTTGGTGCTTAGAATGTCACCGTAGTCCAGAAAAATTTGTACGTCCAAAATCGGAAGTATTTAATATGTCTTACGAAATGCCTACTAATCAACATGAGTTAGGCAAAGAATTAGTAGAGGCATATAATATTAACGAGGAAAGATTGCCGCAGTGCTCAACATGTCACAGATAGATAAGCTAAAAATATCAGAAATTCGCAAAAAGCTCGAGAGCAAGCAAGGTAAAAGCTATTGGAAAAGCCTAGAAGCCGTTGCTGAAACTGATGAATTTAATCAATTTATGTCAGCTGAGTTTCCTAGTTTTGCAAGCCCTCTTGAAAGTAAATTTGATAGACGGGGTTTTGTTAAGCTTTTAGGAGCATCATTGGCCCTAGCTGGTCTTAGCTCTTGTGCCAGACCTGTCAAACCCGCTGAAAAAATAGTGCCTTATGTAAAAGCACCAGAAGAAATTATTCCGGGTAAACCACTGTACTTTGCCACTGCTGCGACTCATGGTGGTTATGCAATAGGCGTTTTGGCAGAAAGCCATCAGGGCCGCCCTACTAAATTAGAGGGTAACCCCGATCATCCGGCAAGCTTAGGTGCAACAGATGCTACAACTCAAGCAGAGGTTTTGGGCCTTTATGACCCAGACCGTGCTCAAGATTTAAGATTTAATGGCAAGTCTCAAAACTGGCAAGACCTTAGCAATGCCCTTGAAGAAGAACTAGCTGGTACTGATGGTGAAGGTTTTTATATTTTGACTCAAACAGTCACATCACCTACCTTAGCTAGCCAGTTAAATGAAATATTTGCCAAATATCCTAAGCTAAGCTGGCATCAATATGATGTCATGCACAATGACAATGCACTTGAGGGTTCTAAATTAGCTTTTGGAGAAATTGTAAATACTTATTTTGATTATTCCAAAGCAAATGTAATTGTTTCCTTAGATGATGATTTCTTAGGTACTGGTATAGCCAAACTACGCTATAGCAAAGATTTTTCAGCTAAGCGCCGAGTACGTGACGGTAATGATGATATGAACCGTTTGTATATGCTCGAGTCTAGCCCAACTATCACCACAGCCGTTGCTGATCACATTTTACCTTTAGACCCATCAAAAATTGCCAAATTTGCATTTGCATTAGCGGCTGCTTTAGGTCTTAATACAAGTACCGAAGCTCCACATGGCAGCGAAGAGATATTAAATAGTATTTTAGAAGATTTAAAAGCTAATAAAGGTGCGAGTATTGTCACAGCTGGCCCAGAGCAATCTGCCCAAGTACATGCAATTGTTCATGCCATTAATAATGCTCTTGGCAATATTGGCAAAACAGTAATTTATACAGAATCTGTCGAAGTAAATCCAGTTAATCAACTTGATAGTATTACTGAATTAACTACTGCAATCAATGATTCTAAAGTAAAAACTCTTTTAATATTAGGTGCAAACCCGGTCTATAATGCTCCAGCAAATCTTAAATTTGCTGAGGCTTTAGCTAAGGTTCCATTATCGTTGCAACTAAGTCAATATAGTAATGAAACCTCTAAGCTAGTTAACTGGCATATACCCGAAGCTCACTTCTTAGAAACCTGGAGTGATGCTCGAGCCTATGACGGTACTATTAGTATTATGCAGCCACTTATTTCACCGTTCTATGGTGGTAAATCTAGCCATGAAGTATTAGCAGCTCTTATGGCCGATAGCGAATCTAGCTCTTATGACATTATCCGTAAATCTTGGAAAGATAAAGTTGAAAGCGACTTTAGTGCTTTTTGGAAACATACTGTCTATAAAGGGATAGTTTCTGCTAGTGCTTCTAAAACAATTAGTCCTAATTTAGGCTCGAGCCTACCGTCAGAATCAAGTCTAAAATCAGAAGGCATAGAAATTGCACTGCGTTTAGATCCAAGTGTACAAGATGGTAGCTATTCTAACAATGGTTGGATGCAAGAATTACCAAAACCAATTACCAAAATCACTTGGGATAATGCAGCCTATATTAGCCCTAAAATGGCCGAAAAACTAGATTTAAGTACTCATGACCTAATCAGTATTTCTGCAAATTCTAATGAAATCACCGCTCCAGTTTGGGTTTTACCTGGTCAAGCCGAAAACACTATCACTATAAACTTAGGTTTTGGCCGTGAAAATCTTGGACGCATTGCAAACGGTGTTGGTGTAAACGCTTATAAATTACTTTCTAGTGAATCTGATTTTAATATTAGTAATGCTACTGTAAGTAAAACATCAGGCCGTCATAAATTAGTATCGGCCCAAATGCACTTTGAATTTGATGGTACAACCGAGCGCCGTGAAATTATTAAAAATTCTACCCTAGCTGACTTTAAACACAATCCAGAGCATCCGCATTTTATTCATCCATTCCCTCATGAGGAAAGTGATATTTATGAGGGTGCTTGGGAATATGATAGCTATGCTTGGGGCATGGTCATAGACATGAATGTCTGTACTGGTTGCAATGCCTGTGTAGCTGCTTGTCAGGCTGAAAATAATATTCCTATCGTTGGCAAAAAAGAGGTAGAAACCGGTCGTGAACTTCATTGGATACGTGTTGATACCTATTATGGTGGCGATATTGACAATCCTAGGTTCTACACTCAACCAATCAATTGTATGCAATGCGAAAGCGCTCCTTGTGAGCCAGTTTGCCCAGTCGGGGCTACTTATCATGATAGCGAAGGTCTAAATGTCATGGTTTATAATCGCTGTGTTGGTACCCGCTATTGCTCAAATAACTGCCCATTTAAAGTACGTCGTTACAATTATCTACAATATGCTGAACTAACAACTACTCAAACCGAATTGTCACTTGCCCAAAATCCAGATGTAACTGTACGTAGCCGTGGGGTTATGGAAAAATGCACTTACTGTACTCAACGTATTCAAGAAGCTTATATCACCGCTGAAAACCAAGCTCGTAAAATAAATGATGGTGAGATAGTTACAGCCTGTCAAGCAGCTTGCCCAACTGAAGCTATTGTCTTTGGTGATATAAATGATAAAAATAGCCAAGTCAGCCTAGCAAAAGCAAGTACTCTAAATTATGGTTTAATTCCAGAATTAAACCTGAAACCTCGTACTACTTATATTGCCAAGCTAATTAACCCTAATCCTAATTTAACCAAAGAAACCGGAGAACATAGCTAATGGCAAAATTTAAAGAAACAACTCGTGTCATTGTTCCTGGGCAAACTTATGCTGGTATTGATGATGTTATAGCTGAGCCAATAGAAAGAGACTTGTTTAAAACTCCTAGATGGTGGTGGATAGCTCTTTCAATCGCCTTGCCAATCGCTGGTCTTTGGGTATTTTCAGTATTCTGGCTAATCACCCATGGCATTGGCATATTTGGCAATAACCAACCTGTCGCTTGGGCATATCCAATTGTGAACTTTGTTTGGTGGATTGGTATCGGCCATGCTGGTACTCTTATCTCGGCTGTCTTATTGCTCTTTAGGCAACAATGGCGAACCTCAATTAACCGTGCGGCAGAAGCTATGACCCTATTTGCGGTAGTAAATGCTGGTCTTTACCCGATTTTACACCTAGGCCGCCCTTGGGTCTTTTATTGGCTTTTCCCATACCCTAATACCCAAGGACTCTGGCCGCAATTTAGAAGCCCATTAGATTGGGATTTATTTGCGATTGGTACCTATGCAAGTGTTTCTGCACTATTTTGGTACATTGGTTTAATTCCTGACTTTGCAAGCTTACGTGATCGTGCTAAAGGTAGTTTTATGCAATGGTTTTATGGCTTATTAAGCCTAGGTTGGACTGGCAGTGCCAAAGCTTGGCAACGCTATGGCCGTGCTTATCTAATATTAGGTGCAGTTTCATTCCCATTAGTACTTTCTGTACACAGTACTATTGCCCTTGATTTCTCGGTAGCTCAATTACCTGGGTGGAACAATACTATTTTACCACCATACTTTGTAGCTGGTGCGGTCTTTGCAGGTTTTGCCTTTGTGCTTATTTTAATGATACCACTGCGCAAAGCTTATGGTTTAAAACATGTAATCACCATGAATCATTTAGAAAACTCGGCTAAGATGATGCTAGCCACCGGTATGATTGTGCTTTATGGCTATGCGCTCGAGCTTTTCATGGGTTGGTATTCAGGTGTCGAATTTGAACGTTATACCTATTGGAGTAGAGTCTTTGGCGACCATGGCTGGGCATTTTGGTTGCTAATTTTCTTCAATGGTTTGATGATTCAACCACTTTGGTTTAAAAGCGTGCGTACAAATACCAAATGGTTGTTCTTTATAGCAGTAATGGTTTCAATTGGTATGTGGTTAGAACGCTTTGTAATCGTTATTGTAAGTTTAACCACTGACTTTATGCCATCATCTTGGGGTGACTTCCACGCTACCTTCTGGGATAGGTCATTATATTTTGGAACCTTTGGTGTTTTCTTTACCTTATGGCTACTATTTATTCGCTTGTTCCCAGCAATAGCAAGTAGTGAAATGAAAGAACTTGTTCATCATGATAATAGCCATGGACATAGCGAGGTACACTCATGAGCAAAGAGCTTTTTGGATTAGCTGCCGAGTTCAATTCTCCAGAAGAAATCATTGAAGCTGCAAAAAAAGCTAATTCTGCTGGATACAAAAATATGGATGCCTATGTGCCCTTCCCTATCGAAGATTTACCAAATGCCTTGGGACAAAAAGAAACACGCCTTGGCTGGGTAGTTTTAGGAATGGCTATTATAGGCGCACTTACTGGCTTTTTTATGCAGTATTATGCAAACACTTACTTCTATCCGTTAAATGCAGGTGGTAAGCCGATGAATAGTTGGCCTAACTTTGTGATTATCACCTTTGAGTTTACGATTTTATTTTCTGCGTTTACAGCTGGGCTTTTTATGTTAGGTCGCAATGGCCTACCAAGACCCTATCACCCAATATTTAATATGGAAAAAGCTCAAAATATTACTGGTGACAAGTTTGTATTATGCATTGAATCAAAAGACAAGAAATTCAATTTAAATAAAACTAAAGATTTTTTGGCATCGCTAAATCCTAATTATGTTGAAGAGGTGGAGCTATGAACTTAGTCTTCATCAAAAAATCAAGCTTAATAGGTTTACTAATAGCTCTTAGTTTTTTTATTAGTGCTTGCGGTGCAAATATGTTTGACCAGCCAAAATTTCAAGTCAATGAAGCAAGCCCATATTTTGCTAATCAATCTTCTAACCGTGAATTAATTGCTGGTACTGTGTCCAGAGAAAGAGGGGCTTTAGATAGCTCATTTCTAACAGGCCAAGATGATAACGGCATGCTCAGTGAGCTACCTGTCACCCTAACTAAAGAGTTATTACTAAGAGGGCAGGAACGTTTTAATATTTACTGCGCACCTTGCCATAACTACACAGCCACTGGTGACGGTATAATTGTTCAAAAAGGCATGCCCCAACCAACATCTTTCTTAGAGCCGCGCTTAGTTGCTGCCCCTGTTGGCTATTATTATGGAGCAATGACCAATGGTTTTGGGCGTATGTTTAGCTATGCATCGCGAATTCAACCAGAAGACCGTTGGGCAATATCAGCATATATTAAGGCCCTCCAATTTAGCCAACGTGCCAATTTGGAAGATATTCCTGCTGAGTTTAGATCAAATTTTAAAGGAGCAAGCGAATGAATAGTGCTTCTATCTCAAGTATTAACCGTATTCAACTAATAGCTCTAATTATAGGCATAGTTGGTCTTTTAGCCGCTGCACTAGGAGCTTTTAATGATACAACAAGCTTTATGCAGGCTTACTTACTGGCTTACTTATTTTGGATTGGTTTGTCACTTGGTGGCTTTCCACTTTTACTAACTCAGCATATAGCTGGTGGCTCTTGGGGAGCTACCATCCGTCGCCCTTTAGAGGCTGCAATGATGGTTTTACCAGTCATGGCTTTGCTATTTGTGCCTATCGTATTAGGTATGAGCCATCTTTATCCTTGGCTCAGCTCAGATTATTTAGCAATTCATCCTACGGTAGCAGCTAAAGCAGAGTATTTAAACCAGACTTGGTTTATTATTCGGGCTATCATCTATTTTGTCTTGTGGATTTTGGGTGCTTGGTTTTTTGTTAAAACAGGTAGCCAACAAGACAGTGATAAAAAGAATGCCAAAAAACTACAGTTGCGAATGGGTAAAAGTTCTGTACCTTGGTTTATAATTTACTTTGTAACTATGACCCTAGCTTCTGTTGATTGGGGTATGTCTATTACACCAGTCTGGTATAGCGGTATTTATGGCACTATGTTTATTACTATTCAAACAATTTCGACCTTAAGTCTGGTAATTATTAGCCTGATATATATTGCCAAAACAGAAGGGCTTATTGATAAACTATTAACAACAAAACGCTTGCAAGATTTAGGTAACTTTTTAATGGCTTATATTATTTTTTGGGCTTATGTAAACTTTGCTCAGTTAATAATCATTTGGTCAAATAATATTACCGAGACCAATACTTGGTATTTAGTTCGTTTTGAAGAGCCTTGGAGATCTGTCTCTTTATTCTTATTATTCTTCGGCTTTTTTGCAACCCTTGCCATATTAATATCTCGTTGGGTAAAACGCAAACGCAGTGCTTTAGGAATTGTATCTATCTGGGCATTTTTTGTTCAACTACTATTTACTTTCTATGTCATAATTCCAGCATTTGAAAGAATTGGTTTTGTTTTTCACTGGCTAGATTTAGCTCTATTTCTAGGAATAGGTGGAATTTGGGTTGCTAGCTATATCTTTCAATTAAAGTCTCGTCCTATAGTTCCTATAAACGACCCGCGACTAGAAGGTATAATCGAGGTAGAAAACCATGGCTAAAACTAAAGACTATTTAATAAGCTCAAAAACCACCCGTCTTATGTTTATATTAAGTGCTATAGGTATGATAGCTGCTCTTATTGGCATATTATTACTAGCCTCAGCAAGGCCTCAGGGTAAATTTGTTAGTTTAGATACAAGCTTACAAGAGCAATTAGTTGAAGCAGCAAAAGAGCAGCTTAATAACTATCATAATAATGAAGATGGTACGGTTGCAATACCAATTGATTTAGCAATGGATATTGTATCGGAACGTGGTTTTGATGAAGTTTTGGCTAATGCTAATCTAGGCTCGAGCCCATCCACAACAGATAGCAATACTGAGGTCAGTGGCGAAGATGTTTACAAGTCTAATTGTGCTTCTTGTCACCAAGCCACAGGTGCTGGCATTCCAGGAGCATTTCCACCTTTAGCAGCTAGCGCTATTAACCATGCCAAAAACAATCGTGACTACCTACCTTCTGCCGTTTTATTTGGCTTAATGGGTGAAATTGATGTAAATGGCCAAACTTATAATGGGGCAATGCCTGCTTGGAAACATTTATCAGATAATGAAATCTCTGCGGTGATAAATTATGTTATCAGTGCATGGGATGACTCAACAGGTATTGAAAAATATACTCCTGACGAAATTGCCGTTATCCGTGCCAAAAATCTTGGCAATAGCGATATCTTAGATTTAAGATCTAAAAAAGCTGCTGAATCAGTAACAACTGAAGCCGTTGTTGAAGAAACCAATCCCGAAACAACTTTATCCACTTCTACCGAAACTGCTACTGAAGCAGTTGTTGAGGAAGCAGTTGTAGAAGAAACTAATACCGAAACAGCTTTATCTACTTCTACCGAAACTGCCACTGAAACCGTAGCTACAACTACAACAGCAGAGCTATCAGCTAATGGTCAGGCTGTTTATGATGGCAATTGTGCCTCATGTCACCAAGCAACTGGTAAAGGCATAGCTGGTGCATTTCCGCCTTTGGCCGGCAATGTTGTAAACTATGCTAAAAATAATCGTGATTACCTACCTTCTGCCGTTTTATTTGGCTTAATGGGTGAAATTGATGTAAATGGCCAAACTTATAATGGGGCAATGCCTGCTTGGAAACATTTATCAGATAATGATATTGCTGATGTCATAAACCATATTATCAGCAATTGGGATAACGCCACAGGCATAGAGCCATATATCGCTGATGAAGTAGCTGCAATACGTTCAAAAGACCTCAGTTTTGATGATGTTTTAAAGCTAAGATCAATATCTGCTACAGCATCAGCAACTGACCAAACAACGACAGAAGCTGCTCTATCTACTGCAACGGAAACAACCGTAGCAGCTGCAGCTTTTGATTGGCAAGAAATCGGCGAATCTGCTTATAACAATTGCAGTGCCTGTCATCAAGCAAATGGCAACGGTATTCCAGGGGCTTTTCCTGCCTTAAATAAGAATGCTGCCAATCTTTATAATACCAATAGAGACTATTTGGCTCTTACTGTCATAACAGGGATAAGCGGTGCAATAGAAGTTGATGGTCAAAGCTATAATGGTGCAATGCCTGCTTGGGCCCATCTAAGCGATGAGCAAATTGCTGGCGTATTAAACCATGTTTTAAGCTCTTGGGATAACCCAAGCATAGCCAAAGATTTTAAAGCTTATAGCCCTGAAGAAATAAAAGCCTATCGTGAGCTAGGTTTAAGCTCCGAAGAGGTGCTAAGCTTAAGACCCTAGTATTTTACTTAAGCTTAATAAAAAAGCCCTTTTATTGAAAGGGCTTTTTTATTTATTTTTAATTTTATAAAATTGTAAAATATGCAGTTAAGTCTAGTTTTTTAATTTTATAATCAAATCTTATTTTACCACCCTTATTTATACCAACATCGCCAATTATTTGCATAGCATATTTTAATTTCTGGTCTTTTCTGGCAGCTGCAAGCTGCAACTGATTAATACTTGCATTAGCCTTTATATCTTGAGCATTTTTAGATAAATCAATATCTTGGGCAGAACCAAATTTATATTTTTCTTGAAAAACGTCTGTTTCATCAACTGGAGCTAAGAATATCTGCACAGAAACCTTACCAGCAAAATCCCCATTGTGTATTAGCTCGAGCAGATAGTCTAGCCTTAGTCCAACAACCTGTGGTGTAATTTTATCTGCATCACTAAAGTCAGCAATTTCACCGTTTTTGTTAGGTAGTTTTTCATCTATGGCAAGCTTGATATTTTTAAGAGAAAGCTTTTGCAATTCATAACTAAGCCCAACTTCACCAGCAGTTAGTACTCTTAAGCTGCCACTCACTTTAAAGGCAATCTTCAATTGTTTTTCATTTATAGCCGTTAATTGCTCAGAGCTTAAAACTACATCTCGGTCAAATACCTCTTGGGTCTTTGACAAATCATAAACAAGCTCATCACCTAGTTTGCTGCTAGTTGCAGTAATATCACCATCGGTAGTTATCAAAAAGGCTTGGATTTTTAATTGACCACTGATGTCACCAATTCGAGCCAGTTTTAATTGATAACTAATAGTAGCTGCTGTTAACTTTGCAGATATTGTTTGATCAGAGTAATCCACCGGAATGGCAATAGCAGACAAGGTCAGAAATGGAATAACTCCTAGTGGGGCATTAAATTTATATGCACCAGTTTTATTAGTACCAACAAAAGGTAAAATATCAAACTCACCGCCACTAAAAGGCAAATCTATATCAAAACTACCAGTCTTCTTGTCTATTTTATCTAATAAGTTTACATGCCAACTCAGCGGCGCCCCTGGTCAAGAACTTAGCAAAAACATTATTATCAATAAGCTGAATATTCGTTTCATATCTCCTCCAATATTTCATCTTACTAATAATTGACCACAAGTTAATTAGATTTATTAACCATGCTAAGTTATTTTAGTCTTTTAGAGAAGTAAATAAAAATAGCAAAACAGACTAAAATAACTTAATAAGCAAGCTAGAAAGCTTGACATAAGCAAATCATTCTTTATAATAAACCCTCGATAGGGAGATTATAAACGTGCCAAAAAACTTAAAAAGATTGGTTATTGTAGAATCACCAACAAAAGCAAAAACTATTAGAAAATTCTTACCAGCTAAAGACTTCAGAATTGAAGCAAGCATGGGACATGTTAGAGATTTACCTGCCAAGGCTGCCGAAATCCCTAAAAAATATAAAGAACATAAGTGGTCGCAACTTGGTGTAGATGTCGAAAATGGCTTTAAACCTATCTATATCATATCTAGCGGTAAAAAAAGAACTGTAAATAATTTAAAATCTGCCCTAAAAAATGCTGATGAACTGTATATAGCAACTGACGAAGATCGTGAAGGTGAATCTATCGGTTGGCATTTACTAGAACTGCTAAAGCCCAAAGTACCTGTAAAACGCATGGTTTTTCATGAGATTACCAAAGAGGCTATAGAAAATGCATTAGAAAATACCCGAGAGATTGACAAAGATTTAGTAGATGCTCAGGAAGCTAGGCGAATATTAGATAGATTAGTGGGTTATAGTATAAGCCCATTATTATGGCGCAAAATTGCACCTAGGCTTTCTGCCGGCAGAGTGCAGAGTGTTGCGGTTAGGCTTATGGTAAACCGTGAAAAAGAACGCCTAGCTTTTTTACCTGCTGGCTATTGGGATTTAAAAGCCCAGCTTGAAAAAAACTCAGAAACCTTTGAAGCCGTTATGACTCATTTAAACGATATAAGGCTAGCAAGTGGGCGAGATTTTGACCCTGACACAGGTAAACTAAAAACTAATTTAAAAAATGGCAAAGACGTTTTAATTTTAGAACAAAATGATGCTAGAAAACTTGCCCAAGAATTACCTAATAAGACT
Source organism: uncultured Deinococcota bacterium (assembly GCA_947311535.1). Lineage (GTDB taxonomy): Bacteria > Deinococcota > Deinococci > Deinococcales > Trueperaceae > CAMZLP01. Next base: position 27,448 of record CAMZLP010000011.1, on the reverse strand, counting down.
TGGCAAATAACAAAAATCGAAGAAAAAATTAACAGCCGTTCACCAAGTGCACCTTTTACAACTTCTACCTTGCAACAAGAAGCTAGTAGGAAATTAAATCTATCAGCTCGAGATACTATGCGTACGGCTCAAAACCTTTATGAAAATGGGCTTATTACTTATATGCGTACAGATTCTACAAATTTATCACAAGAAGCTATAGAAGCTAGCCGCAAGGCTATTTTAAATCGCTATGGTAAAGATTACCTACCCGAAAAACCAAGAGTATATAGTAAAAAATCTAGAAATGCCCAAGAAGCCCACGAAGCAATAAGGCCCGCAGGCAAGGATATGAAAACTACCGAAGAATTAAACTTAGTTGCTATAGAAGCAAAGCTTTATGATTTAATATGGAAGCGTACAGTAGCTTCGCAGATGCAAAATGCAAAATTGAAATTTACTACCGCCACAATTTTGGTAGGAGATGCACGATTTAGAGCTAGCGGAAGAAGCACAATTTTCCCAGGCTTTTTTAGAGCCTATGTTGAAGGCAGTGATGACCCCAACCAAGCACTTGACAACCAAGAACAGCCATTACCAAAACTGCAAGAAAATGAAAATTTAAAATGCAAAGATATTGCTGCTTCTGGCCATGAGACAAAACCACCTGCTAGATTTACAGAGGCTAGTTTAATTAAGCTATTAGAAAAAGAAGGTATCGGTAGACCTAGTACTTATGCCAGCATTATTGACACAATTTTACGCCGAAATTATAGCTATAAATCTGGCAATCAGTTAGTGCCTACCTTTATGTCTTTTGCTGTAACTAAGCTAATGGAAAACCAATTTGACCGACTAGTTGATACTAATTTTACAGCTCTGATGGAGCAAAAATTAGATGATATTGCTGACGGCAGCTTAAAGGCTGTACCTTATTTAAAAGATTTCTATTTTGGTAAAAATGGTTTAAAAGCTCGAGTCGAAGGTGGTTTAGATGCAATTGATGCGCGGGCTACCTCGGAAATAAGCTTTAAAAAATGGGGCGACTTTGTAATTCGGGTTGGACGCTATGGTCCATATGTTGAGGGTGAAATAGATGGTGAAATTAAAACCGCTAGTATGCCTGATAAAATAGCACCATCAGAAATTGACCAAGAGTATTTGGCAAAATTAATTGTAGAGGGTAGATTATCAGAAGTAGTAGCAAAATTCCCAGAAACTGATGAGCCTATTCTTTTGCGTAAAGGTCCTTATGGTCATTATTTACAACTTGGCGAAGATGAGACTAAAAAACCAAAAAGGATTTCATTGCCTCAGGGTTTAGAGCCTGAAGATGTTGATGCAAAAAAAGCAATTGAGCTAATTTCATTGCCAAGAATCTTAGGTGAAAACCCAGAAAACTCAGAAACTATAAAAGCTCATATCGGCCGCTTTGGGCCTTATGTGCAAGAAAAACGTATTTTTGCATCTATTCCTAAAGATGAAGATTTGTTGACTATAAGCTTAGAACGAGCACTTGAATTAATAAATCAAAAGAAAAATAAAAATAAACCCTTAAGGGTATTGGGTTTGCACCCTGACACTAATGAAGAGGTTGATGTCCGTGATGGGCGTTATGGGCCTTATGTAAAGCATCAAAAAACTAATGCTAGCTTGAAAAAAGACCAAACGATTGAAGATATTAGCTTGGAACAAGCCCTAATACTTATAGCCGAGCGTGAAGAGGCTAAAGGAACTAAAAAGCCAAAGAAAAGAGCCACTAAACGAAAAACTACAAAAAGAAAAGCTACGGCAAAGAAGGCAACTGCCAAGAAAAGCACTAAAAAAGCCGTTAAAAAGAAAGCTACCAAAAACTAGTCGATTATGCCTATCTCAACTATTAACGTACTCAGTTTAGCCAAATCTGTAAAAAGTACTAACATCGCTAATACTAATATAACTGTGACTAAGCTCGAGCCTAGCCCCTTAAGAAAGCTAAAAGAAAGTATTTGGCTTTTAGTAATAGAGGGAGAGTTAATAATAGATTTTGAATCTGGTGATTTTAAAATATTGAAACTTGGAGATAGTATAGAGCTCAAAACCGATATGCGTATTAGCTACCAACCTTTGCAAGAAACTGTTGTTTTAAGCACAAGCTTAAGCTAAGAGTTAAAATAAGCTATGGCTGAAAGATATAAACTTGCTAGTGGGATAATTATTCATAGAAATTCACTGCCTAATGGTGACTTGTTAATAAGCCTCTTTAACCAAACTGGAAAGTTGCGGGCCATAGCAAAAAAAGGTAAAAAGCTAGGTGGTAATATTGCCAGAATGAGTTTGTTTAATGATATTACCGTGCAATACTATCAAAAAGATGCTAATTCTTTAGCAGTACTCACCCAAGTGCAATTAAATGGCTCGCTAGAGAAATTGACTTTGCCAGAGATATATCCTTATGCCCATATACTGGCTGAAATGGTTGATAAGCTAAGCCAAAACGATTTAAGCGAGCCTAAGATTTATAGCTATTTAGCGAGCGGTTTAAAGGGTTTGAGTGAATTTGCAGATGCTGAGAAAATAACTATAATCTATGCTTGGAAAATAATTCAACAAGCTGGGCTTGCACCAAGATTAGAACACTGCTCGATTTGTAATAAAAATGAGCTTAGCAATAGGTTTAACCTAAATACTGGTGGAATTACTTGTACTAGTTGCAATTCTGGAGTTTATATTTCAAATGAGGTCTTAGAATATTTGCAAACAATTCATAAAACAACTATTAGGGCTATGCTCGAGCATAAGCTATTAAACTCAAAAGAACATTGGAAATTATTAAAAAATTATAGCAGCTATCACATCAATGAAATAAAAAGCTTAGCAAGCTTAGAAACAATGATTTAATGCTGGATAATAGCTTGGCAATTTTACTAGCCTATTTAATCTCGGCATTACCAAGCGCTTATATACTTGCCAAGCTGCAAGGTAAAAACATCTTTGAATTAGGCTCTGGCAACATGGGAGCAATGAATACTTTTAGAAATCTTGGCATTGCAAGCGGAATTGCTGTACTAGTAATTGACATAGCCAAAGGCTATTTGGCTGTAAAGCTAGCAGCCTTAATAGCAGAGGGTGATACCGTCTATCTGGCTGCAATTGCCGTAACCTTAGGTCATGCTTTCTCTGTCTATGTTGGCTTTAGAGGTGGTAAAGCTTTATCTAGCTCTTTTGGGGTTTTATTAGCCTTAGACCCTAAAGGTGCTTTGCTAGTTTTATCTGCCGTAATATTTTTTAGCTTAATCATTAAGAAAAAACCTAATTTGGCTGCTGTAATTGCAATGTCTAGCTATCCAATAATGGTCTTAAGCTTATTTTTAATAAAACAAGAGCCTATATTTCTCAAGCTTTTTATTAGTACTACTATTATGTTTGTAGTAGTTTTTTATAAACATATTCCTGGTTTAATGCAAGAACTTAGTAAAAAAACTACAAGCTAAAAATATTATGACTCAGGTATTAATCAAAATTATAAATTGATGCAGTTTGCTTGGCAAAGTCTAAATAATAAACTCCTGCTACCGCTAAATCAATCTCAAACGTGCTAGATTTCCCCTCGCGCCTAATCTCTATTTGGTGTATACCCACGCTAGGCTCGAGCAAAAACGGTTTAATCTGCAATTTACCATCAAAGTAAACTAACTGCTTATCAAGCAAATCCCAAAATATCATAAATTTACTAATTGGCTTTAGCTTCTGCTCAATAATTGTCACTCTAAATTCTCGTACAGAAACAGGCAAGGCTACAAATTCAAAACCAAGCCTAACTAGCTCTAAGCTGTGTTCTCCTGGCAAAGCCTGAAAGCTATAGGGGCTAAAACCAATATCATGGCCATCTAAAACTATTTTAGCGCTAGGCTGGCTATCTACTTGAATTGTGCCACCATTTATGGCCGTGAGTTCCAAATTTAATAATTCTGTAATTCCATTTTTTAAATCTACTTGCCTTTTTTCAGCTAAATAGCCCTGTTTACGCAGCTCTATAATATAAGTTTTAGGCTCGAGCATAAGCACATCTACCAGTGGGCTAAGACCTATTTCTACACCATCAATATAAACTTTTGCCCCAACAGGTTCACTAGAAATATAAATACCAGCATTGCCAGCAGCCAGAGCATTAATAGGATCTACAAATTGAGAAATTTCGTTGGCTAATAGATCCACCAAAAGATTTATGCTGTCAGCAACAAATTGCCTAGTGATAATATCAGAATGCCTATTTGAATCTACCTCGGCTATCAGCATCGAAATAGAATAGGGGTCACCATAAATTTGTCTTATCTCTCCGGATAGTGCATACTGAGCACCTTCATTTTTAGCAATTATTTTGGTAAATTTTGGGTCCAAGCTCGAGGCCATACCAGCACTAACAAATTCTCCTACAGTCACAGCAGTTCTTGTCTTTTGTGCAACTGCCAGCCTAAAATTACTCATAAATTCCTGATATAGGGGTTCTGGGATATCTCCTCTTTTTGCAAAATCCGGGATAACAATTTGAGCAAACGAAAAACTAAACAATAAAATAATAAAGCTAGTTAGAATTGACTTCAAGCACACAACCACAGTATATGCAAAAAACAGGTTATTATAGCTATTGTATAATGCGTTATTTAATTCTTAGTGATATTCATGCCAACTACCTAGCCCTAGAGGCAGTATTAAAGCACGCCAGTGCCAAACGTTTTGATAGTTTAATATCACTTGGCGACCTAGTTGGTTACAATACTCATCCCGAGGTAATAATAAATACCATTAAAGAAATGAATCCGCGAGTTTGTGTTGTAGGAAACCACGAGGACTTAGTTTTTAAAGCTGAGCAAAACAAACTTTCAAATATAAAATCAAGCAGCATTGCAGTTGATGTAGCTAAACGGCATTTTGAGCAAATTTCGACAGAAAATTTAGCCTACTTAAAAACTTTCAAAAATAGCTATATAGAAAAAGACTCTTATTGGCAAGTTACCCATGCCTCCTTGCAAAGAAAATGGGAATATATAGACAGCTTAAAAATTGCCAAAGAAAACGCACCTCTGATGGAAAAAAACCTTTTGCTAATTGGACACACTCATATTCCCAAGGTTTATATGTCAATTAAAACTGCTCGGGGGAATATTTGGCGAACCATGAGCTTAAAAGCTCATAAAAGCATCTACCGTGTGCCCCCAAATGCGACAGTGATATTTAATCCTGGCTCAGTTGGGCAACCGCGTGACGGCATACCATTAGCTAGCTACGCTATTTTAGATGAAGATAAAAGAGTTATAGAACAGTACCGAGTAGAATATGATTTATTGGCTCAACAAAGATACATTTATGAATTGGATTATCCTGAGCAGTTAGCCAGAAGATTGAGTAATGGTCGCTAAAGAACAAAAAGAGCTTTTAAAATCTCTTGACAAACAAAGCTTGGTTTTTACCGGTCCAAATCGGGTTGGTAGACAAGCTACTGCCAAGTGGTATGCCAAGTGGCTAAATTGCCAAAATAGATCAACTGACACATGTAATAATTGCTCAAGCTGCAAACAAATAGATGCTAATACCCACCCCGACTATTTTGTAATTAAGCCAAATATAAAAACATCCACTGGCAAAACAAGCCGCAAACCTGAAATAAAGATTTCTCAATTAGTTAAAAGAGATTCCGATGAGCAAGCTCTTAGCCAATGGCTAGAAACTAGCCCTGTTTATAATTATCGAGTTGCCGTTATCGTTTCTGCCGAACAAATGACTGTTTCTGCCGCAAATGCTTTTTTAAAATTTTTAGAAGAGCCACCATTAAAAACCAAGATTATCTTAATAGCCCCTTCTGCCCAAGCCCTTTTGGCTACAATTGCATCACGGACTAGTGTTATTCGCTTTGGCACTAATTCATTTCCTGATAGCAACCACCCTTTGGCGCGTTTGGCAAGAATTGGTGATTATAATTTAAGCCAAGCTAAGCCCGAAGAGTTTAAGCAAGCTTATCAATTAATTGATAACTATTTAGAGAATATAAATAATTCTTTAGAAATAGCTTTAGAAAATGCTGATGTTTTAGAAAAGCACTGGTTAGAAGAAAGCGATTTTGATTTATCAGAATTATTTTTGGCAAAGCTCGCTAAAGACTACCCCCAATACTACCAAAGAGCAAACTTAGCTTTAGAACGTTTTGAAGAATCTTTGGCTCGATACGGCTCGAGCCGTATCTCTATACAACTCTTAAGTTTAAATTTAAGGCAAATTTTTAAGGCAAGCTAGTTATTTTCAGGCTCGTTATTTCCTTGGCTAGGTCTATTACTAACCCTTTTCAATTCATCAACTGGGTACTCAAAGCTCTTGCCTTTTGAACGCATTTCTACAGTTTGTTTTAATGGGAATAATTTACTAACTACTCCGCAATTACCATCACTGTGGCAAACAGAGCTGCCTTTACGAGGCATATCTTTTAAAAGCTCCTCGTACATGGGGTGCTCAAATTGTAAGCAGCACATCAAACGACCACAGTTACCAGTAATTTTTTCTAGGTTAAGGGGCAACTGTTGATCACGAGCTAGCCTAATACTCACTGCATTAAAGCCTTGCATCCAAGTATTGCTACAAGCTCCTGACCCACAAACTCCTAAGGTTCCTAATATTCTGGTTTGATCACGTGGGCCAATATGTACAAAATCAATTCTGGTATCCGTAAAACGCTTTAACTCTTTAGCATAAGCACCATAAGGAACACGGCCTTTACTAGTATAATTGACAGTTAATAAAGACTGGTCTAAATTAAATTCTAAGCTGACTATTTTAATTGCTTCACTATAGCCTCGAGCCTTAGCCTTTAGATACCATTTTAAATCTTCAGCAAGTTTTTTGTTTTCTTCATAAGCTTCAATATCTTCATTTGTTGCCAAACGTACAAAGCTACCATCAATATCCCCATATTCTGTGACTCTTGCTCGTACAATTGCCAATTCTAAGCCGCGACGATTATCAACTATTATTTTACTTCCAACTACAGGCAATTCTCCTGAGATTTCTATATAGTGTAGGCTTGGTCCATTATCAAATTTTACAGCTATCGCTTCATTCATTCTTTACTCCATAAATATCAAGGTTATATAGTTCAACATCAATTAAAAGCCTATCATGAATAATTATTTTGGCTTGCTTAGTAGATTTCTCGTTTACAAAAACAATGCTACTTGGCTAACTGGTTTAAAGCTGTAGCGATGAATCTTGGTTGGGCCATATTTGGCCAAAGCTTGCCTGTGCTCCAAAGAGCCATAGCCTTTATTTTTTTCAAAGCCATATTCAGGATAGTCTTTAGCTAAACTAATCATTTCATTGTCACGAAAATCCTTGGCTAATATACTAGCTGCTGCAACCTGAAAGCTTTGGCTATCAGCCCTTGCTGGTGCTAAAACCTCAAGCGGGCTAATTAGTTTTAAATAATCCGTAACAACTGCATCCAAGCAAATACTTTGGCTAAACTCTTTCAAGGCTCGCTTAGCAGCCAAATGAGTTGCAGCTAAAACATTTAATTTATCAACTTCTTTGGCACTGGCACAGCCAATTGCCCAATTAATTGCAACTTCTTTAATTTCTTTGGCCATCTTTTGGCGTTGTAAAAATGACAAAGTCTTTGAATCTCTAAAAGCATAGTCTGCCCTTGGCAAACTCACTACTCCAACAACAACAGAACCAGCCAAAGCTCCGCGGCCGGCTTCGTCGATACCGGCAATACTTTTATAGCCTTGTTGAATTAAAATATCCTCTAAAGACCAATCAGGTTTCACGGTTTTAATTATATATCTAAACCGCTATAAACTGACAGAAATGGCCAGTTTTAAAATTATTAGAGGTTGTCTGTTTTCACAAAAATGCGGTTAATTTAATAGCTCTCATAAGGCATGAAATTTAAAAATAGAACTGATAAGCAGAGAGGCTGTAGCTCAACTCTTAATTACTATCTTTGGCTAATCAAAAGCTGAATTATAGAAAACTAATTTTATCATCTTTAAAAGCTAGTCAAAATATTGGAGACGACTGGAAAATTTGTATGACTATCTTGAAAACTATAAGAATTCTCAGCAATAGTATTGTTACAATTGACGTTAAAATCTGTCTATACCGTTGCTTTCATCTGTGCTAAAGCAGGAATTTTGAAATCTTTCAAAATAGCTAATGTAGAACTCATACGACTTTTCCCTAACTCTCAAATATTGATACAAAGAGTAAATCCACAATGCTTGTAATAAATTATCAAACAAACTGGCCAAATTCACTATAAACTGATTAGCGTGAATGTATTCGAAATTTTAGCTATTATTTTAACTATTACCGCAATTTTTGCTTATATCAATGAGCGTTTTATAAAACTACCAACTCCTATTGGGGTTACTTTAGTTGGGCTTATTATTTCTTTGGGCCTAGTTATTTTCAAAAATGAGTTTTTGGGCCTTTGGGCTGAGGGATTTTTAGCCAGTCTAAACTTTAACGAAATTGTAATGGGCGGCATGCTTAGTTTTTTATTATTTGCCGGCTCCTTAACCGTTAATCTGGATAATATCAACAAGCAAAAATGGCCGATTTTGACTTTGGCAACCCTTGGGGTGCTTATGTCAACATTTATTGTTGGCACGCTCACATTTTATTCTCTTAAACTTGCTGGTATTCATCTCCCTTATCTTTATGCCTTACTATTTGGCGCGTTAATCTCCCCCACTGACCCAATCGCAGTATTGAGCATTTTACGAAAAGTTGGGGTACCTAAAGGTATAGAAACCCTAATTACTGGCGAATCTCTATTTAATGATGGCGTGGGTGTTGTCGTATTTAGTGTGATTTTAAGCCTGCTAGGTGCAGGGCACGGCAGTGGCCAAGAGGCTGCTAGTAGTAGTGGTGGAGCTATGGCTATTGCAACTCTCTTTGCTCAAGAAGCCATTGGCGGTATCTTCTTTGGGATGGCAATTGGTCTAATTGCTTATTACTTATTAAAAAGCATTGATGAATATTCTGTAGAAATCTTAATCACCTTAGCATTAGTAACAGGTGGCTACGCTTTAGCAATTCATTGGCATACCTCTGGGCCTTTGGCTATGGTGGTAGCTGGTATTTTTATTGGCAATCAGGGCAGGCTTTTTGCCATGAGTGAGCGTACCCGAGAGCACATTGACACCTTTTGGGAAGTAATTGACGAAATCTTAAACATGATTTTATTTGTATTGATTGGTTTGGAAGTAATAATTGTTCACTTTGATGCCAAAAGTCTATTTATATCAATTCTTGCTATTCCATTAGTTTTGCTCGGTCGCTTTATCAGTGTTTCGCTACCTATTAGCCTTATGCGTTTACGAAAAACTTTTTTACCTTATACCATTCGTATGATGGTCTGGGGTGGTTTACGAGGTGGTATATCTATTGCCCTGGCTTTATCTTTACCAGCAGGTGAAGAGCGAGATTTAATAATAAAACTAACTTATGCTGTGGTAGTATTTTCTATAATGATTCAAGGTTTAACAATAGGCAAAGTTGCTGCCAAAATACCAACTGAGAGAATTGAATAAATGCTTGAAAGAGAATTAAAATACTCGAGCCCAGACGATAATATACCTACTTGGACTGAGCTTGAGCCTATCTTACCAAACTATAACTTAAGCCCTGCCAAATTATATATAATCCATGACAGGTATTATGATGATGCCACAAATTCTTTAGAAAAAGCTGGCTACAGCTTGCGTAAACGTAAAATAAATTCTAAACGCTATGCCACCCTAAAATCAAAATCAGAAAATAATCAGGGATATTTTGAACGCCATGAATTAGAATTAGAGCTAAAAGGCTCCAAATGGCCAGATGCCATAGCCACAGAATTAGAAGGTATTTGTAATATCTCATCATTGCGAAGAATTGTAGAATTTAATACCGAAAGAGTGACTTATGTAATCTCTCAAGAAAAGGAGATTGCTATTATTTCTTTTGACAAAGTAAGCGCCAAACTTGCAAACACTCAAAGAAAAACGAGCTTTTTTGAAATTGAAATTGAAGCCTTGGCTGAAACAAAAAGAGATGAATTGCTTATAATAGCTAATAACTTAGAGAAGATTATCAATCTCTCAGTCAATACTAGCAACAAATTGGCTCGAGCCAAAGCAGTTTTAAATTTAGGAGAGTTATTATGAAGTTATATCTTATTCGTCATGCAAGCGCTGATACACGAGGAATCCAATATCCAGATGATTCTAAACGACCCTTAATTGAAAAAGGTTTTTTACAAGCTGAGACACTAAGAAATTTTTTGAACACAACTGGAATTAGTTTTGATAAATTATGCTCGAGCCCCTACCTCCGAGCCACTCAAACTGCTCTTGCGTTGCAAAATATTTCCAAAACAGAAATGGTTTTGACTAAAAACCTACTAACTTCTGACTATGCATCACTAATTGAAGAGTTAAAAAGCTACCCAAAATCCAGTAATATTGCCCTTATTGGCCATGAGCCTCTAATGTCTGGTCTGGCATCATATTTGTTAAATGGTCGAGAATTTCAGGTAAATATCAAATTTAAAAAAGCAGCCGTTATGACCTTAGAAGGCAATTTAGAAAAATATTTTTCACTGCTAAATTTCATTAGCTATAAGGAATATAAAGTTTTATGCCCTATAAATCAGAGCTAAGCTTTAGGCTAGTATTTGCATAAAACTAAAGCTGGTATTTACTATTATACTTTTACGCCCCACGTGCCAAAATAAAATTATGAACCAGCATTACAGTAAAACCAAATACAGCATGGCCAATTAGTGCAGAAACAATATATGGCATTGATTTCCTAAACTCATCTAATGGGTGCAGCTCATAAATTATAGCACCACCGATTAGAGCCATAAAAGTACCATGCCCAAAACCACCCAAAAAACCTAAGTATAAATAAAAGAAATTGACTCCAGGAATCCAAATATACTCAGGTAGACCAAAACTACCACCAAAACGACCTGTTATAAATGCAACTATAATTGCACCATACAAAAAGGCAAATAATTGCCCGCCTATTAGCAAAATAATAGTGCCTAAAAGCTTAGAATTTTTATCTATTTTTCTAGTAATAAATGAACCAAACATATTTCTAACATCTAGGGGTTCTATTCCCCAGATGTTAGAAATATTCAGTGCAGCCAACATAACAGTTGTGCCTACTAGACCAGCCACTATCGAAGATAAGATGTATCTTAAAATCACGATTTAACTCTTAAACATTTACCACGGAGTTTGGCCGGGTATAGAAACATAGGTAGAGAAAAGTTCGTATAAGGTTGGTGCATAAACTACGGCTACAAGCAAAGCAGCCACTGCAAACCATGCCCATATTTTATCCATCGCTGCGGCAAGACCAGTATCACTAGCCCATTTATTATCAACAAATGGTACCTCAGGTACATCTACATCTTTTTTACCTAAAAAGATTGTACCCAAAATAACTGTAAAGAATAAAGCTATAGAGAGCCAAAGAATTCCGCCACCAATACCTGTTAGCATCATCGGGAATTCAGCACCAGCATAAACACCTTGTAGATTTTCAGCCATATTCGATATGTGAGCACGTCTTGGAATCAATAATAAACCTTCCCAGTGCATACCAGTTGAAAAGAAAATCATACCAATAAACCAAGACCAGACAGTGCCTAGTGCTAAACGCTTAGAAAAAAGCTTTCTGTTGGTTAAATGAGGTAAAAGCCAAAATGTCATAGCAATAAAGGTTAGGGTAACAGCGCCACCCACAGTAATATGAAAGTGCCCAGGAATCCAAGCAGTATTATGAAGCATAATGTTTAGATTAAAACTACCTAAAACAATACCACCAGCACCAGCAGGTATAAATAAAAGCATAGCCATTAGCTGACCCGCCACACTTGGGTCATTCCAAGGTAATTTTTTAATCCAACCTAAAACTCCTTTACCCCCAAGTGCCCGACCACCTAGCTCCAATGATGCACCTATTGTGAATGCAGTAATCAAACTAGGTACACCAACAAACATAGTCATCATAGAATGGAGCATTTTCCAACCTGCAGGAATGCCAGGATCTGTAAATTGGTGATGAAAACCAACTGGGGTAGAAAATAGTAAGAAGAGAACAAAAACTAAGCGTGTTAAAGAGTCTGAGGCTAGCTCACCTTTTACCTGTTTTGGCATTAAACCGTACCAAGATACATAAGCAGGTAACAACCAAAAATATACTATAGGGTGGCCAGTCCACCAAAACAAACTTTTAGTAATTTGTGGATCTACACCATCTAATAAACCAAATGACCAAGGAATTAAGAAAACAACAACTTCTACAACAATACCCACAGAAGCAATAGCCCACATTAGCCAAAGCATTACACTCATAAAAGTAACAATTGGTGTTACTTTACCAGGGTTCTCTTTTTTCCAAACTTGGCGCATGCGCACAACTTCAAAAGCAACCATCAGTGATGCAACTACCACTAAAGCTAATCCGAGATAAAACCCCCAATGCCCTTTCAATGGCGCATAAAATGTGTACATCACATTTGAAGTATTGGCTAATATAGCTACTGCAGCCATTACTAGACCAAGCAACATAACAAAATAAGAAATCCAAGAAAAAGTCATATTAGGTCTAATATTCATTTCTTTAGCAGGCAAATACCAAAGAAGCCCACTGATGAAAAAAGTTGTGAAAACAAGTGCGTTAAGCACACCGTGTAATGTTAAACCTTGATAATACGAATTTACAAATGGCATAAATTTTAGATGGTATATATTCAAGCCAGCATAGTTAAAAGCTTGAAATGGGCCTAAGTTACTGCCCAAAAATAATGCAGCAAAAGCTGTTAGAATAAATGCTAAAGCCAGCTTTTTTTCAGGTAGGCCTGTAAACACCTTTGATTTTCTAGACATTATTCAGTCCTCCTATTCTAAGCCCAAGGCTTGTCTTAAGCCATGAACATCTTCTGAACTATAAGAATTAGTTCTTGCTGCTGCTACATCTGCTTCTGTTATATCAGCAACACCGTCATCACCCCAGCCACTAATTGCATAATTTAGTACAGCTGAAATCTCTTCATCAGAAAGCTGCGTCCATGCAGGCATTACTCCGTTATAAGAGCCTCCATCAACTTTTATAGAACCAGACAAACCAAATAGTGCAGTATTTACTAAATAATCTTTGCCACCGTCTAGTTTAGAAGTAGCTGCCAGATTGCCTTTAAGAGGTGGGAATACCCCTGCTAAACCTGCACCGCTTGCTTGGTGGCAACTGGCACAGTTGGTCTCAAATACGCTCTGACCCAATGAAGCTTCTTCGGCTACCGGGTTAGCTTGTTCTTGAGCATAAACAGCTTTTGGCAAAACTACAATTTTCCCCAACATATTTTGATGACCAATACCACAATACTCATTACAAATAACCCAGTACTCACCTGGTTTTTTAAAGGTATAGCTTGAATAAGAAACCTCACCTGGTATTATTTCCATATTAGTATTAGTACTCTTAATTTGAAAACCATGTAAGACGTCTTTGCTAGTCACATAAAATTCAATTTCTGAGTCAACAGGCAATCTTACTTCACTTGGATTAAAAGAAAAAGTTTGTGCAACCATTGCCACCCTGTATTTATTGGCCGATGTTTCTATAACTCCTGGATTAGAAAATATATCAGTAGCTAAAATCTCAGCTGGATTAGCTCTTTGTTTAAGCTGCACGACATTATTGCTATCAAAAGCTAGATTAGCTGCAATTAATATAACAAAAACCAATGACATCGCCGATGCTAGACCTAGCCATCGTCTTTCCCAACGTTCTATTATGCTATGCTGTTTTTCATTCATAGCTTAGCCCCTAACATAGTTAAGTAAATATATACCAAACCAAAAAACTAATACGGTTGCTACCATTATCACCGAGATAGCCAAAGCACCCACAGGCTTATAATCTGATCCAGAATTAACTGAATCTTTATCAGAATTATTTTTCTGCATACTTAACCCCTTCATGAAGATTTATTAGTTATGGATATCCTGTTAAATTCAGATAAACTAATCCATAAATATTGCTACTAAGCCTACCATAGAAAATGTACTTAAAGCTAATAAATATATTGAAATTTATTAGCTGCTAGTCTTTGATAGAAAAACTGCCAACAGTTACAGTTGTTTCTACTTTATTATTTAAGATTCTGATATTTTTAGGACAATTGTCCTAAGTTTAGGCCGATTATTACTTTTTGTTATAAACCAATCAGCATTTTTTATAATAAAAATAAATATTATATTGGGACTTAAACTAAGCATCAGCCTGTAAAAGAAAGAAAAACAGAACTTACTTTTAAAACCAAGCTGCTAAAAAAGCCCAAGTATCGTGCTCATTTGACTAAACAACATTTTTTAATAGTCTGTGATTTGTATCTATATATTTGTAATTAAAACCTTTAATGCAAAATACAGCCGTAAGATAGCAACTACTAAACGCCCTATTATTTGTATATTATAGGCAGCTATAGGGAAAAATGTCCTAAACTATATATTAAGGTTGATAAGTTTTGTATAGATCATTATTAAAAAAAGAAGAAAGTTACGCAATCCATGCTTTGGTATCGATAGCTAATAATCCTGGCACAAATGCTGCCGAAATAGCTGCTCACTTTGAAATGCCTGCTGCATTTATGGCCAAAGTGCTCCGTAAATTAACAGTAGCTGAATTAATCACTAGTAAAATGGGGCGCAATGGCGGCACTTGGTTAAATTGTAAGCCTAGTAAGACTTCTGTCCTTGATATTATTCAGGCTATGTCAGGTTATGTAATTTTAGATGATTGTGAATCCCATACAGACTGTATTACTAAAACAAAAAAAGGACGTTGTGTTCTTAATGAAAATTATACAGAGGCAAGTGTTAAAATACGTAAAGTCTTAGCATCAATTATGCTCGAGCAGATCATGGAAAATGTCGACTAATCATAAAAATCAAATTTCTGCAAAGCATATTAATATTGCTATTCTTAGTATCTCTGACAGCCGAACTTTAGCAAGCGATAAAAGTGGTAACTATTTAGAACAAGAAATACTAGCTAATAAATACCAGCTTACAGAACGCTTAATTATTAAAGATGATAGCGAAGAGATTAAAATTAGTTTTCAAAAGCTACTAGCTTCTAAAGCCCAAATTATTATTAGCACTGGCGGTACGGGTATAAGTGGGCGCGACAACACAATAGCAATTGTTAATTCACTAATTCAAAAACCATTACCCGGCTTTGGTGAGCTTTTTAGAATGCTCTCTTATAAAGAAATAAAAGGAGCTGCTATGTTCTCACGAGCAACAGCAGGTTTAGCAAAAGGTGGGCTAATTTTTGCACTACCTGGTTCATTGAATGCCGTCAAAACTGCTTGGAAGGGTCTATTAGAAGATGAGATTAGCCATTTGGTTTTTGAATTAAATAAACATGATCAAAAATACCGCTAAGTGTGTTAATTGCAATGTAAAATTTACTAAGGCTATTTCGATAGTATTACAATATTGTGATGACAATTCATTATTTCAAAAGTGTTAGGATTATAGGTCAATGGCATTTGTTAAATCTTCTGAGAACGTTATAACTAAGAAACATCAAGAGCAGGCTATTGATTATAGCCATGAGGTAACGGAAGCAAAAAACCCACTCTTGAAGTATCTTTGGACATTTTTAGGGATAATATTCACTATAATTGGGTTTTTAGGTTATATTTTACCTATTTTACCTGGAACTGTTTTCATCTTGATTGCAGTATTCTTTTTTGCAAAAAGCAATGCTAGGTTTTATAACTTTTTATTGAACAATCGCTATTTTGGGCAAAACAGCAGAAAAACCAAGAAACTCAAATAACTCAAATTTACAAATAAATCTCTGCTTCAATCCCAACATCAGCAAATAAATCTCTTAGGATTTCTAAATTCTTTAAAGCATGCCCCTTAGTAGTATTCTCCATCATCAAATAAACTTGGCTCAAATTATCTTCTTGGTTCTTTATAGCCTCCACCCAAGAGCCAAGTTCAGTATTAGAGTACAAATAATCATGCCGAGCAGCTGCTGAATTTGCCGACCACCAATTAGCACTATTTCTGCCATGCATACGGATATAGGCAATATCATTTGTTGCCCCAAATCCCGACGAAAACAAGCCCTTCATTCTAGGAAAATCCACAGCAACTAAGCTAATATCAGCGGCAGTAAAAGCTGCTCTAAGTTCTGGCTTGTCCCAAGTCCAATGTCTAAATTCTATGGCTAAACTTTCATCTTTAAAATAATTAATTAAATTTGCTAAATACCTACGGTTAGCAGGATTACGATGAAAGGAATATGGAAACTGAGCTAAAAATGGCCCCAGCATACCAACCTTTCTTAGTGGTTCTACCGACTCCAAAAGTTGCTGGTATAGCTCAGCTTGGGCATCTCTTTTATGAGTCATGGCTTGAGGTATCTTAATGCTAAAGCGGACTTTTGATTTTGACTTTTTTACCATTCCCTCAAAAGCTTTGATTCCGGGAATAGCGTAAAAGCTACTGTTTAGTTCAACAGCATTAAAGTTTTCAGAATATATTTCTAAAAACTCCGCTGGCTTTGTACCATCTGGATACAAAAGCCCCAGCCAATCTTTATTAGAATATCCACCTGTGCCAATATAGAGTTCCATATTATAATTTTACAGCTCTTCTAAAACAACCATAGCAATTGCATGGTCTTTGTCATGAGACAAGCTCAAATGAGCAATTAAATTATCTTCTTGCATTTTTTTGGTAATTTTTTTAGCAAAACGTAATTTGGGTTTTACTCCGTCCATTTCTACCCAGACATCTTGCCAACCGTGGTTTTCGGGCCAGCATTTTTGAAAAGCTTCTTTGGCAGCAAACCTAGCTGCTATAGACTCTAAGGGGTCAACCTTGGCACGGCAATATTTTATTTCTTCTGGGGTAAAATGTCTATACAAAAAACGCTCTGGATGTTTTTGCCAAACCTTTTTTAGCCTGCTCAAATCTGCTATATCAACACCAATTGCTCTTATCATTTATCATCTCTTGTCATTTTTATTATTTGCTCCTCTTTGGCAATATACACAATATCTGCCATATTTAAAAATAGCCCATGCTCTACAACTCCTGGAATTTTAATAATTTGATTTGCCAGCTCTTCTAAGTCCCTTTTAGAGTTTAGATAACAATCTAAAATATAATTTCCGTTGTCGCTTATAAAGGCCTGATTGTTTTTGAGGCGTAGTACTGGTTTAAGCTCGAGCCTAGTCAATTTAGCCTTTGTTACAGCCAATCCAAATTGAATTACTTCAACCGGAATAGGTGCTTTTTGACCCAAATAATCAACAATTTTAGAATCATCAGCCATATAGATTAGTTTTTTGGCATGAGCTTCGACTAACTTTTCTCTAGTTAGCGCACCGCCTAATCCTTTAACAAGATTGAGTTCTGGGTCAACTTCATCCATACCATCAATAGCAATATCAATTTCCTTTTGCGATAATTCAAGCATAGTTATGCCTTGTTTTATAGCTAACTCATGGCTTTCTTTTGAGGTGGCAATAGCAGTTATATTGCTGAGCTCTCCCCTTTTTATTTTCTCACCCAGGCCCTCTATTAGATATTTGGCGGTACTGCCAGTACCCAAACCAACTAAACTATCAGACTTAATATGCTCTAAAGCTGCCAGCGCAACTTTCTTTTTGAGGAGTTCTTTAGCCACGTAATTCAGCCAAGTTTTTACGAACTCGCTCAACATGGCCCTTGGCTCGTACATTGTACATAGCCTCGGCAATTTTGCCATCTGGATTTATTATAAACGTTGAACGAATAATGCCCATATATGTTTTACCGTAGTTTTTCTTTTCACCATAGGCATAATAGGTAGTTGCCATTTCTTTATCTGGGTCAGAAAGAAGGGTAAAAGGCAAGCTGTATTTATTACTAAAATTTTGATGTGATTTTAAACTATCTGGCGAAACACCTAAAACCTCAATATCTAAATCTTTTAAAGCGTCTCTAAAGTCACAGGCTTCAGTGGTACAACCTGGGGTATTGTCTTTGGGATAGAAATAAATCAGCAGCCATTTTCCTGCATAGTCACTGAGTTTATGTTTTCCTTGAACGCTTTCAAGCTCGAACTTGGGCGCATTATCTCCTATTTCTAGTCTTTTCATAAGCTATTTTAACTTGGATTTGCAAGAATAAGAAGTAAGTACAAAATCAATTGAAATTAAAATTAATAGGTGACTATGTTTACTTAGTTCAATAAAAATATAGGCAAGCTGTTAAAATACAATAATGACCGCTCCAGAGATAATACTAGCTAGTGCTTCGCCACGCAGAAGCGAATTACTCAGAGCGATTGCTATTGATTTTCGGGTTATTGCTGCTGATGTTGATGAAACAATTTTAAAAAATGAAACTGGCCCAGAACTGGTTTATCGCTTAAGCCAGCTAAAGGCTCGAGCCATAGCAAAAGATAGCCCCAATGCTCTAGTTATTGCCGCTGACACAGTTGTGGTATTAGATAATAAGATATTAGAAAAACCTAAAGACAGCAGCCAAAATGCCAAATTTATAGAACAACTAGCCAACAAAGCCCATCAGGTTTATACAGGGCATAGCGTTATTTACAAAGATAAAGTCATTAGTAAAACAGTTAAAACAGATGTTTATTTTAGGGATTTAAATAAAAAAGAGATTGCTTGGTATACTAGTACCAAAGAAGGTCTAGATAAAGCAGGGGGTTATGGCATTCAGGGCAAAGGCTCTGTCTTGGTTGAAAAGATTAACGGCTGCTATTTTAATGTCATGGGTTTAAGTCTGGCTAATATTGTAAATATGGCCAAAGAATTAGGGGTAGAGCTTGTCTGATTTACTCAAAAGTTGGTACATCTTAATTGCTCTTGGTTTACTTAGTTTTGCACTTTCGGCTTTTATTGGCAAAATTCCTTATAAAATATCAGCTAATGTTGCCATGCCAACCCAAATATTTTTTCGAGCTGGCAAAAATATCCGCAATGCTGGAATCAGCTTGGCTGATAGAAGAGATTTACAAAAACTCAATAAAGAATTAAATACCCAAGTGGCAGAACTTAGAAATGATAATCGTAGGCTCGAGCTCGAGCTAAAGGATCTCACAGATTTGCTCCAAGTCCGCGAATTAATCTCCCCTGGAGCTAAAATAGTTGCTCCTATCATAGGCTTTGCACCATCTTCAATATTAACCAGCTTCACAATTGGCAAGGGCAGTAAAGATTCTGTAAGAGTAGATATGCCCGTAACTAGCCCCAAGGGCTTAGTTGGTTTAGTAACTGGTGTAGATAAGCACAAAGCAAGTGTTAGAGCCATAACAGACCCTCAATCTCGTATTGGTATAACAGTGCGTGGAGCAGGTGGTCAAGGCTTGCTTGTTGGTGTATCCAATAATAAATTACGTGTCACCGACTTTATTGAAGAAAAACCTGTAAAACTAGGTGACATTGTAGAAACCCACAGCTTGGGTGGTTTATTTCCGCAGGGAATTACTGTGGGTGTAGTTTCAGAAATGCCTAACCGAGACCCTAATGACCTGCACATAAAATTTGTTATAGAGCCAGCCGTTAATATTAGGCTATTAGAAAAGGTTGTATTAATCCAAGCCCCATAACGTAGCGTACAGACAAGGCATGTCTTGTCTCAATACCTTATCTGTACAGTTAGCTGTCCGAATTTATTTTACAACAAAATTAACTAATTTTTTCGGCACAACAATCTCCCTGATAATCTCACCATTCGATAAATACTTAGCAATTTTTTCATCAGCTTTTGCAGCCGCTAAAATATCGTCTTTGCTGGCATCAGTAGCTACTTCTAACTGCGCTCGGACTTTACCATTTACTTGTACCACCATATTGATACTATCTTTTTGCAAAGCTGCCATATCATAGCTCGGCCAAGATTCTAAATGAATCGAACTACTGTGCCCAGTCCTATGCCATAATTCCTCAGCAATATGTGGAGCAATAGGGGCAATCATTTTCATAAGAGCGGTAATACCTTCTTGCCATTCATCGGTTCCAACAATACAAGCTGATTTCATTTTGTTCATTATATTAACTAAACTCATCATTTCAGAGATAGCGGTATTAAATCTAAATCCTTCAAAATCTTCGGTTACTTCTTTAATAGCATTGTGCACTGCAAATTTTAATTCTTTAATATCTTTATTAGAAAAACTACCCTCATTAGCCTGATCTACAGATAAAGCCCACAAGCGATTTAAAAATCTGGCTACCCCCTCAATAGCTTGATAGTTCCAAGGTGCTCCCTGATCCCAAGGTCCTAAAAACATTAAATAAGCGCGCACAATATCAGCACCATATTCTGCTACCAATTCATCAGGGTTAACAACATTGCCACGTGATTTGCTCATCTTTTGGTTGTCTTCACCTAAAATCATGCCTTGGTTACGCAACTGTTTAAAAGGTTCACTATAATTTATAAAACCCAAATCCCGAATTACTTTGGTAAAAAAGCGAGAATATAACAAATGCAAAATAGCATGTTCAATACCACCAGTATAAGTATCTACTGCTGTCCAATTAGCTACAATATTCTTATCCATAGGTGCATCATCTTTATCGGGGCTTAAATACCTAAACCAATACCAAGAGCTATCAATAAAAGTATCTAAAGTGTCGGTCTCCCTAGTAGCAGCCTTGCCGCATTTTGGGCAGCTAGTATTTAAAAACTCAGCATGAGATTTTAAAGGTGATTCACCAGTGGGCATAAACTCTATATCAGTTGGTAATTCTACTGGTAAATCAGCTTCATTGGCTGCAACAGCACCACAATCATCACAATAAATAATTGGAATTGGCGTACCCCAATATCTCTGCCTACTAACTAACCAATCACGTAAGCGGTAAGTAATTTGCTTTTTACCAATATTCTTTTCTTCTAAATATGCTATCACCTTGCTAATGCCATTAGCATTGGCTTCTTTGCCTGCCAGAGTACCATCAAACGGCCCGCTATTAGCCATAATACCATCACCGATATAAGCTTCGGTCATGCTTTCTCCTACTAAGTTTTGGCCTTCTGGCATAATGACAGGTACAATATCCAAATCAAACTTTCTGGCAAATTCAAAATCACGGCTATCATGGGCAGGTACTGCCATAATTGCCCCAGTGCCATAACCCATTAACACATAGTCGGCAATCCAAATAGGAATATCTTTGCCATTAACTGGATTTTTAGCATATGAGCCGGTAAATATACCTGTTTTTTCTTTTCCTTCAGCTTGGCGTTCAATTTCCGTTTTACGTTTTGAGCTCTCCACATAGCTTTCAACTGCTTGTTTTTGTTCTAAGGTAGTCAAACTAGATACATATGGATGCTCTGGAGCTATAACCATAAATGTCGCTCCCCAAAGTGTATCTGGACGAGTTGTAAAGACTTCTAAACTACCTACCTCAGTTTCAAAAGAGACTGAAGCCCCTTCACTACGGCCAATCCAATTCGTTTGCATTTCTTTAACTCGCTTAGGCCAATCTAAACCCTCAAAACTCAATAATTCATCAGCATAGTCAGTAATTTTAAAATACCACTGGCTCAATTCTTTTTTAATAACAGGCGTGCCACAGCGTTCACAAAGTTTATCATCACCAACTACTTGCTCTCTGGCTAAGGTTGTATTACAACTCGGGCAAAAATCAACTGGGGAATGTTTTTTGTAGGCTATGCCTTTATTAAACATCTGAATAAAAAACCACTGATTCCACTTGTAATATTCAGGGTCACAAGTGACAATCTTTTTAGACCAATCAAACATTGCACCCATTTGTTTGAATTGCCTATCCATTTTATCTATCTGACTATAAGTAAGCGTAGCAGGGTGGACATTTTCACCACGTTGTGCAGCTTTTACCGCTGCATTTTCGGCGGGTAAGCCAAAGGAATCATAGCCAATTGGAAAGAAGACGTTATAGCCTTTCATTCTTTTATAGCGAGCAGCTGCATCAGCTGGAGCTTCGGCATACCAGTGCCCAACATGCAAATCTCCTGATGGATATGGATACATTGTTAGAAAATAATATTTTTCTTTAGTATTAGTTAAATCTACTTTATAGATCTCATCATCATCCCATTGTTTTTGCCATTTTTTCTCAATCTCATGGGGGTTATATTTTTCTGATTTATATTCAGCCATTTTTTCTCCTTGAAACATCATATCAATTTTAAATATTTTCCAAACTGCTATATACTAGCAAAATTACAATAAAAAACCCTAACTAGCAAAGTTAGGGTAACAAAACAATATTCTAACTGCCTTATTCCCTATTTTCTCCCAGAAGTAGTTCTTTAATAAACATATGGTCATATTAGGCTTTTAAGTAAATTTTGTCAATCTTTATCTCGATTAGCTAAAAACTCCTGCCAATACTCTTCGGCAACTGCCTGTACAGCCGGCTCTTTGCAGGTTTTAGCGTAGCTATAACCAAAACGCAAATCCTTTTGGGCTAATGGGCCCCGAAATTCTCTTGAGGCCTTGTAGCGAGCTAAATAGACCCTCGCTATCAGGCTATCTCGTATCCTAGATGGTTTCAATGCGCTCAAATCATCCAATGACTTTTGATAATAATCGCAACTTGTTCGCATCTGTCCGTTATTAGCTTGTTTTTGACCTTCTTCAAAATAATTTTTAGCATTGTCATAAAGTTCTTGCATATCTACTACAGTATAGCTCTTTGAGTCTGTAAATTTGCGTATCACAAAAATAGCGGGGTATGTCTAGACTAATTTATAAATATTAGTCTTCAATCAAAGAACCTGGTGTCAAAGTAACTTGAAGCAAGAATTTTTCTCCATTTTCAGTATATTTTTTATCATATTCATATACTAGCTTTGCTAATTTTCGCTGTAAGCTCTTAGCATCTTTAGGTTTTAAAACTAATTGTCGTAATAATAAAGCCACCGATGGTAAATCTTTTTTTAGCACCTCGGTTGTCATAAAGTATTCATTATCATCAGATAATAAAACAATATTTACAAAATAATCACTACCTTCGGTCTTTAATAACATTCCAAGTTTACTATTTTCAAGTTCAATATTTTTATTTCCTACTAATGATTTAAAAGAAGATATAACAAATTTATTAACTACCTGATATCCTTCTAAAGCCCTATTTACAAAGCTATCTATAACGTACGAGGCATCATCAATTTCTAACATAATTTCTTTTGCTGGAGTTATGTAGTATTTAATGCTACTTCCAATCCTTTTCTCTTCGTAGGCAATTATCAGTACACCAAGTGATAAGAATTTTTTAATCCAATAATAATAGCTATTCATTGGCACATCCAGTTCTTTAGAAGCCTCAGATAGTGTGCGTGGTTGATACAAAAACGGAGCCAAAAAATACATTGCATTTGGATTACTGAATATTTCTGAGATTTTTATATTGTAAAGAGTAATGCGATCTAATTGTAAATATCGAGACATCTGTCATAAGATAACATCTTATGAGCAAATAATGGTTGCTGTTTTAGACAGTGTTAAACACAGATTTTTTACTATCCTAGTCTTCAGTAAGCCTAGAACTACCTAAAAATTTAATAACAACCCCAATTTACGAATAACTGAACAGTTATTTCTAATCATTTTAACACTATGATTTAAAGTAGCAAAAAATCCTTAAAAATGAAATATTTGGCTAAACTAGCTAAGACTAGTCAAGGCTAATACTACTAACATTTTTACGAAACATGCTCTCAATTACTTAGATACTGGGATTTTTGAACAGCTTCTTTTAAAGCTGCAAATTTTTGCATTATCTCTAGATTATCTTGGGGGAGCTTAGGCTCGAGCCTATCCAAAATATCCGCCAGAACATCATCATAT
The DNA here is from genome assembly GCA_947311535.1 of uncultured Deinococcota bacterium. Lineage (GTDB taxonomy): Bacteria > Deinococcota > Deinococci > Deinococcales > Trueperaceae > CAMZLP01. Next base: position 3,553 of record CAMZLP010000011.1, on the reverse strand, counting down.
GGCATTTGATTTAGCCACAAATACAAGTAATCAAAGCCAGCTTTGCCAAAACCTGAATAATAATCTACTGCATCAAAAAAGTGCTGACGCAATAAATCTTTGTATAGCGGATTAGATGAACGTCGACCGAAACCTAAACTCCATTGTTCATGATGAAGCGAATAGACTTTGGCGTTATCATTTTCAACATAGTCATGGAAATCTTTATTAGAAGCAAGAAACTCTCCACCATACGTAAAAAAAGGGGCATCAGCTTTTGCTGGGATATATACATAAGAAAGCACTTCATGAGCATCATCTTCTCGTCTAAAAGAGTAGGGTGTAGGATAATCGCCTATATCAAATCCTCTAACATATAGTGGTCCTCTAACATAAGAACCAGCATTAATTAGCTCTTTTAAGCTTTGTGACGCATTTCTAACCCAAGATTTTAAGCCCTTTTCATAATCGGTGGTGAGGCCGTTTTTAATGAAATTATCAGTTAGCTTAACGAGCGCCTGCCTATACCAATCATCAAAATCATCTGGCAAGCTTGTTTCTATATCATCTTCTAAATATCTGCTGGTAATTTTATCAGAATGGTTAGAAATTATCAGTTTTCTGGCTAGACTTTTAAATGCTGACTCAATAATAAAGTAATTTCCATCTGCAAGAGGCTTAATAAATGAAGCATCTTTAGCGAGAACGTATTCACCAATTGCCGTATAATAAAAACCGCCAGTAGCAGGAATGTAATCTCTAGCTTCTGGAGCTGGTGGATAATAAAACACCATTTCTGAATCAGGCTCAGCTTCTAATTGTTTAGTTAAATCTGCTCTTAAATCATCATTTTTAAACTCAGCAATGATTTTTGCAATTATTACTTTAACAGGTTCAGTAATATCATAATTATTAAAAAATTGTTTTAATTCTGCTGCATACTCCGTCTCGTCAAAATCAAGATTTTTGACAAAGTAATAATTATAGGCAATATTTGAGAGCATATACTTTTCACCAGGAAGTCGAAACCCTCCTACAGCTAATAATGGCAGCCCATAATGTTCGCTTTCACTATGCAAATATCTGCTTAGACCAATATGCGTAATGCCAGTATGTTCATCAAAAAGATTATCTCCCCAACTTCCTACGGTTGGCATATGTAAAACAGCTGGGTCTGGCAAAAACTCATCTTCTTGATATGGCAGAATTATTTTCATAATACTGCTTGTCCAATCTTGGGCTAGTTCTTGCTTATTAATTTTCTTGCCATCTTCAAAATATTGATATTCAAAACCGTTCTTGGTATTTCTTATTACTACTTTTCTCTCGGGCATAGCTAAAACTTGCTCAATAGTTAATGATTCGCCAATCGGAATATCTGATAGCCCATTTCTAATTTTATAGTTTGCATCTTTATTAAGAGTTAACCAATAAAATTCATAATCTTTTATAAGATTTGTGCTTTTAATTATTGACTCAGGGCTAGATTGTGAAACCACTGGAACAAATATTGGATTTAAAAACAGCCAAAATACCAATAATGTAATTATTTGCCCTAAGAATTTATTTGATAAATCTATAGCCATTTCACCCTTTCATACAACCATGAAACACTACATTATAGCATTTAAAGCTGATTTTTAGAGTATCCTAATCTTATTTTATAGTGACTTTAAAGTAGCTAATAACGCATTGTATCTTTGCATTATCTCTAGATTATCTTGGGGGGGCTTAGGCTCGAGCCTATCCAAAATATCTACCAGAACATCACCATAGCTGTAATTAAACAAATTTAAAATAATCTGACATTCTCTAAGCTCACCCCTATATAGTTTACGCTATCAATAAAATGCCTGCGATAAAGTGGATAAAGGGCAATAGCCCAGACCCAAATTCATCACAAGCATTTTTCAAATAAAATTTTATATCACTTAGCTAATATTAAGCATTATTACTGTTTTGCCGCCAAACGCTTCTGGATTTGTTCTCTTAGGGTTTGGTTTTGGATTGTATCCACCAAAGAATTAAACTTTGCCATAATTTCTGGGTCATCTTTTGGGAGTTTAGGAACTAGTGCCACTAAGGCCTTTGTTATAATCTCCTCGCTTCCACTCTCATTTAAGTGAGAAAAAATCATTTCAAGAGTTCGCTCGTTTATAGGATAATAATCTATGGCCTCATACAAAGTCTGCTCAACAAAGGGGATATATTCTTCTTTATTTAGTAAACCAAAAATCTGATACTGCTTATTTAGTAGAGAAAAGAACATGGCATTTTCATCCTCTATTAGTTCCTTAAGGGTTTTAGAAGGTAGCTGTAAATATTCATAAACTAAATCATCTGTGATAGCTTGAGCAAAATAATTAACTCTGTAAACACCAGATTTATTAGAGTCATTTTCGGCTTGGTTAATAGTTTTTTCTATTAATTCATTTGAATCTGTTACTTGCTCTTTTAGAATTTCTTCAATAAATTTCTTATTTACCTTATGTAGCCATTTGTAAACATCATCAGAAATTGGGCTTTCCAGATCATTGACAAAATAACGCATATCTATTTGGCCATTGTGGTTTGCTAATATTAGCTTTTTGGAATCAACTCTATCAATTTCTTCAATAATTATATAAGCACCTGCTTCAGTTGGTTTTATTAGTTTGGCATCTTTTGAAATAGCATAGTTACCAAATGTTCTAACAAATAGATTTTGTCTGGCATAAATCATATTTGATGGCACAACATAGAGGGCACTAGGTCTATCTTGAATAGTTTTTGCATTTATATTTACTAAAACTTGCTGTCTAATATCATCTTGCTCTATTTCATGAGCAATTTTAGTCAAAAGAGTTTTAATATCATTAGTTATTTGATAAGCCTTTAAAAAAGAGTTTATCGAATCAGCCAAGCTAGGTACATTGCGACCCCGACCCATAGCATCAGGATAATCCAAACCATAATACAAAGAACTTAGTTGAGCTAGTAATATTCTTTCTTCAGGCAATCTTCGATATGGGTTATAAAGTCTAAATCTAAAAGGTATAAAATCTTCTCTAAATGAAAATATCGTATGCCCAATTCTATTGCCAGAAGCAAAGGTTTTGTCAATATTTCTAGTTGACCAACTGTAGCTATAAGATGTATTTTTATCATAGCTTTGGCCTGAACGACGTTCTGGCTTTAATTCATGCCTATATTTATTACTTCTAAGGTCGTAAAGGCTAGACTTAATAGCGTCAAGAAACCATGCCTTTGCTTGCTCGTCATATTCCGCTTTTTCATTGTTTATAAAATATTCATAAAGCAAACCAGAATCCGTATTACGCACTTCTAGCTTTCTCTCAGGCTCACTTAGTTTTTGCTCGAGCCTAAGCACTCCATCTTCTGGTAGAGAAACTAGCTCTTGCTTATCATTAAAACTAGCTGATTTATTTAAATACAACCAATAAAATTCATAATCACCAATAAGAGCTTTGGCCTTAAATTCTACAGACTCCTGAGCAAGAACATTTTGAGAAAATATCTGAGATGCTAAGAAGCCAACTATCGTTACTAGTATTAGCAAACTAAGTAAATATCC
>CAMZLP010000010.1 GCA_947311535.1 uncultured Deinococcota bacterium | reverse complement strand
GCAGCAATTGCCACAGGTGATGGTTACGGACTGGCACTATTAGATATTTCAACAGGTGAATTTAGAGGCACACAACTTTACTCACAAAATAGCTTGTTTGACGAACTAAAACGCTATAACCCCAGCGAGGTATTATTGTCAGCAGAGCTTTATAAACAAGAAAGCTTTAAAGGCGTATTCAATAAGCGCTTTCCCATTATGCTTAGTTCTGAGAAATTTAATGATGATATTGTTGAAGAAAGCTTTGCACAATTCCAAAACTTTCCTAAAGGCCTAAAAACTGCCCTAAAACGGGCAGCCGGAGCAGTTTATGCCTATGCACTCGAGACTCAACAAGGCAAACTCCCTCAAGTAAACCGTTTTATTCATTATAATCCTAGTGCATTTATGCAATTAGACGAGGTTACTATTTCAACCTTAGAAATTTTTGATAGCAGCTTAGGCAATAACGAACAAACTCTATTTAATGTTTTAGATGAAACTCGCACCGCCCCAGGTAGAAGATTACTAAAATCTTGGCTACGACACCCCCTATTAGATAAAAACTTAATAGAGCTTAGGCAAAACGCAGTAGAAGCATTTGTGCATGACACAGTCTTAAGGCAAGATATTCGTAAATCTCTTTACAAAATGTACGATTTGGAGCGTCTATCTAGTAAAATAAGTACCAAAAGAGCAAGTGCTCGAGACCTAATTGCCTTGGCAAGAAGCTTAAAGCTATTACCAGAAATAAAAAATGAGCTCTCTGCTCGTAGCGAAGCTGCTCTAAGCAGCTTAGATGAGCGATTAAATAACTTTGAGGATATTCAAGTTCGTATCCAAGCTGCACTTTTTGAAAACCCGCCTTTAAAAATAACAGATGGCGATATAATCCAAGATGGTTTTGACGAAGAGCTTGACCTATTGCGTAAGAAGGTCGAAAAAGGCCGAAATTGGATTGCAGAGCTGGAACTAAAAGAAAGACAAAAAACCGGCATAGCCAATCTAAAAATTGGCTTTAACGGGGTATTTGGTTATTATTTAGAAACAAGCCGAACTTATTATGACAAAATACCAGAAAGCTACCGAGCCATTCAAACTTTAAAAGATAGACAACGCTATACAAGACCAGACTTAAGAGAGAAGGAAAGAGAAATTTTAAGGGCAGAAGATGCCAGTAAAAAACGTGAATATTTAGTATTTAACAATTTACGACTAGAATTGCAAGAACATGCTGATAAAATACGAGAGCTGGCAGCAATTTTAGCAGAGATAGATTGTATTAGCTCTTTAGCCGAGGTAGCCGCCAAGCATCAGTATTGCCGCCCCAAATTTTTAAAAGATAAAATTGAACTACACAATGCTAGACATGCCGTAGTAGAGCAATATCATGATTTTATTGCCAATAATCTAAATATGTCGCAAGATGAGCGATTTATTGTTTTAACTGGCCCCAATATGAGTGGTAAATCAACCTATTTGCGCCAAACTGCCCTTATTGCAGTACTAGCTCAAATTGGCTCATTTGTACCAGCAGAACAAGCACATTTACCAATTTTTAGCCATATTTTTACCAGAATTGGGGCATCTGATGATATTGCTGGTGGGCGCAGTACTTTTATGGTAGAAATGAATGAATTAGCAAGGATATTAAAAAACGCAAACCAGACTAGCTTGGTCTTATTAGATGAAATTGGTCGAGGGACTAGCACAAATGATGGTCTTGCAATTGCTTGGGCAGCTAGCGAATACTTACATAATAATTTAAAAGCTTTTAGTCTTTTTGCTACTCACTATTTTGAGCTCAGCCATTTGGTAAATAATTTACCAAGCGCTCGCAATTATCATGTAGTTGCCAAAGAAGGTGAAACTGGTTTAGTTTTTTATCATCAAGTTTTAGAGGGCGCAGCCAGTAAGAGCTTTGGTTTAGAAGTATCAAAATTAGCAGGCCTTCCTGATGAAGTATTAAAACGAGCTTATGCTATTTTTGCCGCGCTCGAGAGCAAGCAAAATAATAGCTCAGATAAAATAGTAACAGAGCTATTAAACCAAGACTTAAGTCAAATATCACCTTTAGAAGCACTTAATTTTTTACACCAACTACAAAATAAAGCCTTTAACAAATGATAAAAAAACTTAGTTTAGAACTGGTCAGAGAAATTGCCGCTGGTGAGGTAATCTCAGCACCAGTTGATGTTGTAAAAGAGCTCTTTGAAAATGCTTTAGATGCCGGAGCGAGTAATTTAGAAATAGATCTTTTTGAAGCAGGTATCGACAAAATAATAATAATTGATAATGGCTCAGGCATAAATAAAGAAGAGCTAGCCCTTAGTTTAGAAAAACACAGCACCTCTAAACTAGAATCTTTAGATGCAATTAACAGCCTAGGGTTTAGAGGTGAGGGGCTATACGCCATAGCAAACTCGGCTAAAATCGCTATAACCAGCCGCCCTCAAAAGCAGCTTGGTGGGGCAACAATTGTTGCAGAAAATGATGAACTTAGCTTTAATGAGCATCCTGCAAAAGCTGGTACTAGTATTGAAATTAGCAAGCTCTTTGCTAATTTGCCAGCCAGACGGGCTGGGCTCGAGCCTAAGCAAGAAGAACTGCGTAAAATAACTGGCTTACTGACAAAATACTTGCTGCATTACCCGCATTTAAAACTAAAACTAGTAGTTGATAACAAAGAACGCTGGAACTATGCCGGTGGCAGCTTTTATGAAGCAGCCAAATTCTTTTGGGGAACCGTAACTGCTAATAGATTGCTAAAATTAAAAGTAAAAAATAACAATTACAAACTAAAAGGTTTGATTTCTCGACCTGAACTATCAAGGCCACGCCGAGACCGATTGTTATTAGCTGTAAATGGCCGGCCCATAGTTTGGGAAGAACGTTGGCTAAAAGTGGTTTTTGAAGCATATAAAGAATTATTGCCAAAAAACCAATTTCCTGTTGCTATCTTAAATTTAGAAGTGGCTGTTGACCGAGTACTTGTAAACACTAGCCCCGATAAAACAAGGCTTCGCTTTTTAGATGAAGAAGAGGTTTTAGCTTTCTTAAAAAAAGCTATTCAAGATGTCTTGTCAAGCCATCCATTAGCTCCAGCCCTGCCCGACTTAAACAGCTTTGAAGCCATAAGCCCTGCTCCAAACCATAGCTTTCCACGCTTAAGATACATAGCCACTTACCAAGAGCTCTATATTTTGGCTGAGGCTGATGCAAAGCTCTGGATAATAGACCAGCACGCGGCTCATGAACGCATTTTATATGAAGAATTGAGCAAGCGCTATCAAACTGAAGAGCCTATTGAATTAAGCCATGCTGAATTAATTGAACTCTCAATTGACGAAGTAGAGATATATTTGGCACGCCAAGAAGAATTAGCAAATATTGGGATTAGGCTCGAGCCTTTTGGGGGCAAGAACTGGCGCATTAGAGCTGTACCAGCCTTTTTGGCTAATCAAAATGATTTAATCGCTGAAATAATAAAATCCTCGCTTTTAAAAAAATCTAGCCAAGAAGCGTGGCGGGCCATACTTGGTCGTTTGGCTTGCTTACCTGCAATTAAAGCAGGTTACAAAATCTCTGAACAGCATTCTCAAAACTTACTAGAGCAACTCTACAACTGTCAAACCCCTTGGGTTTGCCCCCATGGCCGCCCTACTGCCTTGGTCTTGTCAGAGTTAGAGCTAGCAAGACGTTTTGGTCGCAGTTCTGCACGTTCTACCAAGACTAAAATAAGAGACTAATATCTTTTGCTCGAGCTAATGTTCTTTTTAGCAAAATTACTATGGGTGCAAACTCCAGTGCAAACTCCTTGGAAAAGATCTACTTTTCAGGACATTGGTATTTTTTATTGTACTCAGCATCTGCAATAATTATTTCTTGGGTAAAAATCAATAATTCCTTGTACGCTTCCATCTTAGTAGCCTTCATTTTAGTGATTAAACAAGGTAAAAGGTCTTCATAAATATATTCAGCTTCATTAAGTCGCCTTTTACTTGCACCTTTTCTAGCACTTCTGGCCATATACAAAAATTTGGCAATAAAACAATCCAAAGAGTTTGGTAAACATTGCAACTCTTTGTTCCCCTCACAATTATTTTGATATTTATAAAACATTGTTGCGCTTGGCTTAGAAATAGGAATAGTAAAGCTATCGATTGCATAAAGTTTTTTTGCAAGGCTTAGGGTTTGGCTAATCAAATCAAAACCCAATGGCCCCGAGTGCATCATAGCAATCAGTTCGTATAAACGCCCTCTTTTACGTCTTCGTTCACTAATCGTCATGTCAACTGCTTGCAGCTCTTGCATCATCAGAATTAGCTTATGTCTTTTTATTTTATCTAAGCAATTGGCAAATGTCCCAACTAGGAAATCTTTAGCCTTATCTTAGCAACTCTTTTATCAGCCATTTCTAATATTTTAAAGTTAAAACCTTGCCATTCAAAACAATCATCTTTATTAGGGATATGCTCGAGCCTATCCATAGCAAAACCATTAAGAGTGTAAAATTCCTTATTTGCCCCGCTTGGTAGTTCTTTTAAATCAAAATAATCTCTAAAGTCATCTAATGACAACATGCCATCAACAATATATTCATTCTCATTTAATTTTTCAATCATCTCACTCAAACTGCGTTCACCCCGATCTGGCAAATCTCCAACCAACGCCTCCAAAACGTCACCTGCGGTAACTAGCCCAATAACTGAGCCGTATTCGTCCACTACAAGTGCAATATGTTCACGGCTTATTTTAAAATGCTCGAGCAATTTCAAAATAGGCAGGGTCTCGGGTACATAGTGCACCTCTTTAACAACAGTAGCTAAATCAATCTTATCTTCTAATATCAAATCTTTTAAATTTAAAATTCCGATTACTTTTTCTAAACCCCCATCAGCAATCACATAGTCGCTATGAGGTTGTTCTTTTATTACTTCTTTGAGCTTTTTAAGCTCAGTATTTTTATCAAACCAAATCATCTCTGGTCTGGCTGTCATTATCGAGTCTACATGCCTGTCAGCTAGCAAAAATACATTTTCAACAATATCTTGCTCAGCTTCTTCAAAAACACCTTCTTCGGTTGCTTGGGCTAATAACATAGCAACTTCTTCTTCTGTAACAGCTTCTTCTTTGGGTTTTATGCCTAAAATTGCCAATATCACATTCATAGATACGCTTAGCAAACTAACAAAAGGGCTGGCAATTTTAGAAACAAAAGACATTAGCCCAGATACACTGAGCGCTATTTTCTCGGGGTTAGATAAAGCAATTCGCTTGGGTACAAGCTCGCCCAAAACAAGTGAAAAATAAGTGATTAGTACAATAACAATAGTAAAACTAATCCCATAGCTATACGGTGCTAAAAAGCCAATTTTATCTATCACTTTGGATAATGGCTGAGACAAGGCCTTGCCACCAAATGCACCGGTTAGCACCCCCACTAAGGTAATACCAACCTGCACTGCTGCCAACAATCTATTTGGATGAGCCAACAAAGCCAAAGCCTTTTTAGCCCCAGATGAACCTTGCTCTTCTAATTGCTGTAGTTTGAGTTTCTTTGCCGATACCAATGCCATCTCGGACATGGCAAATACGCCGTTTATTAAAATTAAGATAAATATAAGGATTGCTTCTAACATAGTTCTATTTTACAAGGTACTGTAAAGATTAGCTGTTTTACCCCAACTTTAGCTATCCATTATTAGGCAATACACTATTAAATAAAATCCAAAGGCTGCTTTTTTACAAGCTTTATACATACATACACACATACATAGGCAACCTTTTTATCTAAATATACCAACCTCAAATACATTATCAAATAGTACTCTAATGGTTGAAAGAAATATTCTCAAAGAAATTTCTTATCTAGAACCTAGTATGAAACAGGGCTGGTCTTGCAGTACTTTTTCTTTGTCAATTTCTATTTTAATTTCCCCTGTTAATAATAAAAACTTATTGTAACCTCGCTTATTGATATGCTCTTTGGTTAATTTTCCACTACTGAGCCGTTTCTTAAGTCTTTTAAGTCCCTTATCTCGATTATGTTTATCTTTTTTTAAGATTAAACAAAATATAATACATAAAATACTAAAACTAGTTATATACTGTCTTGGGGATTTTTACTTAAGCAAATAAAAAAGGATTTTAAATGTATTTAATAAGGCAATATGATGTATTGGAAAAAGAGATTAAGCAAAGTTTTGACAAATGTGGCGATGCAGGAGCCACAGTTTTTGTAAGAAGGCGTGATATCTATCTTTGGGTCATTGTAAATTACGCAACCAAAATGGCTGTTGTCAGATGCAATAAAACTGGCAAAAGAATCAGAAAAAAGCATTGGAACGAAGAAACTAAATTAGAAGCAGAACAATTGTTATCAGAGCATAAGACTCCCGTTTTAGGCAAATATATATTTTTTAGCTTTTTGGCTATTATAACGGCTGTTCTAATATTTGCTATCATGCAACAAATATCTCAAACTAAAGACTATAATGCCTCATTTATTGCAAAGACCGATACAGATAAGACGGCAATTTTGTCACAGCTAGACAGAAATGATTTAATCTTTATAGCTGACGCAATTTATAAAATAGAAGCTATTGGAGGCGATAGTATTATTATTTCTGAAAGCAATATTCCTCTAGCAGGAAAAATGAGCCCATATAAGGAAATACAAGCAGCTTTATATCCAGACAGTTCATTTTCTAAAAAAATTATAGTAGACAAACAAGGTTTCTATGACGGTATGGTCACAATAGGTAATTCTAGTTATATGATTATGCAAGTTCTTGACAGATAATAGCGTCACAAGCAAACCTGAATACACTTTGTTGGCAATAGTATGGCTGAATCATTTTAATCAAAAACTAAGCCAATAAACGCAAGTATTAGTTCATAATTCGTAACATCATAGATAGCCCTATCAGAATTATAAAAACTGCTGTCAATAAGTAGAATATTGGGGTAATGATGTTAGTGCTTTTATTGTTATTCACTTGAGTTTAGAGTTGTACAAAACAAAGAGCACCCCTAATCCCTTTGAAAATCAATAGTTTTTAACTAAAGAGCTTTGGAAAAACCACAATTAGGACATGTTTTAGGTCTATATTTAGTTTT
>CAMZLP010000009.1 GCA_947311535.1 uncultured Deinococcota bacterium | reverse complement strand
TAAGTTTTAAGACTATCTTTGTAAATAATAGATTACTACTTCTTATTTCAGAGAAAAACCGCTGTGCCCGCCTATAACTTGACTTTGGTTTTGCCCAGTTTTCCATGCTTGCTACAACCGTTTTTAGATTCACTGTCCTAGTTTTCACTATTCCTAGCATTAGCATGGCTAGAAATTCAAGTCTTGATTTATGTAGCTCAATCCCTATCTCTTGCAATATTGCAATTAATCCTTTATGCTTCATTTGAGTTCTCCTTTTTGGTTTTCTCAACCTTTATTTTACTGGAGAACTCGTTTTTTTGGAAATTGTCGTGTACTTAGTGCACAGATATAAATATAACTAAAAGCTTTTATACGTCAATCCTTGGTTTCAATATAGAATATGAACGCCCCGAAGAAAAATTTATCTATCTCAGCCTAGATGGCATATCCATAATGTTTGAGGGTGTTTCTGGAAATAGCAGGCACTGGCTAACAGGAGAACTAGAGAAGCCATTTGGTCGAGGAGTCAATTTCCAATGGGATGTTATAAATCTTGATGCAATGTATAAGCGTGTTAAGAAACTATCAGCAGATTCAATTTATCTAGATTTGGAAATAAAAAGCTATCGTATTAATAACAAAACTGCAATTCAAAAACAATTTATCGTCCAAGATCCAGATGGCTATCTATTTAGATTCTGTAGTGATGATAATAGCTAAAACAAATAGGAGACAAAAGTGGCAGAAATAATCGATTTAAGCATGGCAATATGGTCTTGTATGCCTATTTACAAAGGCCTACCAGAGGTTAAAATAACTGTACACAATAGCCATGAACAATGGGATAACGATACTGAATCAACTGATATTACTCCTAGTGTTTACAAACTGGAGCTTGGCGAACATACAGGCACACACGTAGATGCTCTTAACCATATGGCAAAAGAGCACAAAGATATTTCTATAGATAGCATGTCACTTTCTATGTTTTATACATCTGGTATTTGCTTGAATTTGTCACACAAGGGCTTAAGAGAATTAATAACGGTAGAAGATTTAAAAGCTGCTTGCAAAAAAGCAAATCAGGAAATAAAAAAAGATGATACCATTTTGCTATATACCAATCATTACCGCAAAACTTATGGCACGCCCAATTGGGGCAATGGCCCTGGTATCACTGCCAAAGCTGCACGCTGGCTTGGTGAGCAAGAAATCTCAGCATTTGCGGTAGAAACCATGTCTCCGGGGGTAGCAAAAGTATCTAATAAAGAGGTTCATAGGATTTGTGGCGAGCTTGGTTTTACTCATTACGAGAATATGATTAATATGCATTTATTAATTGGCCGAGGTCGGTTTAGGTTTATTGCCTTAGCTTTAAAAATACGTGGAGGGACTGGCTCACCTGTTCGGGCAGTCGCAGTTTTTGAAGACAAATAGCGAATTGTATTTTTGCTTGCATTATGCTAGCATTGTGCATGGTTGGAGGTAATACATGGCCACAATAACAATTCGTAACATTCCGAAAGATGTTGTTGAGAGAATAAAAATAAAGGCGAAAAATAATGGACATTCTATGGAACAAGAAGTGAGAGAGCTGATTAATCAGCATTATGTAAACAGAGAAGAAATTTTAAAAAGAATTGAAGAAAGATGGGCAAAACTTCCAAAAGCTAGCAAAGAAGAGTTAGATAGCTGGCGTAATATTGGCAGAGACTAAAGCTAATATGGTTATTGACACAATGATCTTTATTTACGCATTCTTTTCTAAAGGTCAAGAGCATATAGACTCAAAGACAATCCTAAAAAAAGCGGAGCGAATAATAGTACCTGATTTATTCTATTCTGAGTTTGCAAATACAACTTGGCAATGGGTTTTACACAGGAATACCCCCATGGTTAACGCTTTAGACGCATTATCCATGCTTGATATTTTAATTACACATACTATAGAGACAAAATCTGTTGCCCAAAAATCACTATTCTTTGCTATTGAAAGAAACCATTCAGTCTATGACAGTATTTTTGTAGAAACTGCTATTCAATCTAACACTAAAGTTGTTAGCTTTGACAAAAAACTATTAAGGACTTTTCCAGAATATTCGGTTCACCCTAGAGTGTTTTTGAGCGGACTAAATTAATATAAAATTTTAAGCCTGCTTAGAAAAGCAGGCTTAAAAAACGCTTGGTGGAGGCGGCGGGAGTCGAACCCGCGTCCGGAACACCTTTGAGTAGGCTTCTACGTGTGTAGTTAGCACTCAATTTTCGACCTAAGAATAGTGTATTAACGAACTAGTAACTTAGGCTTAGGTGTCTTAAATTTCGCTATAATCCCAACACAAGAAGAAAATAGCTAGCCTACTTTAGGAAGCTCAAACCAGCGAACCATAGGCTGGGTTTCTGGCGAGCTATTGGCTGATTTAAGCAGCCATTGCGTAGCCGAAGCTACTGTTATTTCTGTTGCCAGTTATGGCTTGTGCAGCTTACTAACGCGGCCAGCTGCACCCGCGACACGCAACCATACTCTCCGTGAGCCCCGTCGAAACCAGGTCGCCCCCATGAAAAGCAAAGCTTATTATAGCATAGATTTGCTAGCTAGAACATAAGCCAGATTAAGTGAGACAACTGGAAAATTCGTATGACCAAAGATTGACAAAGGAAATAAAAAGGAATAAGAATTGTTATGAACACAAATACCTATCCCAATATCAGTGTACAAAATATTGAATGCCCAGTATGTAAAAGCG
>CAMZLP010000008.1 GCA_947311535.1 uncultured Deinococcota bacterium | reverse complement strand
CAAAAGCTTCACTTTTTGCACTAGAATCTCTTTTTAATTCAGCGATTGCCAAACCTTGAACTGGGGTCAATTTACTATCATTTGCCTTAGAAAAGGCCAAATCAACATCCAGAGTCAAACGGATAATATCAGTTTTGCTAATTAATGCTATTCACTTGTATTGATTTTTCAAACTAGGCATAAGTTTAGTATATTCAACGGGTAGGTTTCTAAAAATAAAGTTCTTTATATTGTCTTTTGAATTTGGTAAAGGAATTTTTGATTTTGTAGTTACAGACTTGTTGTCTTTAAATTTAAGCTCCAAAAAACTCAAGTTAGAGTCAAGATAGTGCCTTGTACGCACTTTATAGCGATTTTTATGGCCATTGTGGTGTTTATTATAAAGCTTAAAATCGGCAGTATCATAGTAGACATTGTTATAGGTTTGCAACCTTTTATTGTTTACTTCTAAAACATAAAATTCATCACTCAAGAGCCCTAAGGCCTCGACCAAAGCTGCATAAGAAAAGATATATTTACTATCAATTCTACGCTGTAAATTATGGTCATTTAATTCTGATAAAGCTATCGCATCAAAGCCTTGTAATTTTTCTTCAATAACTGAGTTTTGTTTATCCATAATTATTAAATCAAAGCTTTCTGATATCTGCAAATTTAATACAGCAATATCAGCCACAGTTTAAATTACTATTTAAACAAAACATGGTCAAAGCTCACAAATATTATTCTGGTTATTTTTAGTTTTTTATAGCAAACTCAGGAAAGGTATATTTTTTAGTTTTCTTATCAATGTAGAACAAGTAGAGAGGAGAAGGGATAAGGTGAAACGTGGAGCGTTTTTTTAGAAAAAGACAGCTAATTCCTAATTCTAACTCCTAGCTTCCTAGCTATTCCTATAATTTCCTCTAAATCCCCATAACTCCTCTTTTTCAATCTCAATCCAGCTCGAGCCTAAGCAAATCTTCTACGGTTTCGCGTTTTTTGACAAGTTTGGTTCCATTATTAGTCAAGATAACCTCGGCAGGTCTAAAACTAGAAGCATAATTAGAACTCATAGTAAAGCCATATGCACCAACCTGAGAAACAAGCAATAAATCCCCAGAATCTAATTCAGGCAATTTTATTCCTCTGCCTAAGCGGTCTGCATTTTCACAAAGTGGACCATCAACATCATAAATATTCTCATTGCCAGATTTTGCAATGGCAGTTATTGGATGAACACCGTTGTAAAGAGCCGGCCTTATTAAATCAGCCATGCCTGCATCACATATAAGATGATCTAGAGCTCCAGTTTTTTTATGGAGTACTTTTGTCAGTAAAAAGCCAGAATCAGCAACTAAATAACGACCTGGTTCCGTAACAATTTTTAAGCCCAAAGCTTTACTAAAATTGTGCATTATAGTAGCAAATGCCTCAAAGTCAAAGTCAGGCACATGGAACCCACCGCCTATATTTATGTGTGCACCGCCATATTTTTCAAATAGCGGCTTTAAACGTGCTAAAACTTCGTCATAAACACTAAAATCCGAAATCTGCGAACCAGCATGCACATGAAAACCAGCCAGTTGTCCTTTTGCTTTTAAATCTTTGGCGACAACATGACTTTCTTCAAGAGTCATACCAAATTTGGATTCGGCGGCGCCAGTTGCCAGATGCTGATGGGTTTTTGGATCTAAATCTGGGTTTAGCCTAATAAAAAATTTTAAATTAGAATAATCAAATTGCTGCCAAAGCTGCCATTGTGAATAGCTATCTAAGCTCACCCATTTAATACCAGCTTTTATCGCTGCTAAGATCAACTCCGTGTCTTGCCTTGGCCCGTCTAAGCTAATATTATTTGGATTTATTCCTGCTTTTAAAGCTCTTGCTAGCTCACCTAAGCTTATTACCTCGGCACCAACATTATTTTGAGCCAAAAATTTCAGAATTGCCCCGTTTGGATTGGCTTTTACAGCATATAGTATTTTGGCATTTGGGAGATATTTGTTTAGTTTGGCAATATTATTTTGGATATACTCGAGCTTATATATATAAGTCGGAGTACCGTAGTCTTGGGCAATTTTAAAGACTGTTTTATTATCAATCATATTTTTAGCTCCTCAATTATAATCTGAGATAGCTTAACATTTTATAAGCAGTGTTAAGCTATTCCTTATGAACAGAGAATTACGTCGCATTCAAAAAAAGGCTGATGAGAAAAAGGATAAAGAGAAAAGCAAAAACAAGCAAAAACGCATTTCTAAAATCCAAAACAAACGTCAGAAAAGAAAAAATAAAATCATAAAGAATTCAAAATCCAAATCCTCAAAACCACGGTTTAATACCGATCGCTCAAGGTTTGCAGTTCGTATGGCTGCTCCTTTTACAATTTTCACGGCCTTTTTTATTGGCGTACAAGTTTTTATGCCGCCGGTAGAATCTGAGACTTTTAGCAAAGGAGTTAGCAAAGCAATTGAAGTTGCTTATTATCTTTTCTTTGGTCACTTTTTGATGATTTGGCTACTCAAAAGAAGAATAAAAAATGCGGTTTGGTACGCCATAGCAGCTGGGGTAATCTTAACGGCTGGTTTACAAGCTGCCAATTATTTTATAAATCAAAGCTTTAATTTGCAAGTCCTTGCCTTTGGTTCTGTAGCGGCTATTGCTGGAGCAATTTCTGGGCAATTCTTCTATAAAGATTTAGCCTTACCCACTCAAGCTGAAAAACTAGCAGCCACAAAGCCAGAAGCAAACAATGGCGAAGCGTAAAAAACTAAGTGGCTTTCCAGAATGGCTACCCGAAGAGAAATTAATTGAGCAATTCTTTATTGATAAGATTCGGGCAAGCTTTGAGCTTTATGGTTTTGGCCCCTTAGAACCCCGCTCAGTTGAGCCTTTGGAGGTTTTATTGAGCAAAGGTGATGACAAAGAAATCTATTTGCTAAACCGCCTAAATGACTCTAATAAAAAGGCGGAATTTGGTCTTCACTTTGATATGACTGTACCTTTTGCAAGATTTGTAGAACAAAATCGTGGTCAGTTATTATTTCCATATAAACGTTATCAAATTCAAAAAGCGTGGCGTGGTGAGCGCCCTCAAGAAGGTCGCTATCGTGAATTTTATCAGGCTGATATTGACATAATTGCCGAAAATGAATTAGATATTAGCTATGATGCTGAATTGCCAAGGATTATTTTGGAACTATTTAGTAAATTGCCAGTTCCAAAATTTACACTGAAAATAAATAACCGAAAAATCTTGTCTGGCTTTTACCAAGCTCTGGGCATAAAAGATACCGCAGCCAGCTTAAGAATTGTTGATAAATTAGATAAAATTGGTGCTGATAAAGTCTTAGAACTACTAATAAATGATTTAGGTATCGAGCAAAAAACTGCTCAACAATGTTTAAATTTAGCCAAAATAAAAACTAGTGACAGCAGTTTTTATGAAAAAGTCAAAGCTTTTGGCTTTAGCAATGAATTACTAAATGAAGGTTTAGCAGAATTAAAATTTGTGATGGATTCATTGTCAGACTTAGAAAATGTTTATGCTGACTTAAGTATAGCTAGAGGCCTAGACTATTATACAGGAACCGTTTTTGAAAGTGAAATGCTTGGCTATGAACGTTTGGGTTCGATTTGTTCGGGTGGTCGATATGATAATTTGGCTGCTGACAACAAAATAAAATTACCTGGAATTGGTATTTCTATTGGCCTTACTAGAATATTAGGACCTTTATTTAAAGAAAAAAGATTAGAGGCAAGTAGAAAAACCCCAACTGCTGTTTTAGTAGCCTTAGTTGATGATAATAGCAGAGCCCAAGCCAATGAGGTAGCAAAACTACTAAGGCAACGAAATATAGCAAGCGAGGTACACCACAAAGCCCAGAATTTTGGCAAACAAATTAGAGCTGCTGAGCGCAAAGGCATACCTTATGTATGGTTTTATGACCCTAAAAACCCAGATAAACATGAACTAAAAGATATTAGGACTGGCACACAGCTAGCAGTTGATTTATATACTTGGGAATTACCAATAGCAGATTCTAAAATCCACGTTTCCTTGTTATAATAAGATTTTAATCGACTCGAGCCCAATTACTAAGCTATGAAAGCATTTACAAAAAAATCTAAAATAGCATTAATATTTGGCGTAATTCTGGTAGTTTTGGCATTAGGAGTAGCCAGCATAGTGGTTTTTGATAGCAAGGCAGAAATAATTGAAGTTCAAAATAATGGTACTCAAGTAAATGCCAGCATTATTTTTAGGTTATCAAGCTTATCTTCTAAGTCCTTGGATTCGATTTGCAATTTTTAGTCAATATCCTTGCTGTTAAGTACCAATAATCAAAAAAATATTGATTGGCTTTTGCCAATTCAAGCAAGGTACGTTTAGGATTATTAAGCTCTATAAAGTGTTTGGCTAGCTCGATATGTCTATCGTCCATTTATTAATTAAACCACAAGAAAAGGTCAAATAAGCTTAATAAAGCAATTGCTCTATTTTATTTTATTAGCAAGCTTTACACCTTTAATAATCGCTTTAGCAACCACCTCTTGCACAGCTACGCTCAATGCCATTAGCGGAATATCGGCAATTTTTTGGGTGGAAATAGTAAAGCTAGTATCGCCATCATAAATAGTATGTGATGGTCTAGTTACTCGAGCAATACCAATATGAGCTGTTTGAGAAAGTGCATAAGCTTGAGCTTTGGTAATAATTGCATCAGTAGCTACTATTGCCAAAGTAGTATTAGTAGCAGCAAAAGCCAAAAGAGAATCAATATCATAGTTAGAATTGGCTAGGCTCGAGCCTGCCACAATCTGTCCACTATCTGGGTCTACAATATCTCCAACCGCATTTGTAACTACCAGAGCAGCAACCTTGGCTTTGCCAACTTCTACAACGGCACTACCAATTGCACCATAAGAACAATGTTCAAAGCCCAAATACTTACCAACAAGCGCACCAGTACCCACTCCAACTCGGCCTAGTTCAACCGCTCTATCAGATGCAGACCTTGCAGCTGATATACCCGACTCAGCAGTTGGGTATACCTCAGAACTCCCTGCTGGCAAATCATAAATTACAGCCGAAGGTACTATAGGCATGGGCCCAAAAGGAGTTTCAAAACCTCGATTTTGCTCTTTTAAATAACGCATTACTCCGCTAGCTGCTTCTAGACCAAAAGCACTGCCCCCAGCTAAAACAATAGCATCAATCCTATCTACGCTTTTTTCAGGTTGTAATAACGATATTTCCCGTCCTCCTGGGGCAGAACCCAAAACAAAACCTGAAGCCATACAACCTTCGGCTGGGCAAAGTAAAACCGTACAACCAGTTTTTGCCTCAAAATTGCTATAATGCCCTACTTTTAAACCATCAATTGCGGTAATGGTTGAGTTATCTGTCATAAACTATTTTAACATTTTGTAGCAATAAAAACCTATCTTTGTATAATTGCATTAATTCAAATACTTATTAATTTCATTGGGTTTAATATCAATATATTTTATAAACTCACGCGGCGTTTCTGCTGTTGCTCGCTGATTTGTGCGGCTATCCAAAGCAATCCTAAGTTTCATCTCGGGTGTGATAGCTGAGCTACGTAAGCTATCAGTTGTTCTAAATGCTCCTAATACTCCCGAATTGCTAGGGGCGCCAGTTTCATTATCAAATCTTCTAAAAATAATACCTTCTGGTTTTGGGAATTCATCGGGTAGGTTTGGCAAGTGGCTAATTGCACCCTCGACAAAATCATGCCAGATATAAACTGGTTGGCGAGAGCTATTTACCCTTCCATCTCCTGCCCTGGTTTGTGAAGCGGGCATTTTTTTAGGAATTGGGCTACCATCATCATAGCCAATCCAAACTGCTGAGACAAAACCAGGAGTTACTCCGGCAAACCATATATCTTTTTCATTATTAGTAGTGCCTGTTTTACCGCCAACCCAGCGGTCTGGTAATCTGGCTCGCTGGCTAAAACCAATACCATCAT
Source organism: uncultured Deinococcota bacterium (assembly GCA_947311535.1). Taxonomy (GTDB): domain Bacteria; phylum Deinococcota; class Deinococci; order Deinococcales; family Trueperaceae; genus CAMZLP01. The sequence continues at coordinate 39,479 of CAMZLP010000008.1, read as the reverse complement.
TGGCATTAGCATGCAATAAATCTAAAACTATATAAGCCGTTTGTTCCGTCCAAACTCTGGTACCACGAGCTTTAGCTTCATAAAGAACGTTGCCATCAATATCTTCTACTCTTTGTACAAAGTACGGCTCCATTTTGACACCAGCATTTGCAAATGCCCCAAAAGCTGCTGCATGTTGCAATGGAGTCGTTTCAATAGTACCTATTGCAATTGAGTAATATGGATTTACATCTTGATAGCCAAGTTCAATTGCCCTATTGGCAACCTCTTGCGGGGTTGCTGCCTCTAAAGCCAAAATAGCTGGGATATTTCTTGAGGTATCCATATGATAGCGTAATGTTTTTAATCCAAACCATTTATTATCATGATTATTAGGTCTATATGCAGGCTGCCCTGGAGTCAAAAACGCAGTTTCTTCATCTAAGAGTACAGTTGCTTGAGTAAAACCAGCAACTTCTATTGCTGTGGCGTAAGTTATTGGTTTAAAAGAACTTCCAGGTTGTCTTTTGGCTTGTAAAGCTCTATTAAATTCATCTGATTTTTCTCCTGGGATAACATGCTCTCCCATAATCGCCAAAACCTCGCCAGTTTGGGGGTCTAAACCTACAAATGCAAGTTGAGCACCCTCTGGTAATTCGGCATTCGCCGAGACTTCAATAGCGGCTTCTTGGACTCGAGCGTTAATAGTTGTATATACTTTAAGCCCGCCTCTATTAAAAACAATTTCTTCACCAAAATGCTCTAACAACCAATTCCTGACGGCAATTATGATGCCATCGGACAGGCTCGAGCTCAGTGTCTTTTTAGCTACTGGGGGTTCTCCGGTACTCTCTGCTGTTACTATACTACCCTCGCCATCGTACTGTACTTTCCAACCGCGGGGTTGCAATGGCTCGAGCCAAGCTGCTCGAGCAGCATCGGCACTAATGGTATTTTGCTCTACCATTTTGTCCAATACTATCCTCATAGAGGCTCGAGTCTTTTCAAACTCTTTATGTCTGGCATTAGGAGCTGGTAATAACCTTGCTAAATATAAACCTTGAGCCAAACTAAGCTCAATCGGCTCTTTGTCAAAATATGCCTCAGCAGCCGAACGAATACCATAAACTTGCCCACCCCAAAATACAACATTGATGTATCGTTGCAATATTTCAGGCTTAGTAAGCCTGCGTTCTAATTCTACTGCTAGCATTACTTCTTTTATCTTGCGTTCAATAGAATGCTCACTCGCAATATCACTAAGTAAGGTGTTTTTTACAACTTGCGTAGTTATAGTAGAACCACCTCGACCAGTTGTATCAAATGCTTCTGAAAGTATGCCTTTAATTATTCCGGGTAGGTCAAAACCATAGTGATTAAAAAATTGGTCATCTTCGTAAGCAACAAATGCTTCTAATACTGCTGGTGAAACTTCATCTAAAGAAACAGGAATACGATTAGTCGTTTCTCTGTTTTCACCGATAACAGGTAGTATTTCACCAATTTGCTGCCCCTCACGCGAGAATATTTGTGAGGTAACTGTTACATCTAAAGAGTCAAGCGCTGCCAAATCTGGTAACTCATTGGCCCATTTAAAAGATGCAGCAATCAAAAAAGCAGCAACGGATAATAGCGGAACCAATACTATAATAAAGAGAGTTTGTAAAATCTTACGAAAAATCACTATTTAGATTCTATCCTTCTTGTTTATTAAAATTCTTAGATTACCAACCACGTTTGGCCAAAAGCTCTTCTTCTGGCAAAGTATCAATATTAATACCAACCATCGCTTCACCTAAGTTACGTGAAACATCAGCCAATATGTCTGGGTTATCAAAATGAGTTACGGCTTTTACAATAGCTTGAGCACGCTTAGCTGGGTCACCAGATTTAAAGATTCCAGAACCGACAAATACCCCGTCCAAACCAAGTTGCATCATAAGAGCAGCATCGGCCGGAGTAGCTACCCCGCCAGCTGCAAAGTTGACTACTGGCAATTTAGCGTGTTCGTGAACATATAAAACCAAATCATAAGGAGCGCCATGGTCTTTAGCAAAAGTCATTAGCTCTTCTTTGGGCATACTTGCAATTGATTTGATTGAGCCTAAAACGCTTCTGGCATGCCTTACTGCTTCTACAACATTACCGGTGCCTGCTTCACCTTTGGTGCGAATCATAGCAGCACCTTCAGCAATACGTCTAAGCGCCTCGCCAATATTAGTGGCACCACAAACAAAAGGAACCTTAAAATCATGCTTGTAAATATGATAGGCTTCGTCAGCAGGAGTTAAAACTTCTGATTCATCAACAAAGTCAACCCCCAAAGATTCAATAATCTGGGCTTCAACATAATGACCAATACGCACCTTAGCCATAACTGGGATAGAAACAGCGTCAATTATACCTTCAACCATTTCAGGATTACTCATACGAGATACGCCACCCTCACGGCGGATATCTGCTGGCACGCGCTCTAAAGCCATTACTGCGGTTGCCCCTGCATCTTCGGCAATGCGGGCTTGCTCAGGGTTGACAACGTCCATTATTACGCCGCCTTTAAACATTTCGGCAAAGCCAGTTTTTACTTTTGTACTTCCAATTATTGTTTCTGACATAATTCCTCCTACTTGCGAATATAACAAGTAAATATTTGTTTACATTGTAGCTGAAAAATATGCTAAAAAGCGTTTTAGGCATACTGAATAATTTCTAGCAATAGAATAATTATTCTTTGCTAAAATAAATACATGAAAAGACTATTTTCTGCCATGCAAATGCAGGCCGCTGATAAACAAGCAATAAAACAAGGTACAACTGCTCTTGCACTGATGCAAAATGCTGCTAAAGCTGTTGCTAAGGTATCTTTACAAGAATTCCCAAAGGCTAAAAAAGTATTAATTCTTTGTGGCAAAGGAAATAATGGTGGTGATGGCTATGCTGTAGGGAGATATTTCTTAGATAAGGGGATACATGTGGCTTTGCTCGAGCAAAGCCACAGTCCAAATTCATCAGAATCAATCACAAGCCGTAATAACTACTTATTAAAAGGGAAAAGCAAAAAACTAAACAAAGAACAACTTGTAAAACAGCTAAAAAAAACCGACTTAGTAATAGATGCAATCTTTGGTAGCGGCCTAAGCCGAGCTTTAAGTGTTGAAATTGCCGAGATAATTGAGCTCATAAATGCTTCTAAAAAACCTGTCTTAAGCATTGATATCCCCTCGGGTATAAGTGCCGATTCTGCCGAGATTATTGGCAAGCATATAGATGCCGATATAACAGTTCAATTGGCAGGAGCCAAAATTGCTAGTGCTTTTTATCCAGCAAAATATGCTTTTGGCAAAACTAGAGTTGTAAATATAGCTATCTCCAAACAAATTTTAAAAGCAAAATCCAATATTTGCCTATTAGACACAAAAACCATAAAAAACTTTTTAACCCGAAGAATGGCTAATACTCACAAATACAAGGTAGGCACAGTTTTACTAATCGCTGGCTCAGCTGACTATGCCGGAGCAGCCGAGCTGGCTTCTCGGGCAAGTTTAAGAGCTGGGGCAGGCTTAGTAACTTTAGCTAGTACAGATCGCTTTAAGAATAGCTGGCCCGAGATTATTTTTAAAAAGCTCTCTGCAAAGAACAGTTTGACGGATATAAAAAATATTGATGAAAAATACGCCTCGGTCAGAGTAATTGGCCCTGGCTTGAACAATGATATTACAAACTTAGTTAAAGATATTATCCCGCTTTCGACCAAACCTAGCGTAATTGACGCTTCAGCACTGGCAAATCATAAGCAATGGCTTGATGCTGTCAAAACGCATGGTAGATGCATTTTGACTCCACATTTTGGCGAAGCTGCCGCTCTATTAGAAACAAACTCTCAAGAAATCGCCAAAGACCCCATTAAAGCAGCACTGGCAATTAGCAAAAAATTCCATACCACCACGGTGCTAAAGTCTGCCACTACGGTAATAAGCGATGGCAATCTTGTATATCTAAGCACCGCTGGGCATCCAGGCATGGCTACAGCTGGCAGCGGTGACGTTTTATCAGGAGTTATCGGGGCTTTTGTGGCTCAAGCTGATAATATTTTGCGGGCAACTGCAGCAGCCGTTTATATTCACGGTAAAGCCGGTGAATTGGCTGCTCAGAAATATGGCAATGGCTTAGTTGCCGGTGATTTGCTGAATTCCTTTGCTAAGGTTTGGAAAGATTTAAGCTTAAGCTAAAGCCTGCTATTGAATTCAATATAGTCTTTTAATTTTTCAGAAGCTTTTCCACTATCAATCAATTTTGCGGCCAACTCAACACCGTCTTTAATGCTCTTAGCTTTATCAACTAAATAGAGTGCTGCCCCAGAGTTTAGCAAAATAATATCTCTTTTAGCTCCATGAGTTTTTCCTGCAAGAATAGACTTAATCGTTTTGGCATTTTCGCTTGGGCTCGAGCCCAATAGCTCATGCAGCTCATAACGCCCCAAAGCAAAGTCCTCAGGTTTAACTGTATAGTTAGTAATTTGGCCATCTTTTAGTTCGGAGACAATCGTCTCCCCTGCTACGGTCATCTCATCTAAACCAGAACCATGCACCACCAAAGCACGTTTTAAACCCAAACCCTGCAAAACCGTAGCTAAGGTTTCGGTTAGTTTGGGGTCATAAACACCCATTAGTTGCCAACGGGCATTGGCCGGATTGGTAAGTGGCCCCAGAGAATTAAAAATAGTGCGGGCTTTTAAATCTGAGCGAATAGGCGCCACAAACTTCATAGCTGGGTGATGGCTGCGAGCAAACATAAAAGCTAAACCCACTTCTTTTAAAGATTCTTCGAGTTGTTCTGGAGTTTGATTTAAGTTCACGCCTAGCTCTTCTAAGACATCTGCTGAGCCAGATTTACGAGTTGCTCCGCGGTTGCCGTGCTTGGCTATTTTTACACCAGCTGCGGCCACCACAAAAATACTTGTGGTGCTGACATTAAAAGTATTAATACCCGTTCCACCAGTACCAACTATGTCCAACAAAGGCTCATCAATATCAATTTTGAGTGGGATTGCCCGCTCCCTCATAGCTTGGGCAAAGCCTACAATCTCTGCAACGGTTTCACCACGAGTACGCAGAGCTGCCAAAAGTGCAGCAGCTTGTATTTGGCTTAGCTTGCCATCCATGAGTAAGCCAATTAATTCTTTGGCCTCGTCACGGCTTAAGGTTTCACCGTCAAAAACTCTATTTAGTTCTTCTACGATTAAATTAGACATTTTCTTCCTCCATAATTTGCTTTTGCTCGAGCACAGCCAACAGGTAAACTCGTTCATAATCAAAATTTTCTATAAATCTCTTAGTAATTACTTGTAGTGGCGATAAATACAAAACTTTTTTAAACCAGATAAGCCAATTTGTAATACCCAGCCTAAAACTAAGTTCAGGGTATTTTTGACTCACAATTACACTATTTTTACCAGCGCTAAAGGCTTTTGATAGATCATGGCCAGTTAGCGGGCTTTTGCCAATATGATGCACAACTGCCTCGGGCAATACTCTAAAAGCAAGATTCTTTAAACCGAGCTCATAACCCAGCAATAAATCTTCTAGACCATATGTTCTTAAATCTTCATCAAAACCACCAACTGCCTCAAAAGCTTCTTTGGGCAAACTGGTATTAGCTCCGTTGGTGTACCAATATTTAGCCGAGGGCTGCCATTTAACAGCATTATCATCTTCAAAAATAATTGCCCCCAAGCTCACACAAGGCTGCCTCTTTTGCATAGCCAAATGCTGTTCTAAAACATCTGGCTCTAAAATGCAATCATCGTCACTTAAGTAAAGATAATTGCCGCTAGCAGCTTGAACGCAAAGATTGCGAGCTTTTGTAATCGGCAAATCAATATCCGAATTAATAAGCTTGATTTTGTAGTCAAGGCTTAAATCTTTAAGAACTTCTTTTGTGCCATCTGTCGAATTATTGTCTAGCAAGATTAACTCAAACTGTGGCTTTTCAAGGCTTTGATTTTGGATACTCTCGAGCTTGCGCGAAAGTATTTCCTTGCGATTCTTAGTGACCGTAACAACACTTATTTCCATAAGAGCTTTATATCCTTAGATGCTAACAACGCATCTAAATCATATTTAAAAAAAGATAGCCCAGTCACAAAACTATGTAAATTCTCTAAAGCACTAGCATGCTGTTTGTCTTTGAGATAGCCAAGCCTGCTGGCTTCAATAAATTCATCAGTATCTAAGATTTCCATTTTTTTATGTTCCCAAAGCAAAACATCAAAATAAAGATCGTCGAGAGTCCAGACATCAGCTCTAAAATCAATGTCAGCAATATCAACATAGTAGTCATAAGCTCCAAATTTTTGGCGAGTTTCTTCATTTACAAAACTAAATTTAGTAATTTTTAGACCTAGCTCGGGTATTAGATTAGCTTTGATATATTTGACGTTTTTACTGTGCTCTAAGGGCATTGCAATATACAAAAGATTATTATGCATAATGATTTCATCAATTCTGCGCATACTATTTGCCGCACCATCACGGTTTGTGATTTCGGTCTTAGTTTTAATATTGTACTGATGCCTGTAAACCTGATGCATAGCTAGCAGATTTCTAAAAAGTTTTCTAACATTTTGTGGCCGTTATCAGTCAAAATACTCTCTGGGTGAAATTGCACCCCCCAAACAGGATAATCTCGGTGTTTTATAGCCATTATTATTTCTTCGCCATCGTCATTAACCCAAGCTGTTTTAATGAGTTCTTTTGGTAAATCTTCAATTATTAATGAATGATAGCGAGTAGTTTTTAGCTCACTATCCATATTCTTAAAAACCATGCTACCGTCATTTGTTATCAGGCTGGTTTTACCATGCATAATTTTAGGGGCACGTACTACTTTTGCACCATAAGCCGCCCCAATGCTTTGATGTCCTAAGCAAACTCCAAAAATCGGATATTTGTCACCATAATGCTTTATTAGTTCAACCGTTAAGCCGGCTTCATCTGGGGTTGCAGGGCCTGGAGAAATAACAATTCCATCAGGTTTTAAATTATTAATATCTTCTAAATCAAATTGGTCATTTCTCCAAATGATGGGTTCAGCACCAATTTCACCCAAGTACTGAACAAGATTGTAAGTAAATGAATCATAATTATCTATTACAAGTATTTTTTTCATGCCAACCCCTCTGTAGCCATTTCCACAGCTTTTACAACCGCTCTTAGCTTATTCAGGCTTTCTTCGTATTCAAACTCTGGGTCAGAATCGGCAACAATACCACCACCAGCTTGTAAGTGGATTTTAGCATTGGCAATGACTGCGGTACGCAGAGTTAGCGCCATATCCATGCTACCGTTAGCACTCAAATAGCCAAACGCTCCGGCATATGGGCCTCTTCTAACCGGCTCGAGCTCATCGATTATTTCCATAGCTCTAATTTTGGGCGCTCCAGATGCCGTACCCATTGGTAAAGTACTAGCTAATGCGTCCAACGGAGTCTTGTCGTCTAGTAACTCGCCCTCAACTGTTGAGACAATATGCATTACATGGCTATATTTTTCTATTCGCATCAGGTCAGTTACTTTTACGGTTCCAAATTTTGAGACCTTGCCAATATCATTTCTACCTAAATCAACCAGCATAATATGCTCGGCTCGTTCTTTTTCATCAGCTAAGAGTTCTTTGGCTAATGCCTCGTCTTCTTCTGGGGTTTTGCCGCGTTTGCGAGTGCCTGCAATTGGCAGGGTTTCTACTTTATTCCCATGAGAACGCACTAGGCTCTCTGGGCTACTAGCTACCAAAGTAACTGGCCCCAAATCCAGATAACCTAAATATGGGCTAGGGTTTATTACTCTTAAGGCACGGTAAATTGCAAAAGGGTGAACACCAAGGTCAGCGGTCATACGCTGACTTGGTACAACTTGGAAAATATCACCCGCATGAATGTATTCTACGGCTTTAGTAACTGCATCCATAAAACCTTGTTTGCTAAAATTGCTTTTGAATTTACTCATTATGCCAGCTCTGTCACCAGGTACGCCAGGAAGTGGTCCACGCAAGCGATTATAGGTCTGATTTACTAGTGATTGGGCTCGAGCCTCATCAACATTATCGCCACTAATTGCCGTAGCCACAATAAAGATATGCCGCTTTAAATGGTCAAAAATAACCAAAACTTCAGGCTCTATAAATAACAAGTCTGGGATATTTAATTCATCTGGATTATTATCGGGTAAAACCTCATATTGCCTAATCAAATCATAACTAGCATAGCCAACCATACCAGACCAAAAGTCTGGCAATTCTGAATCTGGGATAGTACTTTTAACAGTTTGATCCCATAATACTTTTAAAGGATCATTAGTTTTAAATTCTTCTATTTGTCCCTCAGTAGTTATCTTTACATTATCTGCAAACACTTCTATACGCTTACGCTCACCCGTACCAATAAATGAATAACGGGCTACTCTTTCACCTTGTTCTACACTTTCTAGCAGAAATGATGGCTCTGATGCTACTTTTAAATATGCGGTAAGTGGAGTTTCTAAATCTGCTAAAACCCGCTTTTTTATTGCTCTAATTTTTTTGCTTTGCATTAAATAATTCTCCTTAGACTAAATGACTATAAAGACTGATAAGCGATTTTGTAAATTATAAAATCGCCATCGCCCTAATACACCGGTCCAAGAAAAACAGTACATAGCTTAAGAGTATACACTAATTATAATAAACTGTAAGCCCCAACGGACATTATCAAAAATAGCTAGGCTAAAATAGCTTGCAGATTAGAATAAAGGAGTAAAAAACATGACCGCAAAAAAAGGAAAAGCCGTAAAAATAAATTACAAATTAGAAGTTGATGGTGAAGATGTTGATTCTGGAGAATTAGATTATTTACACGGTTATGACAATATTGTAGCAGGCTTAGAAGATGCCCTAGAAGGCAAAGCTATCGCTGATAAAATAACCGTGGCAGTTCCACCAGAAAAAGGTTACGGCATTGTAAACGAAGAAGGCATTCAGATAGTGCCAAGAAGCAGCTTTCCAGATGATGGGCCGTTGAATATTGGTGACCAGTTTATGGCAGAAAACCCTGATGGTGAGCAAATGCCATTTACAATTACTAAAATTACTGATGAAGAAGTGACTGTGGACTTTAATCATGCTTTAGCTGGTAAAACCCTTAATTTTGAAGTGGAAATCTTAGCTATTAGAGATGCTGATGAGACTGAGCTCGAGCATGGTCACATCCATAGCGAACACGGACATCATCATTAGTTTTCATTTAGCTTAATCAAATTTTTTCATTGTAACCTTAATACCAAAGTCAAGTGAACTGCTGCTCTTATAAAAGCTTTCTCAAGTTATTTTCTATAGTTTATTAATATCAAGGAGTAAGGAGCTAGAATTAGGGGTTAGGTAAATAAATTTTTCACTTTTCACTCATCGCTTTTCACTGTCTTTTTACTCACTTTTCACTGCCTTTTTACCCTTTCTCCTTATTATGATGTTGATAAGAAAGCTAAAAGAGGCATCTTTCTTGAATTTGGTATGGCAACTACAACCTAGACTCAATCTCTTCAATAAACATACCCATAGCCTGATAGCCAGCATCGACATAAATAGTCTCACCGGTTATACCGCTACCCAATCTGTCAGAGACAAGTGTCAAAGCCATACCTGCGACCTCTTTTTGGGTAATATTACGCTTAAACATAGATAGATCGCCACCTTTAGAATAAAGCGTGCCAAAACCAGAAATACTACGAGCCGAAAGTGTACGCAAAGCACCAGCACTAATGGCATTTACTCGGATATTCTTTTCACCAAATTCATAAGCCAGATAACGCATAGAAGCTTCCAAAGCTGATTTTGCAACTGCCATCATATTGTAATAAGGTACTACTCGCTCAGCAGCAAGATAGCTAAGGGTGGTAATACTGCCACCATTTTTCATAAGTGGCATGGCCTTATTAGCAACAGCAACCAGCGAATAGGCTGAGGCCTCCATAGTGATATTCCACTCTTCTTTTGTAACTTTATGAAAAGGTTTTTCAAAAGTTGATTTAGGAGTAAATGCCACCGAATGAATTACAAAATCTAAAACACCAAATTCTTTTTCTAAAACTTCAAACATTGCAGTATTTTCTTCATCATTAGTAACATCTGCTTCTAAAAGAAGTGGATTATTCATATTTTTTGTTAGTTTTTCTAATGATGGTCGCAATCGCTCTCCAAAATATCCAAACGCCAGTTCTGCACCAGCCTCATACAATATTTCTGCTATTGCCCATGCAATAGAACGTTGATTTGCAACTCCAAGAACCAAGCCTTTTTTACCACTTAAATCGATACTAAGCATATATCCTCCAGAAATCTCAATAAGCAGAGTTTAACTTATTTATTGCCACTTCGTTGTAGATAAAAAATAAACCCTATCATAATTTAATACGATAGAGTTTTATTGGTAGCGAAGGAGAGACTTGAACTCTCGACCTCACGATTATGAGTCGTGCGCTCTAGCCAGCTGAGCTACTTCGCCAAAAAGCCAGCAAAGAAAAGTATACGCTATTTGCTAAGCATAAGACAAGTCTTTGAAAACTAATTAAGAGTTTTTAACTAGTTTTTCGATAAAATACTTGTGTATTCTTCGGTCTTGGGTCAATTCTGGATGAAAAACAGTAGCTAATATTTTATTTTCCAGCACCATTACTGGGTCATTTTTATAAGTTGCTAAAACTTTTACCCTATCCCCTATTTTTAAAATACGTGGTGCTCTGATAAAAATAGCATGAAAACCCTCTTCAAAACTCTCAATCTCAAGATCTACCTCAAAAGAAGCAATTTGCCTTCCATATGAGTTTCTGTCAACTGTCATATCCATTAAAGAAAGCCTAGGCTGCTCAGGAAAATCATTGATTTCAGAGGCAATTGCTATAGCACCAGCACAAGTACCCCAAATGGCACGTTCCGAAGCTTTAAATTCGTTAATTGCTATATCTAAACCATAATTCTTCATTAGCTTTGCCATTGTGCTTGATTCTCCCCCTGGAATCACAAGTGCATCAATATTGTCTAATTCTTCAGGCAATCTAATTTCTATTACTTTTGAGCCTAAGTCCTCAAAGGCTAATTTATGCTCCCGAAAGGCTCCTTGAACGGCTAATACCCCAATATTCATAGAGCTATATCATCACAAATTATGCTGATAGTTAGTGATTTGTGAACATTTTAAAATCTATCATGACTCTTTGGGTTGCCATCTACCTGTTACGACAGGCTCGAGCCCGTCGTAATTTTTATCATAATCAGTATTATAGACATAAGCCCAAGCTCTAATATTTTGCGGTTTCACGTTTACATTGCATCTAAAATAATGTGCTGGTTCGGTATTTATACCTTCTAAATCATCTAATATTTCTAAAGCCTTGTCTATATCATCAAATTTAAATATATAACCATATACTGTTCCTGCACCTTCTAAAATTGCTGGATAGTTCTTAGAATTCAAATGGTATAAATCATAATTTTCTATATATGCTTCTTGCATTGAAACTAGCCCTACGTCTTGGCATAAATAGTGGAATCGCAAGCCAGGCTTTAGAGTTCCATATACAAATATATAATCTATCATCGGGCAATAGTAATAGCTGCCAAAGCAATTTCACTTGGGCTATCAAGCTGTAATAAGCTCGCTAATTCGTTGTCATAAAATGCCGTAATAAATATCGAGGACAGCTCGAGCGCAACACAGCTAAGCATTGCTGATTGTGCTGCTGCCCCTGCTTCTAGGTACAAATATCTATAAGCCCTACTTTTTGCAAAGTTTTCTAAACGCTCAGGTATACCTGTATAAATAATTATGGCTGCACAGGCATCTATACTAAGGTCTGCAATAAATATTTTAGCCAAGTCTTTGGTATGGTCAGTTCTAGTAATTTGCTCAAGGCCATGGTCTTGTGGCTTGTAGTGATACAGGCCTTGTTGCAAAGCTGTAACTTCTTTAGCAAAGAGATATGTTTCTATGCCCACAATATCGGAGGTCGTAAGATGCGTACGTAAAGCATTATATCTAAACCCCGAGCTTGCCCATAATATCTGTGATATCGTTTTTTGATTAATCTTCCCACCTTCTGCTAAAGACTCTTTAGCCCTCGATAGGCTATTCCAAAGATATGGGCCATTCTTAAGCTCAGGCTTAGGCAAAGTAATGTTTTCTAAGGGATTTGCATAGACTTTAATTGAACCAATATGTTTATCTACAACACTGGGTAAACGACCACGTCGAAAATTACTCAGTCGTTGAAATTTTTCACCTATTTTATCTCGTTCAAATGGCACTTAAACATACTCCCATATATGGTCCCAATTAACCCCGATAGGCAACAATATCACGAATAATTAAAAAACAAAATAGATTTAGTATTTTAACCTAAAAAGGCTCAATATTATTTTCCGTTTTTCTTTGTTATTATTTAGAATAAGGAGAATAATAATGACAATTGCAAAACTAAGGGTACGCTTTGCAGAAACCGACCAAATGGGAATAGTGCATCACAGTAATTATGCAATTTGGTTTGAACTAGCCCGCGTAAAATGGCTAGAAGAGCGCAATATGAGTTACAAAGAATGGGAAGAAAGTGGTGTTTCTTTGGCTGTTAGTGAGTTAAATGTAAATTACCGGAATGCTGCTAAATTTGATGATGAAATAAATGTAGAGGTAAAGCTAACAGTTGCTAAATCACGGCGTTCACATTTTGAATATCGTCTTTTTAGAACTGCCGACAATGCTTTAATTGCAACTGGTAGAACTACGCACACACCAACTAATCCGCAGGGACAAGCTATAAGACTGCCTGAGCAATGGCTATCACAATTACAAGAGCAGTTGGAAAAATGATCCTTAAAAATCACAGGATTTTCACAACTAACAAACAGGACTTTAAGCTTATTTAACATCATAAACCCAACTTCGAATCTATGCTTCTCACAATTAGGTTTTATTTACAACTAATATAGTTCTAGTAATTATTTACTACTATTGATGTGTTTAAGTTTAATTCTGAAATGGAATATGACATTCTAACTTCACTTAATTATAGTTACAACCATAAATAATAGCTATATTTGTGGTTTATATAGTATTTTTGCCAAAAACTGAAAATTACACTCTTTTGCCAATTATTTATTTGACAAATACAAGTAATTAGTTTATATTTTTAGTCATGCCTAAAAATTTTTTTACCTACCAAAACCAAAAAGTTTAAAGAGATGGAAAACCCAATTTCCAGCGCCGTCGAAGATTATTTAAAAGCAATCTTTGAACTCGGTGAAAAAGATATTAAAACCCAAGACTTAGCAGATAGCCTCAAGTTTAGCCCTGCAAGTGTGACGGGTATGCTAAAAAAGCTTAGCAAGCTCAACCTAGTAAGCTATAAAAAATATTATGGAGTAAGCCTAACTAAACAAGGACGATTAATGGCCTTAGAGACTATCCGACATCATAGGCTAATAGAAACCTATCTTATGCAAGCATTAGGTTACGAATGGCACGAGGTGCATGACGAGGCGGACAGGCTCGAGCATGTAATTTCTGAAAACTTTGAAGAACGCATTGCAAAGCTACTTGGCAACCCCAGTTATGACCCGCATGGTGACCCTATCCCATGTAAAGACGGCATTATGCCTCAATTATTAGGGCAACCACTAATAGATTTTGCAGTCGGTACAAATATAAAGCTAACCAGAATAACTAAGCAAGATTCGGAAGTTTTAATTTACCTTGCAGAAAATGAGCTAAAACCAGGTGGGGTATTTACCATTGAGGCTCGAGCCCCTTTTAATGGTCCTCTAACCTTAAATAAAGGCAAAAAGCCTATCCCCCTTTCTTATCAATTAGCCAAAGCAATCTACGCTCAGGCAGCTATCTAATCGGAGTTTTTATGAAAAGATTTATTCTATTCGGTACCATCTTATTAGCCTCAATTTTTTTAACAGCTTGCCCTCAAAAAAACAGCAACTCGTCTACTACAAACACTGCAAGCAGCTCAGGTACTATTGAAACTAAAAAACCAAAGGTAGTTGTAACAATAGGTATGGTTGCTGATGTTACCAGAACTATTGGTAATGAATGTATAAAAGTAACAGCAATTATGGGCCCCGGCATAGATCCACATTTATACACAGCCAGTGCTAATGATGTTCGCCTATTTCAACAGGCTGATATGATTTTTTACTCCGGCTATCATCTAGAGGGTAAATTGGCCGAAGTTCTTGAAAAGATGTCTGAAAGCCGACCTGTTATAGCGGTTGCTGAAAATGCTATTCCAGCATCACAAATTATAAATTCTTTTCAAGGCAAAACCGCCCCAGACCCTCATGTCTGGATGGATGTTAGCCAATGGGCAGCAACAGTAGATGTTATTAGCAAAGAGCTTTCTAGGTTGGCACCAGACTGCAAAACTAAATTTGAAGAAAACGCGATTAGTTATAAAAAAGAGCTTACTGCCCTTCATAAATGGATAAAAGAAAGTATCCAAACTATTCCTGAAAATCAACGTATCTTAGTAACGGCTCATGATGCATTTGAATATTATGGTCGAGCCTATACAATTAGAGTAGATGGAATCCAAGGTATTAGTACTGCTTCTGAAGCAGGGCTAGCAGATATTAGAAAAGTTGTAGAACTTGTAGTAGACCATAAGGTACCTGCATTATTTGTCGAAACTAGCATTAATCCAAGAACTATTAAAGCAGTACAAGCAGCCGTTCAAGATCGGGGTTTTGATATAACAATTGGTAATCAGCTTTTTAGCGATGCCATGGGAACAGATGGTACAGCCAGTGGAACATATATTGGTATGTTGTATAACAATACCAAAAATATAAGCGATGCCCTTGGTGGCAAAACACCAAAACTACCAGCAGAATTAAGTGATTGGGAGGAAAAATGGCAGATAAACTAAATAAACAAACTCATGAGCCAGATTTGGCATTACATGTGGAAGATTTGACCGTAAGCTATGCAAGCAAACCTGTTTTATGGGATATTGATTTAAATATTCCACCAGGGGTTTTGGCGGCAATTGTTGGGCCTAATGGCGCTGGTAAAAGCACTTTGATTAAAACAGTTCTAGGATTAATCAAACCTACGGCAGGCCATGTTTATATCCACGGCAAATCCTATAAGCAACAGATGTCACAAGTAGCCTATGTACCACAGCGTAATAGCGTCGATTGGGACTTTCCGACGACTTCTTTAGACATTGTAACTATGGGCCTATATGGCAAATTAGGCTGGCTAAAACGGCCTGGTAAAAAAGAGAAAAAACAAGCCATGCATGCTTTAGAACAAGTAGCCATGGAATCTTTTGCACATAGGCAAATCAGCCAGCTCTCGGGCGGGCAACAGCAACGGGTATTTTTGGCTCGAGCCTTAGTCCAAGAAGCCAATATATATTTTATGGACGAACCTATGGCTGGCGTAGACGCTACAACCGAGCGGGCAATTATCAATATTTTAAAAGAATTGCGCAGCCAAGGTAAAACTTTGATTATAGTTCATCATGATTTACAAACCGTACAAAATTATTTTGATTGGATGGTTTTGTTAAATGTGCGTATTTTAGCACAAGGGCCAGTAAAAGATGTATATACTGCCGAAAACCTTGCAGCCGCTTATGGCAACCAATTTGCCCTTTTAAACAATATGCAAATCTCCAAAGAAACTAATGGCTCAAATCATGAAAACCTCTAGTTATTTTTCAAATTTAATAGCTTTTAGATTCTTGTTTATTAGAATACAAGTAATACATCTACTAAAAATCTTGTCCGTTCCCAAATTCCTTATTATTCTTAATTCTTGTTTCTCAATTCTTAATTCTTACCTTTATTTCTATTTAAATAAGAGCAGTTCAACTCTAAAGAAAGCTAAACTATCGTGACTGAGTTTATAGCTTTCTTTAGCGACTTTAGCCTACGAAATGTTGCCCTAGGAGCAGCCCTTTTAGGCATAACTAGCGGCGTATTAGGTAGTTTTACACTATTGCGGCAGCAAAGCTTATTAGGTGATGCCTTAAGCCATGCAGCCTTACCCGGAGTAGCATTGGGTTTTATTATTTCTGGCAGCCGCTCGCTATTACCTATAATGATTGGGGCTTTAATCAGTGCTGCCGCTGCGGCAGTTTTGATGACTTTAATAATCAACCGAAGTCGTTTAAAAACTGATGCGGCATTAGGCATTGTTTTGAGTACTTTTTTTGCTTTTGGTCTGGTATTACTCACTTATATTGGGCATCAAAATAATGCTGGGCAGGCTGGCCTAAATACTTTTTTATTTGGTCAAGCAGCCTCAATATTACCATCAGACGTTTGGCTTATGTTTGCTGTTACTTTGATATCAATTTTACTCGTTAGTGTTTTTTGGAAAGAATTTAAGATTGTCACTTTTGATAGGGGCTTTGCAGCAAGTTTGGGATTTAACGTGCTTTGGCTCGAGTTTACTATGACTATAATGATTGCGCTTGCTATTGTTATTGGTTTACAGATGGTTGGAGTTGTTTTAATGGCAGCTATGCTAATAGCGCCTGCGGCAGCTGCTAGGCAGTGGGTAAAAACCTTAGAGCATATGATTTTAGTTTCTGCATTATTTGGAGCTTTGAGCGGGCTTATTGGTGCGCTTATTAGTGCAACTGGTAAAGGCTTAGCGACAGGGCCACTAATAGTTATTGCAGCATCAATTATTGTTCTAATATCTTTATTATTTGCTCCGGAGCGAGGCTTGCTAAAAGAAGCCTTGAATAGGCGTAAAAACAATAAACAATTACGTCAAGATCATATTTTGCTGGCACTGTATAATTTGGCCAAAGAGCACAATGACCCTGAATACAAAAGTGAAATTGGCATGATTAAAAGTTTTTATCATCATGATCCAAGCAAGCTACTAAAAGATTTAGAATCGCAAGGCTTAGTGTATACGGTTGAACACATGAAAGAAGAAGGCAAGCATTGGGTTTTATCTAACAAAGGTTATCAAGATGCAAAGCAAATTTGGCAAGATATTGGAGGCAGCCAATGAACCTATTAAGCCAGCCAGATTTTGTAATTATTGCAGTTGGGGCATTAGTTGGCATTGCCTCTTCGCTCTTAGGTAGCTTTTTGGTCTTACGTAAAAACAGCATGTTAGCTGATGCAATCAGCCACTCGATATTACTCGGTATTGTTTTGGTTTTTTTAATCACAAAAAACCAGTTTTCACCATTTTTTATTTTAGGAGCAGCCTTAATTGGCGTGCTCACAGTTTTTTTAACCGAGCTAATTGTAAAAACTGGCAGAGTAAAAAACGATGCAGCCATAGGTCTTGTTTACCCATTTTTATTTGCTATTGCGGTAGTTCTAATTAATGTATTTGCCCGCAATGTTCATATTGATACCGATGCTGTGTTGCTAGGTGAAATTGGATTCTCTTGGATTAATACCGTGCAAATTGCTGGCTTTAGTGTTGCTAAGGCCTTAGTTAGTATGTTTTTGGTTACGCTCTTAAATTTAGTATTTGTAGTTCTTTTTTATAAAGAATTAAAACTGGCTACTTTTGACCCGGGCTTGGCAGCCGCACTTGGTTTTAGCCCAAGTTTTATTTTTTATAGTTTGCTTAGTTTAACCTCAGTTACTGCCGTAGTTGCTTTTGATGCAGTTGGCGCAGTTTTATTGGTTTCATTTATCATTGTTCCGCCTTCGGCAGCTTACTTGCTCACCGATAAACTTTGGAAGATGCTCTTTTATGGAGCTATCATTAGCTTAGGCTCGAGCCTCTTGGGTTATATGTCAGCAGTAGCTTTAAATGTCTCAATTGGTGGCATGATGGCCTCTTTTACAGGAATATTTTTTATACTTGCATTTCTATTTAGCCCAAAATACGGTTTATTAGCTCAAGAAATAAGGCGTAAATCTTTAGAAGAAGAAAATACTGCCCGAACCTTAACAGTGCATCTATATAATCACGAAAATAAAGAAACTAGTGACGAAGAATGTCGTATCGAAGCATTAGATTCACATTTACGCTGGAGCAAAGAAAAAATAGATAAAGTCTTAAGCTATAGCTTAGATAAAGGTCTAATACGCAAAGAACTTAATAATAGTCTATTGCAGCTAACAACTAAAGGAAGGGTTTATGCTCAAGAAGTTTTAGAACCTTGGAGCAATATCTAATACCAAGCTAAATGAGCTACTCCTCTCATAAAAACTAAAAAACCTTAGGTATTACTTAATAAGCGAGGCTTAAGCCCCGCTTCCAACCTAGGGTTTCAAACTTTTATAATTATTTCTATAAAATCATTATGGCATCTTATTTCTATTTAGCTGTATAAATTTTGGGCTATCATTAGCAAAAAGAAGACCCAAAATAGCTTATTGGTTAATCTCTAAGTCTAAGGATTTAAAATTTTCTCAGCATAGTATTCGTCTTCGTCCAAGCGTATACTAAAACCACGTTTTTCAAACATATCCCGCATTATAAAATTACTTTTTAGTACATGGGCAAATATTTTGCGCACTCCGCGATTTTTGGCAATTTCCAAAATATAGTCTGCTAGTTTATTACCTAGCCCAATATTATGCCATGGGTCGGCAACAACAATAGCAAATTCAGCAGTTTCATTATATTGGTCAGAAATAATCCTTCCAACGCCGGCCATCATCTTTTTATTATCCTCTTCAAGCTCAGCAATAATTGCAATCTCACGGTCATAGTCTATCTGGGTATAGCGCACAATTTGCTCATGCGAAATATTCTTAATCAGTTGGAAAAATCTAAAGCGTTGAGTTCGTTCCGAAAAATTAGCAAAAAGCTCTTTCTCCATCATTTCATCTTCTGGCTTAATCGGTCGCAAAATCACTTTCCTATTATCACGCAGTCTAATTTCTTTAATATATTCTGATGGATATGGGGGTATTGCTAAATGGCTTGTAGAATTCTCATTAATCGCTTCGTCATCAGATAATATTAGCTTAGCATCAAGTACAACTCCACCTTGTTCATCAATACTAAATGGGTTGATATCAAGTTCTAAAATCTGAGGAAAATCCATAAGTAAATAGGCAAATTTACATAGAAGAAATTGTATACAAGTAATATCTACCCCCGGCATTCCGCGATAGCCTTTAATGAGTTTAAATATTTTTGTTCCTTCAATTAACCTTAATGCCAGAGCCATATTTAAAGGTGGTAGACCAACGGTAGTATCTTTAAAAACCTCCACAGCAACTCCACCCATACCAAACACAATTGTGGGGCCAAATATCGGGTCACGTTTACCACCAATAATTAACTCATATTTCCTTTTAATCATTTTCTCTACAAAAACACCTCTTATGTCAGCATTGGGCATCGTAGATTTCGCTGATTCAATAATTTCAGCAAAGGCTTTTTTAGCTTCTTCATCATTAACTATATTTAAAATAACCCCAGCAATCTCAGTTTTATGTAAAATATCCGGAGAAGCTATTTTCATTACCACTGGGTAACCAATATCAACTGCCAATTTTAGAGCTTGTTCTATATTTTTTGCCAAACCGTTTTTAACAACTGGAATATCATAATATCCAAGAAGTTGTTTTGTCTCATATTCGGTCATTATGGTTCTATTATCAGCTAACACTTGCTTTATTAGAGCAGCACTTTTAGCTTTATCTGGCTTAAATTCGTTAGAAATAGTCGATGGAGTTTCTTGTAGAATTCTTAAGTTTCTGGAGTATTCATACATTTTTAGAAAAGAATTAACGGCACTCTCAGGCGTATCATAGACCGGTATGTTTCTATCTTCAAGCAGCCTTTCTCCCTCACGAACATCTTCAGCACCCATCCAAGATGCAAGAATAGTTTTATTTGTCTGAGATGCGATTTTGGCTAATTGAAGTGCAATTTTAGTGGCTTTGGTTGCAGCTTGTGGTGTAAGAATTACAACTATTCCATCTACATTTTCATCTTTAGCAGCTAGTTCAAGAGCTTTAGCATAGTGCTCTGGGCTAGCATCTCCAAGAAGATCAATCGGGTTAGTTTTAGTCCAATGCTTTGAGACCGTCTTATCTAGCTCAGTGATAGTTTTGGTAGATAGTTGAGCCAACTTGCCGCCTTTGGCAATAAGTGCATCAGTTGCTATTACAGCTGGGCCACCAGCGTTGGTAATAATTGCCAATCTATTACTCTGTGGCCTTTTTTGCATAGATAGTGCTTGGGCAACATTAAATAATTCGTCGATGGTATCGACCCGAACTATTCCGGCTCTTCTAAATGCAGCATCAAAAACAGCATCGTTGCCAGCTAAGTTACCAGTATGAGACAAGGCAGCTTGAGCCCCCTCACTAGTTTTACCCGCTTTTAGAATAATTATCGGTTTATTTCGTGAAAAACTGCGGGCTGCACTCAAAAAACTACGAGCATCAGTTAGTGACTCCATATAGATAATTATGCTACTAGTTTTTGAATCGCTACCAAAATAATCAATAAGATCATGAAAACTTACATCAAGGCCTGAACCTGTAGAAACAAAATGGCTAAAACCAACATTTTGCTCATTGGCCCAATCAAGAATAGCAGTACTAAGAGCACCACTTTGAGATATAAAAGCGATTTTGCCAGCTAAAGCCATTTTATTAGCAAAACTAGCATTTAAGTGAATAGACGGGTTTATAAACCCTAAACAGTTAGGACCAAGTAGTCTAATGCTATATTTTTGAATAATCTTTGTTATTTGGCTAGTTAATTCTTGTCCCTCTTCAGCGAGCTCTGCAAAGCCTGATGACATTAAAACAATGCTAGAAACTCCTGCCTCTGCGCAGTCTTGAACAATTTGGGGTACAGTTTTTGCCGCTGTAGAGATAATTGCTAAGTCAATTTTATCTTCTATAGATTTAATATTGGGATATGCTTTTATACCAAGAACGTTTTTTCGCTTTTGATTGACTGGATAAACCGTCCCCTCAAAACCTGAGCCAATTAGGTTATTCATTAAAACATAGCCCACAGAGTCTTTATTTGCAGAAGCACCTATCACTGCTATATTTTCAGGATTAAATAGTTTATCTAGTTTTTTTGTAATCATATCTAGTCTCCAAATTCAAATTGATTTCCAATATTTTGATAACTCTTTAATGGCCACAGCTCTTCTAAATTCGTACTCATAATGAATCTGCATTCGGGAATCCGTTTTTCGCTCTGTGTAACGTAGTTCTTGATTATTTATCCCGTCCAAAAAACTATTTAGACATTTTGGCAATATTTCAACATTATAACCGCCTTCTAGAGTTGCAAAAATATCTGAGAAGTTTTGACTCAGGATTTTTCCAATTTCATAAAAACTATTTACGCTTAAACGCAAATCTAAGAGTAAGTCACTCTGATGTGCATCAAAACCTGCGGATACGGCAACAATATCTGGATTAAATTCTTTTGCAATGGGCAAAAAACTATTAAACGCATCAATGAAGATTTTATCGCCACTGCCTGCTGGCAAAGGCATATTGATGGTATAACCCAAGCCTTTAGCTTTGCCAATTTCATCAGCATCACCTCCACCTGGAAAAGCTGGATACTGGTGCATAGACCAATACATAACCTGGTCTGATTCATAAAATATGTCAACAGTGCCATCGCCCAAATGACCATCAAAATCAATAATCAAAACTTTTTTACCCTGTTCAACATGATACTGGGCGGCAATTGCTACATTATTGAAGATACAAAACCCACTTGCATGGTCTCGGTAAGCATGGTGCCCTGGAGGCCTATTTAGAGCAAATCCACCAGAATTTGATGCTAGAATAGTTGCAGCAACCGCATGAACTGCAACATCATAAGTCTTAACGGAAACTACGGTATCAGCATCAAGATGACCACCCCCTTGATCACAGAGTTCTTTAATTTTATCGATATATTCTTGACTGTGAATTAGCTTAAGATATTTTTCACCACTTACTAGTTCTGTTTCTTTTAAATCCCCTAGGGCAATTAAGCGTCTTTTATTTTCGGGATGCATGCCGGTATCATGCTCGAGAAAAATCGAATTATAAATTAATTTCACAATATGTCCTTTGTTAATGATTCATTAGAATAGTTAGCTTTATACACTATTACAAAATCAAAAAAGTTTAATCTTAGTTAATTTTGCAAAAAGATTAAAATAAGCCTTGCTGGCTTGCTATGCCTAGCTTTTTGGCAACCTGATTTGCAATAGTAGTTCCATAATATTCTACTAACAATTCCAAACCAATCTCTATCGAGCCAGTTGGGCTCGAGCCTGACCAATATCTATCATCTTTAGTAATTCTATTACCACTAACGCTTAAAACTTCATAAGACTCTATGGCATCGTGTAGAGCAAGCGGTGCAGAAAGCCTTTTATTGTATAAAAACCCCAAATCGCCTGCCAAAATAGCTCCACTAGATACAGTTATGAGTAATTTTAGATTAGGCTCGAGCCTGGTAAAATATTCTACTAGCTGCTTATCTTTTGCCACTTTAAATACCCCAGCACCACCCGGTATTATTAGCACATCTGGGCTATGGCTGCTAGCAAATGCATATTGAGGGGTAACTATTAAACCTCCATCAGTAATAATTGATTTCCGTGATTTTGCCAGGGTAAACACATTTAATTCTTTTTCGGTAATTTTTTGTGCTAAAGCCAGTACAGAATATATACCAAATGCCGCTAGCTCATTTACCTCGTGGTAAAGCAATACTCCAAAATTCATAAGCTATTCTACCTTTTTAGAATAGCTATTTGATTTAAGACTAGCAAATAAAAATAAAAACTTGACAAGATTAATAATATCTGACATAATAACTCGACCGTTCGGTCGGTCTGGAGATTATTAATTGAAAAATACAAAAACAAAAATTCTAGCAACTGCCCTTAAGCTTTTTATAAATCAAGGCTTTGCTGCTAGCTCGGTTAGGCAAATTGCCCAAGAAGCCCAAATTGGTAAAGCAACAATTTATCATCATTTTGCCGACAAAGAAGAAATTATACTAACCCTGCTTAAGCAAGAGATAGAAAATAACAAGGACTCTTTTCCTCCTATTTCAGACTCGGCAAGCCCAAAAGAAATAATAACCGCAGCTGTTTTGAGCAGTGTTAAAGTGTTTAGCCAATCCATGGATTTAATACAAGTTATCAGAAGAGAAGTCCCTAAAGGTCATGAAATCTTAGATAATGGATTCCGTAGTTTTTGGCACGTACACACAGAGATTATTGCCAATGCCATAAAACAAGGTCAAAAAGATGGTCTTTTTCGTAATATTGACCCTATACAGGCTGCCCAAATATTAATAACCACAATTTTTGGTCAGGCCAATGCTGCCTCAGCCTTAGGGAGCTATGGCCCTCCCAAGGCGGGCAGTGAAAGCCTCTTGTTAGAGATTTTTTATCGAGGAATAGAAAACTAATATGGCAAATCTTAGCAGCATAATTCGCAAATTTAACCGCTTTGAATTGAAATATTATCTTAGCTTAGATAAAGCAAAACATTTCCGAGATGATATTGCCAATTATCTACAAACCGATAGCTATGGCGATAGCTCAGGTAATTATGCAGTTACTAGCTTATATTATGACTCACCCCAGCATGATTTCTATTGGGAAAAACTAGAAGGAATCAGGTTTCGACGTAAATTACGGATACGTTATTACGAATCTACTGAGCTTTTAGATGATAACTCAAAAGTCTTTTTAGAAATTAAACAAAGACTTGATAAGGTAAGTCAAAAAAGAAGGTTGGTATTAGCCTTAAAAGATGCTGTCAAGCTGGCTGGCTTCCAAAAGCAGGTAGCTAATTTATCAGCAGAAGATAAATTACTTAGCCAAGAAATCCAAACGATGAGCTGGCAATATAATTTGCAAGCTACAACAATTGTTAGCTATTTTCGGCAAGCTTTTGTCGGCTCGGATTATGACATTGGTCTAAGGCTAACATTTGACACAAATTTGCGTTATAGAACCAATGATTTGAACCTAAAATCAAAATCTCTTGGTAAATATTTATTCCCAGCAGAGATGGTAGTAATGGAGGTAAAAGCTAATGAGCGTGTACCCTATTGGCTTACAGAACTCGTTGCCAAACATAATATCAGGCTAATTAGGGTCAGCAAATATTGCCAAAGCCTAGAACTAGCCAAGCTTGTACCTCAAATACAATCTTTTCAAACTTTATAGCTTAATTCTAAAGGAGAATTCACAATGGAGCAATTAATTCAACAACTCAGTTTTCAAGACCTATCAGGCACATTTACCGTCGCTGATGTAGTTATTGCAATAATCTTAAGCTTTATCCTTACTGCAATCATCGCCTATGTTTATCAAAAAACCCATAAAGGCACATCTTATACCCAAAGCTTTGTTCACACTCTAATTCTAATGGGCATGGTTGTCAGCCTTATTATGTTAATTGTTGGCTCAAATATTGCTCGAGCCTTTTCCCTTGTGGGCGCACTCTCAATTATCCGCTTCCGTAATGCAGTAAAAGAAACTAGAGATGTTGGTTTTATCTTTTTTGCTATGGCAATTGGCATGGCCACTGGTACTAGGTTTTATTTATTAGCCATAATAGCTACAATGATTATCAGCCTAATAATATTGATGATGTCCAAATTTAATTGGTATGCCCAAACAGCTAGAAACCAAGTGTTAAAAATACATATTGCTAACAATCAAGATTTTGATAGTATTTTTGATGCTAGCTTTGTGAAATTTACAGATCTTGCAGAGCTAATCAGCATCGACTCGGTTCGATCTGGCATGCTTACTGAGCTTGTCTACAGCATTTCTTTAAAAAAGAACGTCAAAACTCAAGAATTTTTAGCAACTATTAAAAATCTAAATGGCAATCAAAAAGTAAGCTTAATCACTGGCTACAATACTACTGAT
Organism: uncultured Deinococcota bacterium; assembly: GCA_947311535.1. Lineage (GTDB taxonomy): Bacteria > Deinococcota > Deinococci > Deinococcales > Trueperaceae > CAMZLP01. The sequence goes on along the minus strand of CAMZLP010000008.1, from coordinate 14,592 downwards.
TTATAGTGATATGAGCATCAAACTAAAACGCTATTATCCGATAGTTTTAGCCCTAGTAGCTTTAGTCCTATTCTTAATGACTGTATTGGCTAATCAGCAAATCCGAGCTTATAGCAATAGCAAAGAAATAGCTATCAAAAAGCCAGGAAGTAACTATAGCAATGAGTTGGAATTATTTGATGATAGTATTGTCCATCAAATCCAAATCTTGACGGCAACTAACACAAAAGAACAAATGTTAAGAAGCTATCAGATAACTGGCGATAAAGATTATTTTGCGGCTGATATTATTATTGATGGGGTCAGAATAAATAATATTGCTATTAGGCTAAAAGGCAACGCTTCGCTTAAATCAGTAGCAAAAGCAGACAGTTTTTTTGCTGGGGCAATGTTTTTACCACCTGAGCTAAAGAATGTTCCAGCTCATTGCTGGGCTTTCTCGCCAATCCCAGCACCACCTGGGTTAGGCAAAAAGAAAGAAACTGTGCTAAAAATTCCATATCTTATTAAATTTGATGAATTTATTGCCGGACAAAGCTATCTTGGCTATAAAGAATTTGCTATACGCAGTTCAGGCGTAAGCTATGATGCTGCTCAATTACAAGAACCACTAAGTAATTATGCTTTAGAGAGCTTTGGCTTAGCAGCATCTGCCACAGCTTATATCAGCTTGCAATTTAACAATGAAAAAAAACAGCTTTACACAATTGCCGAAGTAATTAATCAAGAATACCTAGACAAACATTTCCCAGCTAGCAAAGGAGTTTTGTATAAGGTAATTGCCGTTGGCAACGACTTCAAATATTTGGGTAGTGATCTAAGTTTATATGCAAATATTTTTGAGCAAAAAACTGCCCGCAAACAAGCAGATTTGAGCCCTCTTACAAAATTTATGAAATTTGTAAGCAATGCTAGTGACGAAGAATTTGAATTAGAATTATCACAATGGCTTGATACAGATAGTTTTGCTAGCTACCTAGCAATTGAAAATCTTTTGGTTAATTTTGATAGTTTGGCTGGTATGGGCAATAATTATTACCTTTATTATAATAAAAGCAAAGACATTTTCAACGTTTTGGCCTGGGATGCTAACGAAAGCTTAGGGAAATTAGGAAAACCGGACTTTAATTTATATTGGAAAGACCGATTTTCATCAGCAGGAATGCCCGGGTTTGCAGCTGGACCGGCAGTTCTTGCCGAAGGCAAAACCCCAAAATTTGCCGCAGAAACGCCTAAAGAATGCCTAGAAGCTTTTGCAATATTAGAAGCCAAGTTTGGCGCTGGTCCACCCCAGCAAAACAAACAAGCTCTGGGGCGAAATGTTGAACAAGGACCATTTGGTGATGGCAAGCATGTTTTAAAAGATAGATTTTTGGCAAGTCCAAAATTTTCCAAACTCTATAAAAACAAATTAAAAGAGGCTTATAAACAAATATTTAAAACTAAAATTTTATTTTCTAAAATTTCAGAATATCAAAAACTTATAAATAGCCAAGAAAGCCTTGACTCATTTGATTTTGAAGCATTTAATTTAGCGCTAACAAAAACTAAGGTTTTTTTAGAACAGCGCTCTAAATATTTACAGTCAACTGAGTTACTCAAAAATGAATAGTTTATTTCTATTTAGTTTAGCTTAGTATATCGATATTGGCTCTGAGTATCTTTAAGATGTTATGCTCGAGCCAATGCACAAGTTAATCATTTTAGTAACTTTGCTTTCTTCATTTGCCCTAGCCAGCCCAAGTTGCCAAGAACTAATTGACTCGCTTGAGATTGCCTTTGAAAAAGCCGATGAGGTAATTATGGATTTGCGAGTAAGCCAAGCAATCTTTGAAGTCGGTTATATCAAACTTCGGTTGTTTAAAAATACTGAAGGTGTTTGGGATTCTGAAAATTTAGAACAGCGTGGTTTAAAACCACCAGAAAAAGACGAAGGCCAAAGCGCAGAACCAACTGTGAAATTTAGTTGTCAAGAAAGTCAAAATAATATAACAATCACAGACACCTCTGACGGCTGGAATTTGCTAATGATAGAATCCGATAAAGACAAAAAAGTAAAACGTTGGATTTTGGACTTTAGCACCGTTAACAATTTAATTGTACCCACTAAGGTCGTTGCTGAATATGAAATAGCGGTACTGCTAATACCTATTGCTGGTCAGGCAGTCACAAATTTATCAAATTGGAAATTCCCCTAAGATTTTTTGAGCTTGATTTAGAAAAATATTTAAAAAACCTCAATTATTACTTCATGAGCAGGGCTGAAGTCTCGCTTTCAAGTGTTTACAGAATTACCTACCCACTGGCATTGCCGCGTTTTGATAGGCGGTAGGCAAAGCCCAGCCTACAGGATACAATTTATCAAATTAATTTATACCTTGCTATTATCCTCGTTAGCCATCTCAGTCATGATTTTTTCTAGCTCTTCACCTTCATAATCAGTTACTGATTCTGCAATTAGTTCTAAGGCTTTCTCGGTATCATTAGTTCTTACCAGAACATAGCTTGTACCAAGTTGGCTCTGTACACCCAGATGGCTCAAAGGGTCAGATAGCACTTCGCCAGACTTTACAATCATGTTAAAGCCTTCATCCTCTAAAATAACAGCTACCATTTCTGCAAGTTCTAAAGCTGGAGCAACATCAACAACAGCCCAGATTTCTCCATTAATTCTGATAGTATCTCTGATTTTCATAATGTCCTCCAAGGCAAGCTTAATTTTAGCATGTTTTAAGCAGCTAATTGGAATTATGAATTATTTAATTTACCACTCTATTTTCTATTGCTTCAGCTCGAGCCTCTTCCAAATAAGACTCCAAGGTCATAGTCCAGTCATCATTAGCTTCTAGGTAGTCAAGAGCATTCTTAGCATGCATAATTAGCCTATCAGGATTTGCTGATTTTTTCTTAGCAAATACTTCTGCTAATAGTACTTGGGCTGATAGCCAGTCAAAACTTGCCTTTTTACTAATAGCTAGCACTTGCTCCAGATAAACTATAGCGTCATCATAATCAAAGTTTTCCATAGAGATTCTTGCCAAAAGTATGGAGGCCCCCAATAAACCTTGGCTATAAGGTCTTCTAACAAGCTTGTTGGCTTGTACTAAATCTTTCATTTCAAAAGCAATTTCTGCTAAATCTAGCTCAGCAACAATTTTGTTTTTATAGCGCATATCTTGAGCAAGCTCTTTTAATAATACGATAGCCTCGCTATAATTCTCTTGATCTTTTAAAAAGCGGGCATATTCATGCATAATTTGCTGTTTGTGATGTTCTGGTATTATCTCTAAAGTACGCTTATAAAAGTTATTAGATTCCGGATAGTCTTGTAAATCAATATTTAGACGAGCAATTGCAAGTAAAAGCTCATAAGGAGTATTTACTTTGTACAAAAGATATGATTTTCTCAGCTCAATTAATGATTCTTGATACCTATTTAAATAATGCAGCGCAACTCCACGCAAGTAAAACAAGCGTTTATTTTGCTCAACATCATCGGTACTAATATTCAGGGCTTCAAAAGCAAGCTCGGGTTTAGCAGCCTGCAAAAGGCATTCTGCTAGTAATAATTTTTCTTCACTAGTATCATCTTTATCTGTCTGATTAATTAAAGCTTGATAGCTGTCAGCAGCTTCTACAAATTTATTGGCTTTTGCATAAGAGGTAGCCAATAATGACAATTTTAAATCCTGCAGGTATTTAGGCAAACCGTCTGAACTTGTATTACTTAGCGCCCTAATTGCCCGCCTGTAACTGGCTGACAAAAATAAACCTCGCCCTACATTTAGTTTGACAATATTATCTTTAGTAGATAAGAGGCTCATAATACGGCTATCAATCCTAATATCTTTTTCTTCTAAAACATTGTACAGAAAATCTAGGGCTTTATAATTTGCCGTTGTTGCTATCTGGCTATCTGTTAATGCAAGTTCTAGATAATTTCTACCTTTAGCAAAATTATCGAAAAATGAAAATGCCATAGCAAGTTCTAATAGGTCTTTAGACTTTCTTGTTTTTATATTTATTAATACCTCATATGCTCGAGCCTGTTCCCCATTAGCAAGCAGGCTATACACATTTTTGAGGCTTCTCCCAAAAGCAATCATAATTTAAATTATCATGCTGGCAATTACAGCTAAAGAAGAATTTTCGACATTTTAGCTAAAACTGTAATTAAAGCCACATAACAGTTTTGGGCTCTTGGTCTTCTTCGAGTTCTGGCAATGCTCTATAAAAGCTCTCTAAATGAAGCCTACTGGCCCGCAAACGCATAAACGACAAAACACTAAGTGCCTGAGTCTTATGCTCTGCCATAGCAGCTAATTTTTGCTCGAGCCCATCGACATCAAGCTCTATATAGTGGCTCGGGTGGAGTTGCTGCTTTATAATCTCTTCAGCAGATAAAAAACCATCTCGGCTCAAGCGGCTATATGGTTCTGACGAAGAGAAGTAATATAGTTTTTGAACTTTGTGTTTGGCTTTGTTAATTGCACTTAAGACAAATCTGTTTGTCATAACATGATCTGGGTGACCATTTGAACCATTAGGTGGAAAGGTTAATATTGTAATAGGCTCGAGCCTATCCAATAATTCAACAATTTCATTTACGATTTTCTCCTGACTAATTCCACTTAAACCAGATCTTAAATCCATACCTCTTTTATCATCTGGTACATAATCTGGATAATCCCAGATAAAAATATCTTTTACTCCTAAAATATCCAAAGAAGCTCTTAACTCAGCTTCTCTAAAAACCTCTATCTCTTCACGAGAGCATAGCTCCAAGGTAAGCCCAGCCCCGCCTTTGGTAAGAGTAAGAGTAGCTACTTTACGACCATCAGCAGCCATTTTGGCAAACAAACCACCGCTGCCAAAAACCTCATCATCAGGATGAGGAACAATTAATAAAAGTTCTATCATAGATTAGCCAGTATAAACACATCAGCTATAAAAAAGCAAAATAGCCTGCAATCACAGGCTATTTTTTTATCGATTTGTCTTTGCTTACTCCAGCTATCAAATCCAACTATTCAGCTGTTAAGCTAATATCATAAGTCTTAAAATGCCTTAACTATTTTCTCCTTTTACTACCTCAAAGGTCAAAGCTCGTTTGTCTGCCGATACTTTAACCGTATCGCCATCTTTTACTTCATTAGCAATTATTTTAATAGCTAATGGGGTTTCTATTAAATCCTGAATTGCTCGCTTTAAAGGTCTGGCACCAAAGGCAGGGTCGTAACCAGCATTGGCAATTTTGTCGTAAGCTTTCTCGTCATACTCGAGCACAATCCGTTTTTCATCAAGACGGCCTTGTAATTCTTTAAGTTGTAATTTAGAAATCTTTTTGATCTCTTCTAAGCCAAGCGCATTAAAAATAACAGTATCGTCTACCCTATTTAAAAATTCTGGTCTAAAGTAGTTATTTAGCTCACTAAGTACAGCTTTTTTAACTTCCTCATTATCCAAACCACCCTCAGCAGCTGCTAATATTTTGGGGCTACCAATATTAGAGGTCATAATAATCACAGTATTGCTAAAATCAACCACTCGTCCGTGCGAATCAGTCAAACGACCATCATCTAGTAGTTGTAGCAAAACATTAAATACATCCGGATGGCCTTTTTCAATTTCATCAAAAAGCAAAACGCTATATGGCTTACGACGTACAGCCTCGGTAAGCTGTCCACCATCATCAAAACCAACATAGCCAGGAGGCGCACCAATAAGCTTAGCTACGGTGTGTTTTTCCATGTACTCTGACATATCTAAACGAATAAGGTTGTCTTTGCTATCAAACAATAGCTTGGTCAAAACTTTGGCCGTATAAGTTTTACCAACTCCAGTTGGGCCTAAAAATATAAATGAACCAATCGGTTTATTAGGATCAGATAAACCAGCTCGTGAGCGCCTTATTGCATCTGCAATTACAGAAACTGCTTCATCTTGACCAATAATACGTCCCTGCATTTGCTCTTCTAAATTAAGAAGCTTAGCTCGCTCGCTTTGCATCATTTTACTAACCGGAATATGTGTCCAGCGGCTTATTACCTCGGCTACTTCATGTTCATCTACTTCTAGCTTAATGTATTTAGAATTTTCTAAAGTATCAGATAATTCTTTGATGCTTTTCTCAAGCTCTGGTAAGATTGAATATTTTAGTTCTGCCGCTTTTTCTAAATCATAATCGCGTTCAGCAGCTTCTATATCAGTTTTGACGCTATCCAATTTTGCCTGCTTTTCTCGCAAATCATCTAAAATTTGGCGTTCTGCTTCCCACTCTGATTTGGTCAAATTAATTTTATCTTCAATTTCACGTAGTTCTTCTTGGATTGCAGTTAAGCGTAATTCTGATTCGTAGTCATCTTCTAATTTTAGAGCCTCACGCTCAATTTCTATTTGCAACTTACGGCGCATCAAATCGTCAATTTCTTCAGGAATGCTGTTTAGCTGTACTCGTATCCTGCTGGCAGTTTCATCTATTACATCAATAGCTTTATCTGGTAAATTTCTATCGGTGATATAGCGAGCCGAGAGTTTTGCAGCAGCAATAATAGCCGGATCAGAAATACGCACACCGTGGTGTACTTCATACTTTTCTTTGATTCCTCGCAATATGCTTACAGTTTCTTCAATTGATGGTTCATCTACAAATATAGCCTGAAATCTACGTTCTAAGGCTGGGTCTTTTTCTAGCTCTCGATACTCATCTAAAGTAGTAGCACCCATCAAACGCAACTCACCACGAGCAAGGGCAGGCTTGAGCATGTTACCAGCATCTACTGAACCGCCAGTGCCTCCGGCTCCTACAATAGTGTGAATCTCATCAATAAATAAGATTATTTCATCCTGATTAGCTTTGGCTTCGTCAATTACGCTTTTCAAGCGTTCTTCAAATTCACCGCGGTATTTTGCACCTGCTAAGAGTGAACCCATATCAAGCTGAATTAATCGCTTGCCCCGCAAACCATCTGGTACATCATTATTGATAATTCGTAATGCCATGCCTTCTACAATTGCAGTTTTACCTACTCCAGCTTCGCCTACAAATACGGGGTTATTTTTTGTACGCCGCAATAAGATTTGTATTGCCCTACGGATTTCTTCTTCACGACCAATAATTGGGTCTATTTTGCCTTTTTTGGCCATTGCGGTTAAATCAATACCAAATTTGGCTAATGCCTCAAAACTTGTTTCTGCAGACTTAGAATCTACTTTTTTGTCACCGCGGATTTCTTTAATAGCGGCTTCTAAGGCTGCGGTTTTTGGAAAGTCTTTAAGTTCTTTAGATCTTTTAAGCAAAGCTAGCAATAAGGTATCAGCAGCTACAAAGCTATCTCCCCAAGCTTTGGCTAGATTATCTGCTTCTTCAAATACCTTTGGCATGCCTTTAGACATATACAAGTCATCGGCACCAGAAACCTTTGGTTCTTTGCTCAACGCTTCGTCTAAAAAAGCTTGTATTTGGGCTAAATTACCGCCGGCTCGAGCCACTACACGGGCGGCAGGGCCATCGGGGTCTGCTATTAGTGAGGCAGCCATGTGATAAGGGGTTACGGTTTGGTTATTCCGTGTTTTTGCTATTTGTTGGGCACTTGCAACCATCTGCAGTGCATTGTCGGTTAGTTTATCCATATTCATAGTTGCATTATAAAACTTGAGTGTGGTATTGTCAAGTTTGCCAACCTAATAAATAGCCAAATAATTATAGTTTTATTGCCCAATCAAAGAATGATATAGCTTAGGTGCTTTAATTTGCCAAATTTTAGCTGTATATACAACTTCTGGCACAAGCGAGCTACAGAGTATTAGCAAGGCTAAAGCCTCGCTGCTATAATTTTTTAAACTGGACTGCTCTATTCTTTTAGTAAGTACAAAGTGAACGATTTATATTAAGCAACAACTATCAATTTTTAATTTAGAAAAAAGGCTTGCTACTAAAGTTTTTAGTTACTTTAAGTAGCTAAATATTAAGACCTACCAGCCACCACCCGATTTACGACTACCACCCCAGCCACCACCCGATTTGCGGCTAGAAGGTCTTGATCTTACGCTTGGTAAGCGTACAGGCGAAGATCTACGAGCAACTGGCATTCTTGAGCTTGAAGTTCTGGAACGGCTGCGTCTAGGGCTAGAAAAAATAATTGGACCGCTAGCACCCATTCGTGACGAACCCCAAGTTACATTTTGCCTTGCTCTTTGCCTTGCTCTACGGCGACGTTCAGCTTCTAAAGCTTGCAAGCGTTCTTTACGACGCTGGGTTTCTAGCTTTTGAATATAACCTCTAACTTCAGTTTGAGCTTTGTTAATGTCTTGGTCAACCGCTTTTGCTTGTCGAATAATTTCTAATAATTCAGACTTATTTGCAGCTGAATAATATTCGGGTATTGAATTAGCTAAAGCGTATAGGCTCGAGCGTACCGTATTTTCTACTCTGCCCCGTTTGGCAATTTTTAATAAATTTTTATATGATTCTTGGGCATCAACTATTGTTTCTGCTGCGTCTTTGCGAAGATCTTCCATAGTGGCAAAATCTTTTTCTGCCTGATTAAAAGCTAAATCTGCTACTTCTTGAGCTTGATCAAAATTATTAGCAGCTTCTTGATAAGCTTTTACTAGCTCTACATCTCTGAGCGTTTTGGTGGTTTTTTCTAATTGGATAGCAGTTAAATAATAATCCTGTGAGCTTTCTAATAAAATTTTAGTATCTGAACTCATATCATTTGGATGGACTCGAGCATATTCTAACAGGCGCTCCAAAGCAACCTCCGCTTCAACTTTTTCACTTTCCATAATCACTTGTCTGCGCTTCATCGCTTCTTCTTCTGCTCGTATTATTTCTAAAGCCTCATCTGCTAACTTATCAGCTTTTTGTATCCAAGCCATCATAATTAGCCAATTAGGTTTATCCTTGTTAAATTCTAGCTCAACTTTTTCTACATATTGAGCAGCTTCAATCATTATATTCTCGGCTTTTTGACCAACAGTTCTATCAACTTCTTCTTCTTTTAAATGCTTCCATTCTTCGCTTAAATCTTGCTTAACCAACTCTAGCTCTTCTCTGGCAACTTTTTGGGCATGTTGTAAATTCTTTAATCGCTTTTCTATAGAATTTGCTAAACCTTCTGCCCTTTTTAATTCGCTATCAGCTAAATCAAGCATCTCGGCTGCAAAATCAAAGTTTTGCTCTTCAAAATCATTTAAGCTTTTTGCTTTTAGATAAAATTCATAAGCCTGGTCAGCTGCTTTTTGGGCTTCGCTACCGTTACCCTTAATATCAGTCCAAGATTCAGGCGCATAGTCATCTACCAAATCAAAAACAATTGCTGCTTTTTCGATACTCTTTTTAACTCTTTGTGAATCAGCCTCTATCAAGTCAAAACGATTTTGGTTTTCTGAATACAATGAAACAAAATGCTTAGAGCCTACAAATAAATCATCAGCCAGTTCCTTTACCTCTTCTACTTGCGCGCCTAAAACCTTGTATTCATTTTCTTTTAGCAAGTTTTTAGCTAATAATATATGTTCTTGTAATTTCTCGCTTAATTTATCTGCATTATCAAGCTTATAGCCCTCAGCACGTTTTCCTTTTAGCCAAGGTTCAAAGTTTTTCAATTCTTTTTCATTAGCCGAAAGCTCAGAGACAGCATCATTAGCAGTTTGTAAATCATGCTCTAAAACTTTCAGTTTTGCTAAAGCACTAAAGGGTTTGGCTTCTTCAATATTTTTGACCTCGTACAATGCTTCATCAAAGCCATAATAAACTTCTTCTGACTCTGGCCAATCAGTCAAATATAGTTTGCTATAGACATTTTTACTCTGCTCGAGCAAATCCTCAACAATTGCCCTACGCTGAGATATTTGTGCTATTTCAGTTCTAAGATTATCTCGCTTATCGGATAAACCACTAGCAAAAACTTTCACCTCTTCAAGATTAGCTGAAATTTTCTTATATTCAGGTAGATAGCTTTTAAACTCTTCTAAGCTATGGCTAGCCGCTGCTTCTTGGTCTTTAAGAGCATTATATTTAATTTCACTAGAATGCAAAATATCATAATTTTGTTTATACTCAACTTTTAGTTCAGCAAGCTCGTCAGCGCGTTCATCTTTTAAAATATCAATTAAAGCCTTCATATTGTGTTGTTCTTCTGGGTTTGCAGGGAAGTAATTATCTGCATTTTCAGATTCGGTAAGTACTTTTAAGTCATCATCAATTTTGCTTCTTGTCTCGCTCAATAACTGCCCTAGCTCTGCTTCTTCGGCAGTTATTGCCCTAGTAGGGCTTTTACCGCCATTTCGCCCCCGAAAGATGAAAAATAATAATGCTAATAATGGAATAGCTAATAAGAAAAAGAATGGTGAATTATTAGCTGTGCTTTGATTTGGCGTTGTCTGTGGGGTCTCTACTTGGCTGGTAGTTGGCAACCTTTGGCTTGTAATTCCTTGGCTAGCCAAATAGCGATTGTTTATATCTTTTAAACCTGCTTGGATAGCAGCATTATAATCACCATCAATTAAATGAGGAATAATGACACGGTTTCTAATAACATCAACAAGATTTTCCGTACCAGAAAGCTTATCTAAAACTGGACCAAGGGTATCGCTATATTCAATATATAAGGGCTTTTGACCATCATCAAAGACTAAAGGCTTAGTTCCTATAAAAACTATCAGACGGTTAGGGCTATCTTCAGGGAAATAATGCTTTATTGCTGCATCTAAATAGGCTTCAGCATCTTTCAGGCTATGACCTATACTGCCATCAATAAATAAAACAACAGGCTCGAGCCCATTATCTTTAAGTTCCTGAGCGGTTTTATTTATTGCCGCAACATCAATCCTACTACTATCAGTTGCCACATAAGCATCTAAATTAGGAAAGTTTTGAGCAAATACCACATTGAATATAATAATTAAAAATAATAAAGTTCGCATAACTCAATAATTCTAACTCAATCAGGCAGGTATTTGTTAATTCTTGCAGCAAACAAGTTGTATTATTTATTCTATCTAGCTTGCAAAACTATTTCTTCTTGATAAATCTCTTTTGCGCTTAAAGAAAAAGAATCAGAATAATAAAAGGCCTCAGAAAGTTGCCATAAATTATCATGGTTGCTATCATTAAATGCAAATATTTTATATCTACCTGCTGGCATATAAACAGTCATTTCTGAACTGCCAAAAAACCTAATCTCCTCTTGTTGACTAGCTGCATCTAAGAATTTTACAACTATATCTTCAGGATTATTTTTTAAATTTGCTGAGCGCAAAGCGGACAAGGGGCTTAGGATTCCAAAAGCGTATCTATTATCCCAGCCAGTTTTATCAATATCAATTGCCGAAGCTAGCAAAGTTTCTTTAGCATCAGAGGCATCTAAACCAGAAGATAATAACAAAGCCATAACTGCCGAGACTTCGGCAGAAGCAAAAGAAGTTCCATGAACTCTGCTAGCTAAATTGTTTGAATTTGCTTTGGCAGTTAGCAAACCAGTTTCGGCGTATTGCCCCCAATTTGTTTTAGCATAGCCACCCATTGGCGCTAAGATATCGCCATATTTACCATAATTGCTATAAGGCATTAACGACCAATCTTCAGATAATAATTGAGCAGCCCCAACCGAAATAACCTCGGGCAAGGCCGCTGGGTAGGCAATCTTATTTTTGCTAGAGTTGCCGGCTGCTGCGACAATGGCTATCCCTTTATTATGTGCTCTTTTAATTGCATCATGCATTACTGGGCTATAAGAGTAACTACCCAAACTCAAATTAATAATATCTACAGTATTTGGGTTTGGCATATCTTCTAGCAAATTTGCAGCATATAGAATTGCTCGAGTCACATCATAACTAGAACCTTGGTTATATTTGTTTAATACTTTCAAAGCTAGTATTTTAGCCGCAGGAGCAATGCCATAATATGGACCTTGTCCGGCAATAAGAGTAGAAATTGCTGTACCGTGACCAGTTTGGTCAATAGCTTGCTTATTATTATCTAAAAAATTATAAGAATCTATAGTAACTCCAGCTAAGCTCTTTTGATTTTTATCAATTCCGCTATCAATTACTGCAATAGTTATATTTTTGCCACGGCTATATTGCCAAAGTTCTTTTGCTAATAACAAGTTTAGATGGGCTTGCTCAAAACCCCCAAATGCTTTAACAGTTTGGATAGGCTCGAGCCTATAGCCATCAAAGTTTAAAATATCTAGTCTATCAATTAATATTGGTTCACTACCTTCTTTAAAAGCGAGTAGATTAGTAGCATCTCCTAGCTCTACGACAGGGCTTATAAATTGAGCTTTATTATTAATTGCTAGCGAGGCTAGTTTATTTGAGATTGTAAAATTTAATTTAAGCAAAGCCTTATCATTTGGAACAAAAACCCCCTCTAACTCAGGAACTTTTGCTGTCTTAGTGGAACAAGCGCCAAGGATTAAAATTAGCACTAATAAAAATAACCGTTTCATAATTTCTCCCAAAACCTTCCCTTTTGGCCGCTTATCGAACCCCTTGATGTTTAACCCCTTGATGTTTAAATTGGCTGTGCTAGATACGCTTCCAAATAGTTATTTAGAATTTAACATTTCAACTAACATCTATGATGTACAACTGTCACTCCACCTATAGCTATTTTTCTAAAAAATCGCAACACACACAGTACAGTAGTAAAAATATTTTAACGCCTCTTTAACGCTCAATTTTTTAAAATCTAATTAGATAAATTAATCAGTAATTAATTTATCTCAAAAGGACTAAAGGCGTTTTCGCAAATTTCATTAATATGAAACTTGCTTGTGCTATTTATTGGAGGAAGATAATGAAAAGAACAGTATTACTATTCACCGCAATTCTTATAAGTCTTAGCTCATGTGTACCCCAAAAATCAGCTAAGAGTGAAAATATGGCTGATATTCTGCCATCATTTCAAAGTTTTGAATCAACTGCAGTTACAACGATCTTAGATGATGCTTTAAACATTGAAGCTTGGATTGATGTCTCAGATATAGAGCCAGAAACAGGAAATATTGATTTAAATAGACCTGGTTATTATCGCTACGATACCAGAAGTTATTGTTTGCATGCCGGCAAACATGGTGCAAGTAGTGGTGAAGGCTATTTAATTGCTCCTTTAAAAGGTAGGCAAGCAAGTTTAATAGAAAAAATAGTCAATAGCTCTCATAAGCATAGAGAAATTGCTCAATCTGATATTCAGAGAATTATCTGGGCAATAGAATCCGGAACAAGTTTATTGGATTTTTCAGGTCAGCAAGCTATTGCAATTTCGATTTTAGCAAACCCCAAAGATTTGGCCCGATACGAATTAGATGTACAAACAAATACTAGTTCCCTAGCTACTATTGCAAGAACACTATTACCAAAAGATGTCCAAGAAGCCTTAAATTTTTATGATAGCTTTAAAGAGATTTTAACAGATGCAAATTCAAGCTATGAAGATATAGAAAGACTAGCAGTACTATCTGGCTTTGTAGAAGCTGGGCCTGGTAGTCAACTTGTAGAAGAAGGTAATTGGGCAAAAGTTGCAGAAAATACTTTTATGAGGTCGTACCCCCAATCTTATAAAAAAACAACTGTTGAAATATTAAAATTAGCTGATTTTAATATAGAGAAAGATGAGCAAAATAGGATTATACTCTTTGAAAGTAATGGCTTTCGTCAAGAAATTAGCTATAATGAAAATCTAAAGTTTGTAACAGCCCCAGATGGTCTTCAGTATCCGTATTGGGAAATCAAAGAGCTACTTTTAACTGAAGAAGGTAGCAATGATAGATTAATTATTAAAGATGCTGGCTGGCTTATACCTAGCTATGTAAAACTAGCAAGCTCGAGCCTATCCGAAAGAAATCTATCTTATGACCTAAGTGCTCAAAATAGTCTTTTTGATGAATACCGTAATCGAATCCAAGATGTTAATAGTGCTGCTCAAGAGCTTGCTGATTACTATGAAAAATCTGGTCAAGCAGAATATGAAGCCATTGATCAAGATTTTGGCACATTATTTGATTTAAATCATTATTTAAAAGGGGTTAAAGCCGCATTATCAGATAGTCTTTATAAGAAATCCAAATGGCTCGTCGACCATTTTAGAGCATTAAATGATACTATCAGAAAAATGGCTTGTATTATTGCTGGGGGCTGCTCAGATGATAGAGCAAGTAGCCCAAGTGAGCCGAACGACGACTCCTCCTCACCTTCAAAGGATCAATCCAATAGTCGTTATGCACCAGCCGTGAGCACTCCAGGGAATACTTCAAGACAAAGGCTTTATACCGATTGGACCTTTGGTAAATATTAGCTTGCTAAGTATAAAATAAAATTTATTAAGCACTTTAGGTTTGTGAATTGAGATAGTATCTTCTCAATTCACAATATTTAATCAATATGCTCGAGCACAGCCCTAATATCCCGCAGATCCACCACATAGTCAGCCGCATCTTTTAAAATATCTTTGGCACAAAAAGCAATTTTAAAAGATGCGGCTGACTATGTGGTGGATCTGCGGGATATTAGGGCTGTGCTCGAGCATATTGATTAAATATTGTGAATTGAGAAGATACTATCTCAATTCACAAACCT
>CAMZLP010000007.1 GCA_947311535.1 uncultured Deinococcota bacterium | reverse complement strand
CGACCGAGCCAGTAGATTTTAGAAACCCAATTTATGTCGGTGAAATAATAGAGCTAAAGAGCCGAGTTGCTTGGGTGGGCAATAGCAGCATGATTGTTCGTTGCGAGGTTCATGGTGAAAACTCGCTAACTGGTGAGGGCAGGTTATGCACTATTGGTCATTATAATTTTGTCGCTCTAACTAAGGCTGGTAAACCCACCCGAGTACCCCGATTGCTGATTGAGGATAGGCTCGAGCAAAGACACTGGGATATTGCTAAAAAGGTGAGGGAGGCAATTATTTATCGGCGTAGCCATGAGCGCTGTATGCCTTCATAAAAAATGCCAGATTGTTAGTCTGACATTAATATAGTTAAAATTTTAAATGCTCTAGTTAGGGTTTGGTAGGCTGACCCTTGGTATGGCTCGAGCATAGATATGTGATTCTCTTATAACTTTTTTACTTCCTCCATTGTTGCCATATGCAATTACAACCCGCGGTTCAATTGAGGCTATCAAACTATTGGGTTGGTTTTTATTTTCAGAATAATTCGAAAATAGATTTTCATTATCAAAAGTAGTATTAGTTCTTGATACAAACAGATGGTCAAAAGAAGCTAAATTTGTCCCATTTGGATTATTCTCATCATGTGGAACAACAGAGTCCACTAATAACTCAATTTTAACATCGTCCCAGGTATTTAAGGCGGTGCTTGGTACTGTTTCTTTAAACCATGTCAGATTAAAGGCTCGCCAACCTACCAAAATAGAATTACTGGCGTGTTTGGAATTAGCTAAAAAACTTTCGAACATTGTACGATCTTCTACGCTAATTATGTATCCACAATAACTCTGTCCATTTCCAGGGCAATAAGTTGTTCCTTCTGGTAATAAAATAGCTAATGCATTCTCTCCAGTAACCATTTCTTTTGTGCCACCAGTAGAAAGCTCAAGGCTAATTACTTGACCAGATGGGTAGATATAATGTGCTTGAGAGACTATATCAGTAATTCTTAATAAAGACTTCCTAGCTGCCATTGTGGCATATGCTGCATTACCTTGTCCTTGGGTAACTTTATTACTAGCACCTAGCAATGAGTTTAAACCTAACATTATTAGTCCAAAAATTGCCATGGATATTAGTAGCTCTATGAAGCTAAAACCCGCTTGTCGATTAGTATTAGACTTTATAGTAAGCTCATTTTCAACGTTAATCATTAGTTAGTGGCTCCTACTTGCAACTGGCTTACCAATATCGGCTTTTTGTTGAGCAATTATATTTTCACCTTGCAGAATACTTACCTCTACTCTTCTAAGTGGGGGACTTGGTTCGATACAATTTAAGGTTGATCCATCCGAATCTAATATAGTTCCACTAGTGTTAAGGCAGGAATACTCTATAACTAATGATATATCCTCAGGGAAATCTTCTAAGAACTGACTTGTAAACGAATACTCTGGGATAAGTTCATAATTTTCCTTGATTGACCAAAAGTCTTTATGTTTTTCGAAAACTCGTTTAACAAATTGCTCCGCCTGTAGACTTTTTTGACTAGCTTCGCGTATATTTATAGCAGAAAGCATTAAACTTGCTGCTGCAGCAGAAAGCACGGAGAGTATAGTAATTGAAATTAAAGTTTCAACTAATGTTAAGCCTTGTCTATTTTTCATTGTTGTACCACTATTCCTGTCGGTAAGAGAATCACTCTTCGAATACGATTATTTAACTTAACCGTAAAACCTACTTGCTGAAATGGTAAGCCACGACCTGAGAACCAAATATTTTCTGCTGGAATATTTTTGTCCACTAAAGAGATAATTGCTCCATGGGGTAAGCTTGTTCTTGCAAACTCACTACTACCAGATTTCCAGACTATTGTTCCAGAAGATAAATCCTCTTCTACTAAATCTATACGTTGGCTAAATCTTAATGCATCATCACTCATTCTTTCTAAACTGCCTACAAAAGCAATAGTAGCTTGGTTTAATCGGAGCTGCTGAATATATTTAGATATATTCAGGGAGCCCATTGCAATTAGCGCACTGGCAAAACCTATGGTAATTAGGATTTCAACTAATGTAAAGCCAGATTTTTTAGTTGCCATGACGACTACTTGCCATTCTTTTTGAGCCAAGCTCGAGCCTAAAGAGAATTTCATCAGGTAGTTGCTCTTTAACATAGGTTGTTACAAACATTTCGCTTCCGTCTTTAAAAACTAGTACTTGCTGCTTAGCCGAGCGCCTAATATAAGATATTTGCCTTAAACTTATTTTGGAAGCTAATATTTCATTCATACGGGGCTTCAAGAGGTTAACATTGTTGCCATTTGATGCTTCAATACTATCTAAGTTCTTACCGCCAATGGTAATCCGATTTTGAGTACTTGGTGATAGCCTTAATGAGCCTGAGTTTTCTGGGGCTTGTTTGGGTTTCGCAATTAAAAATACTGTAATTCCTATTGCTAAGATTATGCTTGTTAATAGAATTATTCGCTTCATTTTGCTACCCTATCAGCAATACTATCTGCTAACCGCCAAGAAAGGGTTTTACCAGTATCTGTAGCTACCAAGTTAAAACCAAAGCCGCCATTTCGTAAACGGTAGTCATAATTGAGGGTTAATGCACAATCTTCTGTGCCTTTAATCCAATAGGTATCACCTGGGTTTTCACAATTTCTTGTTGACTTATCTAGGTACCAAGGCCAATGCTCTGGAATACGTCCAGGAGCAAGAATACCAATGTCTTTTGCTATCATTCCGCCATTAATTGCTAAAGCTTTCATAGAGGTTTTACCGGCAATACGCTGATTTGCATAGATAAAGGCATCCACCTTTGTGATTTGTGTTTCGTAGCTTCCTTGAGCTGTAATAAGTATTCTTAACATGGCTCCACTGTTATCTCCGGACCAATGGGCTATACCTATTTGATCACCATTTGTAGCAATTATAGGAATGTGTTCCTCACGATTATTTAACCGGCCATTCCATATGGCGTCTAAATTGCTATCTTTAATTGATAGACCATTTTGTTGCATGGAATATTTTAAATTCTTTTTAAATTCTTGCTTGTCAATTTTCCAACTATCTTTGTCATTAGTCCATGTAATCCAAGATCTCCAAGAATTTAGATCATAAGTCTCTGTACCCAAAATATCTCTGTACATGCTATCAGAAACCCAGCTATCAAAACTACCATCAGTTTTTATGTGTCCTGGCCTAAAACTATAATCATAAGAATCATCACCATCAACCTCACTGGTGGCATTATAATTAGCTTCTACTTCTAAGACTCTAGTATCAGGGACAAGCTCACCGTCAACATTGACAAAGCCTCCCAAATCTTCTCGCCATTCTAGTTCATCACCAAAAGCTATATTTGTACCGTTATCATCATTTCCTTTATCATAATATTTTACAGTCATTCTACCTTCTGCATCATTCCACCCAAAGCCAAATTGTGACCGAAAGAATTCTGCATTTTGTCTGCGGCTCCAAGGCATACGATCAGATTTTTTTCTTGTACCATTACTCCATTTCCCATAATCATACCTAGGGTTTCTTAATTCAAATTCTGTGTAGTCACCCATTATTATGCTTCCACGGGCGCCTAATCTTAAAGTGTCTTTGTGTTGGGCAATATTTTCTTTAGCACAATCATCCGGATCAGGAATAGTTGCACAGACTCCAGTTGAAGGAGCATCAGGAGGGTTTTTCACAGTTAGATTACCTGCAATATATATATTTCTGCCTGTATAAATAGCACCTTGGCCGGTAACCACACCTTTTATGATTACATCCCCTTCAACAAATATATCTTTATCCAAATTAATCGGTTGAGCTGCTGTACCTATCATTATTACGTTTCCGTCAGTAACAGAATTTAAACTACCCGAACCAACACTCAAGTTATTAAGGTTTTGATTCCAGCCAATTGTCTTAACTATAGCCCCACCAACTTGGCTATCTATCCATAAAGAGCCTTTGGCACTGTTTCTAGCCTTTTCTCGGTCAATTGGTGGAAAGTCAGCGACCCCATCACCATCAATATCTTTGGGTAACCTTCTATTTGTTGAATTTACCTCAACATTTCCTTCTATAAGAGCTCCATTAATATTTGCTGAGGGGTTGGCATTAAGATCTGTAGAACCATCATTAGTAATGGTTTTTGCCGCATATAAATTACCATGTAGTATAGATCCGCCATTAAATGCCCCTGCATCAGCATCGTCTGGATTTCCCTCTTCGGTCCAACCAGGCTTGAAATGTTCTAATGTTCCTACATCACCGTTCACGCGTAAATGGCAAAACATGCAATTAACGGTTTCTGTGAGCATAACTAGTTCAAAAATATCAGAAGGGCTAAAACCTATTCTCTGGATTACAGTTTGACTACCTTTAGTATTCTCGGCAGTAGCTGCTATATCTACCCAAGACACTTCACTACCTTCTTCTGAGACGGCTCTTATTTCCCAACGGGAATTGGTGCCAGCAACAGTATTACTATGGTTGCCTGCCAATCCCGGAATACTAGTTCCACCATCTAATTGTTCTCGGATGGCATCTATAAAACCTTTTTCCGTATATTGCTCAGTTTTAAATGTTTCGCCAATTTTTATTCGAGCTCGCTCACTTGCTGCTTCCGCTAATTCACTTAGTTTAATAACAGTTTTATTAGCACTAGCTGCTCTATTTTCACTCATAGCTGCAAAGCTAAAAGTGACCACCAAAATCATAATCATGATTCCAATAAATAGCACACTTACTAGGGCTATACCCGATGTTTTTGAGTTGCTTACTTTAGACATTTTTTTGCCTCAAATCTTTCATAATATAAACTCCTTTCCTAAAAATAGGACTTTGTTAATGTCTTATAATGTAGTTTTGAATGTATCTTTTGTACCCCTAGATGGGGGGAATCGCCTTAGGCAAACATTAATAAACCAAGTTCACGTGATTTTTTAGCGGCAGCTAAACGGTCATTGACTTCTAATTTGTGATATATATTTTGCAAATAGTCTTTAACTGTTTCTGGACTTATTGATAGGTTCTTTGCAATTTCTTTATTACTTAAGCCATCAACTAAGAGCCTTAAAACTTGTGCCTCCCTTTTTGTTAACTCGGGTACTTCTAAGCTTGGAAACCACGGATAATCTGGAAATTTAAGGATGTCTTCCAATTTGTTGACCAGCTCAGCTATTTCGGTCTCTTTTGATAAATAAGCTTTAGCTCCAGCATTTTTTGCTGCCAAAAGTATGGCGGGTTCTTCAAAAGTAGTTAACATAATAATTAGCGTATTAGGTGAATACTTTAATATCTCTGAGCAGGCTGCAATTCCATCTAATTCGGGCATTTTTATATCTAAAATAGCTAAATCAGGTTGCTCTAATAGAGCTAGGTTTATGGCCTCATTGCCATTGTTTGCTTCTGCTACTACATCAAAGCCTTTAGCAGTTAGTGCGTAGCGGATCCCCATTCTAAATAAGGCATGGTCATCAGCAATTAGAATTCTATTACTCATTTGAACTCTTAAAACTAATTTTTAAACAATTCCCCTTAGGAATATTGTTTGCACTTAAGCTAGCATTATGAGCTATTATGATTTTATTGGCAATAAATAAACCTAAGCCTGCTGAGCCAGCATTATAAGGCTTACCATTAATAGTTATTGATTTAGATTTAAAGGGTTGAGCTAGCTCGTTTAAACTTGCAGGCAAACCTGGGCCATCGTCAATTATTTTAAGGGCGTTTTTAGAAATTTTTATTTCTATTTTAGAATTGGCATAACGAATTGCATTACTAAGTAAATTATATATGGCTCGTTCAAGCTCGAGCCTATCCACATTAATCCTAGACCGACCAGTTATCAAAATTTCTATATTTCTTTGCTTTGCCAAGTCCTTTAACCTTTTAATTACAGTCTTAGCAATATCTTCAATTGCTTCAGTTTTCAAATTCAATTTTACTTCGCCACGCTCAAACCTATGAGCATCAACCATTTTTTGTATTAAATCAATCATGCTTTTATTTTCTTCTTTTAGCTTTGAGATTAAAGCCAGTCTTTCTTTTCTATCAATCTCATTGGAATCGTAAATAACGCTCAATAAATGCCCTGAGGCAATCAAAGGTGTTTTCAAATCATGTATTAAAGAAGCAATAAAATTGCTTCTTTGATTTTGTTCTTTGGTAATATTTGCAATCAGTGAGTTGAAAGATTTTTTTAAGGTATAAACCTCGATGGGCTCTTGTTTTTCGACTAAAAGTCTTGCCCCAATAATTCCACTGGGGTTGTCTTGAATTTCATTAATTTTTTGACTCATTTCAATTAATGGTGATAAGAGCTCTTTTGAGTAATACTGTGCTATTACTAATGAAAAAGCAATTAATAAGCTTAACCAAATAACTAAAGGCCACCAAAAACTGAAGGTAGAAATATTAGAACTGCCAATATTTTGCTTGAAGATTAATAAAACTAACATTAAATTTGGAAAAAACGCTAATGCGGCTATAACGAAGGTGACTCGAGACCGCAAGCTAACTTTGGCTATAGCTTGGTTACTAGAATTATTTTTAAAAATTGATGGTATCCGCTTTAGCATGCTCTAATTAATAGCAGTATTTGTTATAGTTTGGCAGTTCAAAATATCTCTTAGAGCTAAATGAGTAATTAATTTCATAAATATTTTCGATTTTTTGCAATTTTGATGTTAGGCTATTGAAATGTCAGCAGAAAGTATAAAAATAACTGTTCCAGCTAGTACCGCAAACCTTGGCTCTGGTTATGATTCTTTGGGTATTGCAATAGCTTTAAGGTTAAAGATAAAAGCCAGTTTAGCCCAAAGGGATGAATTTATATATTCAGGCGATGGTAAGATTGCAAATAATGCTGATAATTTAATACACAATAGCTTTAAAGATGCTTATAGAAGCCAATTTAAAGTTGCACCAAAAATTAGATTAGAAGTAGAAAATCCTATTCCATTGGCAAGGGGCTTGGGCTCTTCGTCAGCGGCATTAGTAGCAGGAATTGCAATTGCTGATTATCTACTAAAAAACAAACTTGGTCGAGATGGTGTATATCAACTTGCTGCAAAAATGGAAGGCCATCCAGACAACGTTGGGCCGGCTGTATATGGTGGATTTACAAGCGCCATTAAGGATAATAATGATAACTTTTATAGTGAAAGATTAGATATTCCTAGTGACTGGAAATTTTTGTTTGCTATACCTAGTTATAAGCTAAAAACTGAAGATGCTCGAGCCGTAATTCCTAAAAATTATCGAATTGAAGATGTGATTTTCAACCTAGGTCGAGTTAGTCTATGGCCTTTAGCCATAGCAAAAAATAAACCTGAATTATTGCAATATGCTTGTCAAGATAAAATCCATGAACCATATCGCGAGAAGCTAATACCAAAGTTCCTAATGACTAAGCTCGAGCTGAATCGAGCGGGTGCATATGCCAGCTATTTATCGGGTGCTGGGCCTACTATGGCTGTTATTTGCAGTAGCTACAAAGTACGAGAATTAAAGCTAATATTAAAGAAGTTTGTTGGTGAATATGGCAAAGTCATAGAGGCAAGAGTAAGCTCTAGAGGTTATAGGATTTCTACAGACTAAAGAATTTATTTTGACATGCGCTGTATTTTAAATTTAGCTTAAGAATATCTTAATCTATAAATGAGACTTATGGAAAAGTCGTATGACCACCAGGAACAATATATCTAAGCCAGCTTAAAGGATTATTAGTTGGTTTGAGTTCAAAGAATCTTTCAAAGGCTGTTAGTTGTTTTATTGGCTTGTGGTTATG
>CAMZLP010000006.1 GCA_947311535.1 uncultured Deinococcota bacterium | reverse complement strand
CGCGATGGTAAAAACTCTGGCGAAATAGCCACTAAAGACACAAACAAAGTACAACTTGCCCATATGATGGTTGGTAGAGAGCTTAAACTTGCACCTGATAGACCTGAGGTAGCAATTGGCAAGCCCCGCTTAACAATATCAAAAATAGAAGCCCAAAGTGATAGAGGAACATTGGCTCTAAAAGAAGTCTCTTTAGAAGTCAGATCTGGCGAAATATTAGGTTTAGCTGGCTTAAGTGGTAATGGTCAGTTGGAGCTAGCCGAGGCTATTACGGGTTTGCGAGCAGTTAACAAAGGTAAAATTTATGTCGATAACGTAGAAATTACTAACATGAAACCTGCTGCTATAATTAGCCACGGTGTGAGCTACATACCAGAAGAACGCAACCGTGATGGCATGATAAAAGAATTTAGCGTAGCGGAAAACTTTATATTGCGTGAAAATAATAAAGAGCCTTATGCAAAAAATGGCTTTTTGAACTTTAAATCAATTCAGAAACAAGCAAATAGGCTAATTAAAAACTTTGCCGTAAAAACACCTTCTATTGAAACACCTATCAAAAACCTATCTGGTGGTAATGCCCAAAAAGTTATTTTGGCCAGAGAGATAGCCAGAGGACCAAAAGTTTTAATTGCGGCTCAGCCTACTCGTGGTTTAGATATTGGTGCTACCGAATACGTACGTGAGAGCATTGTAGCCCAAAGAGCTGAGGGGACAGCCACTATCTTAATGTCTGAAGATTTAGATGAAATCTTAGCACTATCTGACAGAGTAGCTATTATTTTTCATGGTGAGATAATGGGTATTTTGGATAGAGAAGAAGCTAGCTTAGAGCGTATTGGCTTAATGATAGCTGGCGAAGTAATGAACAAACGACCAAAGCATATTTAATTAATTAGTAAAAACCAAAGTCACTGATATCTGACTGATAAGCAATCTTAAAGATTGAGATATAGCATTTAAGCTGACTTGCCGAAGTCTTGGCAAGTTTAGCAGAGCTTGCCCATGCCAAATCAAAGCCCAAACATGCCTTAAGATACTGTATTTTGAGTCAAAACCTCCATAAGAACTTAAGACGCCCGATTCTAAACAAGGCTTAGATAAAATCATTAGTACTAACCAAAAAATATATGGAATTAGCAAATAGCAAAAACTAATTTCTAAAGCAAAAGAATTTACAATTAAATAAGCCTATCGATATGCCTTAAGCTATCCCATATCAGCTAATAAGCTTATAAAAAACTAAATAAAACCATGTCATAATCATTCCAAAGCCCTTGACTCTCTAGCCAAGAGGAGGGTTTATAATAATTCTATGAAAGATAATAGCAATTGTTGCACTACAGCCACCAGCCAAGTAAAAAATAGGCAGCAAGCAATGCTCTGTCCTAGATGCAACACTAAAGGTAAAAAAATAAAGCTCATCACTATCAAAAGCTTATTAAAGCCAAAGTCTTTGGCTACAATTGATGCCCAAGAGCAGTATTATTTTTGCAAAGACCCTGACTGTAAAATTGTGTATTTTAACGGCAATGGACAGAGCTTTAATAGTCAAAATATCAAATTAAAAGTCCATCAAAAAGACTCTTCGCCAGAAGTAGCAATCTGTTATTGCTTTGATTGGACTAGACAAAATATAGCCCAAGCTGCTAAAGAAAATAGGCTCGAGCAAATCACCCCATCTATCACTGCCCATATCAAAGCAGGTCGCTGCGGCTGTGAGGTAAATAACCCGCAAGGCTCTTGCTGCTGAGGAAGACGATGAGGTTGGTCTGAACACAGAAGACCTCACAAAACTACGTGAACACAAACGGATAGAAAGAAATCGCAAACTCGCAGAAAGGGCCAAAAAGATTCACGGCCATGTTTGCCAGGCCTGCGGTTTCGATTTCGAAAAGAAATATGGCGAAATAGGTCGAGGCTTCATCGAGGCTCATCACCTTACGCCACTTCACACACTGAAGGGCCAGAAGGTTACGCTCGACCCAAGGAAAGATTTCACTGTTCTGTGCGCGAATTGTCATCGAATGATACACAAATCAGAGTTTGTGAATAGCGTCGAAGACTTTCGGGCAAATTATGTGGTGAAGCAATGAGAGCTAACAAATCACTTCACACGGACGCGCAAAAGCGGCGCGCCGCTTTTGCACGCCGGTGAGTTCCACGTTATATCGAAGAGACTTTCCCAGCAACTACACCCTGCCTGGCCCCAGTTGCAGCCGACACAACATTCTCCAAATTAAAATTAGCGTAATAGCCCATCACTGCAAAGCTAAGCGCTTCTCTGTCTTTAGAATTCCAAGCCATTTCTTCAAAGGTTTTTATTGGTATATTTAATTTGTCTTTGATACGCTGCATTAAAACAGGGTTTAGGGCACCGCCGCCTGCAAATAAAATTTCATCTAAACCATGCGGGATAACAAAATCTTGATAGGCTTTGGCAACGCTGCTGGCCGTAAACTCGCAGAGCGTGGTGATTAAATCGTTTGGGCTTATATCGATAAGATGCTCTATTTCAGACAAATTAAATAGCTCGCGGCCGCTAGTTTTGGGTGGTTTTTGCTTTAAGTATTTGGCAAAATGATTATTTAAATTTAATAGTAAATCTTGATTGACTTTGCCAGATGCTGCAATTTTACCATCATAGTCAAAGGGGATACCAAAGTATTTTTGGCAGGTATCGTCCATTAGGCAATTAGCTGGGCCGGTGTCAAAAGCAAAGACATCTTGCATATTTTGATTGGCTGGCAAATAGCTAAGATTAGAAATACCACCAAGGTTATGAATTGCTCTGGCTTTATTGGCTTGAGAATAGAGTTTAAAATCGCCAAATGGTACTAAGGGCGCGCCTTGACCACCTGCTGCTATGTCTGACTGTCTAAAATCGGAGATGGTTTTTAGGCTGCATCGCTCGGCAACAATCGCTGCTTCACCAACTTGTAAGGTGCTTTTGGTATGCCAATTTTTTGATTTATCTAGCCTAGGGATATGGTAGACGGTTTGACCCGATAGAGCTACTAAATCCACTTTATTTTGCTGTTGAAATTGACTGACCAAGTCGGCATAGATATGGCCAATTTGAGCGTGGATTTGGGTTATTTCTAAAATATTAGTATCTTTTAGTTGAATTAAATCGGTTAATTTTTGCCTTATTTCCGAGGGGTAATCTAAGCTTTTTCTGGCTAAGATTTGCCACTGCAGATTATCATCAAGTAATTCTAAACGAGCTAAAACTCCATCTACCCCATCTAGTGATGTACCAGACATTAGAGCAAGCGTATTGAGGGCTTTTAAATTCATTTAAAATTCTCCAAACCAAAGCCGTAGTCAAAACCTTCAAAACCCATTGGCAGCTTGCCAGTTGGCCAAGCATTGCCGCTTAAGATTTCTCGAGCTGCTTTTAGGTTGCTATCATCAAAGCCGTAAAGGGCTAAATAAGCGTTGGGTTTATTATCAAAATACCTTATATCATCTGGGTTACCTAGGGCCACAACTATCAGGGGTTTATTGGTATTTATTAGAGCTTGCTCGAGCCTGATCACATTATCCAAAAACTTGCCCCTAAAGTGATAACTTGCCAATACAATCACATCAACATCTTTAGCAGCCTCTACGGCAACTGCTATTTCTATATCACTTGGCTCTATGGAAATATCTAAAGAATTAGTTGGATAATAATAAGCCAACTGCTTTGCTAAATCTGGCACGGCTTTTATTCTTTTTATATAAGGGCTAATTACAAGTAACTGGCTAGCAACTTTAATGGGCAAAACACCATCATTTGTTAGCAAAGTAGCAGCCTGCAAAGCCTGCTTTTCGGCCTTTAGTTTATTTAGGCTATAGTCTGGCAGCTCAGTATTTAAATTTGATTGATAAGTATTTGCTAAATTTGCCGAATGCTGCAAAGCATCATATAGCCGCTGTTGGCTAATTCGACCAGATTCTAGCGCTGCCAAAAGGGCGTTATAGACCTCGGCTTGTTTTTCTTCTCGGTAGCCAATCATCACCAGATCTGCCCCAGCCACAATGCTCATAACAGCGGCCTCCCCTGCTCCATAGTTGTTGGCAATTGCTTTCATGTCCATGTGGTCAGTAATTATCATACCTTTAAAACCAAGCTCGGTTCGCAAAAGGTCATTTAGCACTGTTTTAGATAAAGTAGCCGGATAGAGACTATCAAACTCTGGGAAAATAACATGAGCAGTCATAATAGCTGGTACATTGGCAGCTATCATTGCTCTAAACGGAGCCAGCTCCACCGCATCTAATCTGGCTCTATTGCCATTTACAAGCGGCAAGGTCAAATGTGAATCGGTAATGGTATCGCCATGGCCCGGAAAGTGCTTAGCAACCCCAGCTACCCCAGCAGATTTTAAGCCCTCTAATAGCGCCACCCCATAAGAACTAACGGTATTTACATTTGCCCCAAAAGAACGCATGCCAATTATTGGGTTATCAGGGTTTATATTGACATCAACCACTGGTGCAAAATTGAGGTTAAAGCCAAGATAGGCAATTTCTGAACCAATGAGCTGGCCTTTTTGCTGGGCAAAATCAATACTATTAGTAGCAGCAATAGCCATATTACTAGGGAAAATTGTGGCATCATCAACCCGATAAGCACTAAAAGGCCCGCCCTCTTGGTCAAGAGCAAATAGCAGCGGATAATCAACACTTTGCTGTAAATCGTTAATTAGTTTTCTGGTGTTTTGGCTCGAGCTAATATTACTAGGGTAGAAGACAAAACCAGCGGGTTTGTAACGCAATAACTGTTCGATAGGCGGCTGCTCACCTCTAAAACCCATCAGAATAAGGCGGCCTACTAGCTCTTCGTTGCTTTGAGCAAAGCCAAAAGGCAATAAGATTGCTAATAATAGCAGGGCTATATTTTTTTTAGGATAAAGGATAAAGGATAAAGGATAAAGAGAAAAAACTGTATTTTTCATTGCTTTTAGCTTATCAGTTTGGAGCTAGTAATAGAGAATCAATTATTACTAAGCGCTTTTATTATTTCCGCATGGAAATCTTGGCGGATTTGATGGATATTTTTACCATGGTTTCTACTGGGATGAATTCGGTTTGTTAGTAAGACTATGAAATAATTTTGGACAGGCTCGAGCCAAATACTCACACCACTAAAGCCAGTATGTCCGTAAGCATTTTGCGTTGCTAAATCAGAAGCAAAGCTATTTTCGGATCTTTTAAGCCAGCCTAAACCCCTTCGCAATTTTAAATCTTCAACTTGGGTTTTTATAGCTTCTTGCATTAATTCTTTATTGGCAATTTTAGGGTCAAAATTAAGCCAAGCCATAGCATATTTTGCCAAATCCTCAGCTTTGCCAAAAAGCCCAGCATGGCCAGCAACACCGTCACACAGGTAGGCATTTTCATCATGGACTTCGCCAACTAACAATCTATTACGCCAGCCGCAATCTTCGCTAGCTGCTACCCTCTTGTTTAAAAGCGGGCCATAAGAAATTGTATCCATTTTGAGCTTTTCAAAGATGTACTTGCTCACAAATTTGTCCTGACGCATTTTACTAATACGTTCTATGATTATCCCCAAAAGCATAAAGCCCAAATCACTATAAACAATATCGCCCCT
>CAMZLP010000005.1 GCA_947311535.1 uncultured Deinococcota bacterium | reverse complement strand
TAAATTATTGGCATTTGTCCACGACAGGTATGCTACTAGATACAAGCTGATGTGATTTTGAGTAGCCGTTTATATTAACAAATAGCTTGTATCTAGTAGCATACCTGTCGTGGACAAATGCCAATAATTTAAATTTACTAAATTAAATTTAAATATTTAAAAAGAGGTGTAAAACTTTTACGCCTCTTTTATTATTCTTTAAATTGTCTTGTTTTATCAATTTTCAAATTAAAAAATCCAGTGGCTTCTTTGTAGTCTAGCTCTATTACATATACTCCTT
Organism: uncultured Deinococcota bacterium; assembly: GCA_947311535.1. Lineage (GTDB taxonomy): Bacteria > Deinococcota > Deinococci > Deinococcales > Trueperaceae > CAMZLP01. The sequence continues at coordinate 11,184 of CAMZLP010000005.1, read as the reverse complement.
TGCCAGCCTTTAAGATCTGTTCTATATTTACTTTGTCACCTTTATGAAATTCTTCTTTAAAAATAAGCTTGTCTTTACCCTCACGGGCATTTGTTTCAAAATTAGCAGCGGTTTTAAAAAATCCTTTAATAATCAGATCACCATCACTTAAATTACCTTTAAATGTAAAAGGTAATTGGTCATCTACTCGGACTCGGCGTACCACTCTAACTTGAGCATCTTTTTTATAAACTAAAGTGGGGGTATTACCAGCTAAGCCAATATTCCAACCTTGCCACTCACCAATTCCAAAAAATATCCCAAGAAGAACTAATAATGCAATAATATTATCTCTCATAATTATAGGTCGTTAGAATTGGACATTTTTAGCTTAAATATACCTGGTGAATCGGCATAGCTAATACGCACGGTGTAACGACCTTTATCCTTTCTAAGTAATTCATCTATATTTATTTCATCACCTTCATAAAAAGTTTTATGATAGATACCAACGGGTGATGTAGCATTTTTTTGCCCTTGAAAACTAGCTGGTATATTAAACATTACTTCAACTAATACTTCGCCTCTTTTTACATTCCCTTTAAAACTTAAGGGAAAGCTATCTTCAAACTTAGCAGTTCGTGAGCTCGAGGCTATATGATCAGCTTTGTATAAAAACATTGGTGTCTCGGCTGGTATACCTACATACCAGCCTTGTAATTCACCTACAATAAAAAACACTATAAATAAAAAACCAAAGAATTGTAACAAGGGCCGCATAATAAGAGTATAGAGCAGTTGCAAGCAACTACTCTACGAAATATTTCATTTGTAAGTTATTTTAAGATTTTGCCTATTTGGCGTGTATTTGCCGTAATACCGTATGTAAAATACCGCCATTGCGATAATAATCTATCTCTACTGGGGTATCAATGCGGCAGATAGTTGTAAAGCTAAACTCAGTACCATCTTCACGTTTTACCTTTACTTCTACATCTTGCTGTGGCTTTAAATTGTCATCAATATTAAATGAATAATGCTCTTTGCCAGTCAAACCTAGGCTCTCGGCATTTTCACCTTTTTTAAATTGTAAAGGTAGCACACCCATACCAATTAAATTACTGCGATGAATCCGCTCAAAACTTTCAGCAATTGCAACTTCTATACCCAACAAATGAGGACCTTTGGCTGCCCAGTCTCGGCTCGAGCCCATGCCATAATCATTCCCTGCAAGTACTATTGTCGGGGTTTTATCTGCTTTATATTTTACTGAGGCATCAAAAATTGACATCTCTTCATCAGTGGGCAAATATCTAGTCCAGCCGCCCTCGGTACCGGCTGCCATTTGGTTACGCAAACGAATATTAGCAAAAGTACCTCTGGTCATAACTCGGTCATTACCGCGGCGACTACCAAAAGAATTAAAATCTTTACGCTCTACACCATGCTCGAGCAAATATCTCTCGGCAGGTCCATTCGGTGGAATTGCGCCCGCAGGGCTAATGTGATCGGTAGTAATGCTATTACCAACTTTCACTAGCACCCTTGCATCATTAATTGCAGAAATTGGGCTTGGTTCTTCACTCATACCCACAAAAAACGGTGGCTCTTGAATATAGGTTGAATTTTCATCCCAATCGAATAGCTCGCCGCCTTTAACAGGGATTGCATTCCACTCTTCGTTAGATTCTTCTATGCCATCATACATTTTCTTGAATGTTTCTGGCTTTAGCGCACCTTTTAAATGCTCGCTCATCTCCTGGCTTGTTGGCCAGATATCTTTCAAATAAACGTCTTTGCCAGCTGTGGACTCGCCAATTGGTTCGTTTTTAAAATCTATATCAACAGTGCCGGCAAGGGCATAAGCAACTACCAATGGTGGAGCCATTAAATAATTAGCTTTGGTATGAGGGTTTAAACGCCCCTCAAAATTACGATTACCAGATGATGCACTAGCTGCAACTATGTCGCCCTCATTAATAGCACTTACTACTGGCTCTGGCAATGGGCCAGAGTTGCCAATACAGGTTGTGCAGCCATAGCCTACAACTCCAAAACCGATTTTTTCTAGATATGGTAATAAACCTGCTTCTGTCAAATACTCAGTAACTACCTTAGAGCCAGGAGCCAAGCTGGTTTTTACATAAGGCTTTTGCGACAAACCAAGCTCTACTGCTTTTTTGGCCACAATACCAGCAGCCAGCATAACTGACGGGTTAGAAGTATTAGTACAGCTTGTAATAGCGGCCAAAACGACATCACCATGCTTTAATTCAAAGTCATAAGATTTGCCATGTCTTTTTATTTGGCCACTAGCTTTATTGCTAAGTGCTGATTGCTCTAAGCCAAAGCCTGATGGTCCAACTGGGGCAGTAAGGCTTTGGTTAAATTCTTTTTTAAGATCAGTTAAGTTTAAACGGTCTTGCGGGCGTTTTGGGCCTGCAACTGATGACACCACCGTAGAAATATCAAGTTCTATAATAGTTGCAAATTCTGGGTCAGCAGAGTCATCGGTTCTAAAAATACCTTGTGCTTTGTAATAAGCTTCTACCGCTGCTACCTCTTGGGCACTACGACCAGTCTGGGCAAGATAAGACAGTGTCTCAGCATCAACTGGGAAATATCCCATAGTAGCACCGTATTCTGGTGCCATGTTAGCGATTGTAGCTCTATCTGGCAAAGTCATATTAGATAGACCTTCACCAAAGAATTCTACAAACTTGCCAACCACGCCAAGCTCACGCAGCATTTCGGTAACTCTTAAGGTGAGATCAGTGGCTGTTACGCCCTCGGAGAGTTTACCAGTTAGCTTAAAACCGACTACTTCTGGTGTAAGCATATAGATTGGCTGCCCTAGCATTACGGCTTCGGCCTCAATACCGCCAACACCCCAACCAACTACGCCAAGGCCATTAATCATGGTGGTATGGCTGTCAGTACCAACTAGTGAGTCTGGATAGATGTCGTTGTCTTTATTGGTTTGAATGCCTTTGGCAATATATTCTAAATTAACTTGATGAACAATACCACTAGCCGGTGGCACTACATTAAAATTATCAAAGGCTTTTTGACCCCAACGCAAAAACTCGTAGCGCTCACGATTTCTTTTAAATTCAATTTCAGAATTTTTAATCATAGCTAAGGGGTCATCATAGACATCTACTTGTACGCTGTGATCAATTACCAAATCAACTGGGATTTGCGGATTGATTGTACTTGGGTCTCCGCCCATACGGTGCATGGCGCTGCGTAATGCTGCTAAATCTACTACTGCTGGTACACCAGTAAAATCCTGCAAAACAACCCTTGCAGGCTTAAATGGGATTTCAGAGGCTTTTAAATCTTTTGGATTATAGTTTGCTAAAGCTTTTACATCATCGGTAGTAATATCATAGCCATTTTCATTGCGTAGAACGGCTTCTAAGAGTATTTTAATTGAATAGGGCAATCTATCAATATTGCCAATACCATCTTCTTGTAATTTATTTAATCGATAGTAGTTGTAGCTTTTATCGCCTACTTTTAAACTATCTTTTGCTTTGAACGAATTTTTCTTTTCTAACATCTTATCTCCTTCTATGAATAATTGATTATAGCTTATTTTTATTTTTTATTTAGCAATCACAAAATTATAAAATATCTTGGGCCAACGATTTATCTTGCATATACTCGAGCCTATTCCCAAAAATATCCTCAGAGTAAAACCGCCTCTCCCCTTTTAAGTTCTCATCCCAAGTTACTTTAAAGCCTTTTTTTAAAAATAATTCAGCTAGTTTATTTAAATCACTAATCCTAAAAGCCGGGTGAGCTTTTTTGGCTGGCGAGAAGTCTTTTTCTACACCTAAATGTAAGCCAAGATTAGCAAGTTCAAACCAACAACCACCTCGTGAACGCAGTGCTGCGGGTTTTTCCATTTCTTTTAGACCCAATAATTCGCCATAATATTGCCTAGCTTGGCTTTCTTTGCCTATTGGCATAGCTATTTGAATGTGGTCAAGGCTGGTTATCATTTTCTTCCTCCAAAAATAATTGTGAATAATTAATTATGGACTGGGTTTTTTAGCTTTCAGCCATAACTTTCCCCTTCCTCCTTTTAACTCTTTTAATTTTCATGCAATACTAGCTGATATGAAAGAGCAAAAATCACCTAGCATAAGAATAATAACCGATGCAAAAGCCGCAGATACTCTGATAAACCCTAAAACTTTGCGTATGCTCGAGCCTTTCTTAGCAAATGATTGCAGTATCCTAAAAGCAGCTAACAAAACTGGAGTTAAAGCCAACACAGTATTATCTCGGGTAAAAAGATTTATGGATTATGGGCTAATTAGGATTACAAAAGAAGAAAAAAGAGCTGGGCGAGCTATAAAACACTACCGCTCGACAGCCGATATATTTTTTGTACCCTATGAGGCAACTACTGCAGAATCGTTAGAAACTATGATGGCAGAGCGTGAACGCTACTGGGAACGGTTATTACGAAAAGCTGTTGTAGAAACACGTAGCGAAGATTTGGGCACTTGGGGCACACGTATTTATAAAGATAGCAGAGGCCGTCTACAGGTGCAAACTGCTATAAATCCAGAAGAAAATTACAGTATGTTAGACCAAAACCAAGCTGCCTTATTATCCAGCTGGCGTGACAGCGTTTATTTAGATTTTGATGATGCAAAAACACTGCAAAGCGAAATGTTTGAGCTATTAAAACGCTATCAGCAAAAATCAGGTAGCCAAAGATATATTATCCGCTTAGGCATGGCAGCTATTAAAAGCTAATTAAGTTTGTAATAGCGGGCCATTAACCAGTTCTTCATGACTAGGCTCTATAATACTTTTGGCGGACACATTGCAGTATCAAAATCTGCTAATCTGTCCTTTGGTATACACAAATATGGTGTAAACAAATTACCCAGGAGGTCTTAATGAAAAGATACCTTTTACTAATCAGCTTATTGCTAAGCATAAGTTTTGCTCAGCAGCCCTTAGAGGAACTAGCACCGCCAGACAGCATTTTATCAATGAGCATGTCTTATAAAGAGCATTATGGAGAATCTATAAAAGAAGATTTAAAAGCTTTAAATTGGGCTAAAAGCACTCAAACAGTTCAAAAGCTTGTGAAAATCTTGGTAGGTTCTAATAAATTCCCTGAACTAAATGATGTTTTATTTGCTTACGAAAGCCGAAATGAAGCTCTTTCCATGCTTGCAGATTTTTGCCCAAATTTATCTGAGCAAATGCAGTTTATGCATGAAAAGCCAGAACATAGTGGTATAGAACTATTGCAGACCGTTAGCATGGGTGGATTTAGCCCTACGCCAGTTATCACCGTATTAGCCAGAGCAGCTAGTGAAAACAACAATTTAGGAAATCTATTTGATGCCATGATTAGTTGTGGTGGTGAAGATTTGCCTAGGCTCGAGCAAGATGGAGTAACAATCTATGTTGTAAATGATGGCGAAGATTTTCCATTTGTAATTAGTTTTTATAATGGTATTTTTATAGCAAGTACCGACCCTGACAATGTAAGAACTGTAATAAGACTAGCTAATGGTAGTACAGAAGCTTCATTGGCTGATAGTAATCTTTATAAACAAGCCCAAGCTGAGCTTGGTAGCTATAAAAATAGCTTAAGGATTAGTTTGGATTTTGCAGAAATTGCTGATATAGCTAATAGCTTTGGGGGCATGTTTGCTCGTGGTGATGATGATAGCGCTGCTTTAGCTAGATTATTATCTGTATTTTATACCCTAGGTGGCAATGTATCTCAAATATCTGCTATCCCTGAAGGCATATTAACTGAAAACCTGCTGGCTACTAGCCCAGAGGGTGGTGACCAAGCTCTTTTAAGACTAATAAACTGCCCTAGTTGCCAAGTTTTAAACCCACCAATTTTAGCACCTGCTGATTCTGTGGCAATTAATATGAGTTATGTTCCTTGGCGTCAGAGCTTTAGCTACTTGCAATCACTTTTAAATGATATAGCTAATATTTATGGTGAAAGTGCTGATATAAAAGAACTTAGTGAAGTATTCTTTGGTTTAAACTTAGATACTGCATTATTTAACTGGTTAGGTTCCGAAGTTCATAACTATAGGCTCGAGCCTATTAGCCCGAATATCAACACTATATTTAATGGTCCTGCTCAAGCAACAGTTATTCCGGTGGCATCAGTAGAACAAGCAAAACAAGGTATTGCTGAATTAGCAGATTTCTTTATTCCTCTAATAGCCAAGCTTTCTGATTTTGGTGGAGATAATCCACTTGATCTATTAGCTCAATTTGGCTTTAATAATGACATCCCATTTGATGCAATGTCATCAACATTTGGTCAAGATTTAATGGCTGAATTTTCTGTAAGAGAATATAGCTATAAAAATATTTCTATCCAAAGAATTCAATCTAGTATCAACAGCGACTTTGCTTATGCTTTTATTGGCAATAATTTGGTCATTGCCAGCCCAACATCTGCCTTAGAAAAAATAATTGATAGTTCTGAATCTGGCTTAAATATTTATAACAATCCTAATTTTAGATTAGCCAAACAATCAATGCCAATAGGTAGTTCTAGCTTTAGTTATAATGAAGTTAATTCTAATCTAAATGGCTTAGCTGACATTGTAGATTTATTTATTCAACCAATGGCTTATGGTATTAGTCAATTTTTAAATCTAAAATTAGCAGATAATCTTGCATCTACTGATGATTATGATTATCCAGAGGATATAATAACTAGCACTTATGACACATTTGATGCAGATATTTCCGGTATTAGCCCAAATGGCACTATCAACTCAAGTAATGGCCTATCAGGCAATCTAACAGCAGACAGTCTTGATAACTATGGCTACTACAGCCATTATTATCGCTTAGACAATATTGCTCAATCAGGTGACACCGTAAATATCTTATTAACTAGCCCAAATTTTGATACCCAGCTTTGGCTAATTGACGCAAATCGTTCGGTCTACATTCTTGGTAACGACGATATGGACGATATTAGTACTGATTCTTCAATTAGCTTCATTTATGAAGAAGGCAATGACTATTGGCTAGAAGTATCTAGCTTTAATGGTGATGGTGTTGGTGAATTTCAAATTGCCATTGCTGTTAATCAAGATTTCATCGACAAACAAGGTCAAGCTAGCAGCGATACAACAACTAATGTAGTAGAAGCTGCTGATGCTGTAAATGACGAATACTTAGAAGCCGATTTAGCAGGTATGACTGCTCAAAGCATAACTGTTCCTAGCAATATCTCATTTGATTTAGAAGGCGGTCAGATTGATAATTATGAAAGCCAAACTGTTTTTTATAGTATCGATGGCTTAACTGCTGGAGAGATTATAAAAATAATGTTATCAAGTGATGAATTTGATACCCGCCTTTGGTTAGTAGATACTACCAATAATATCTATCTTACTAATAATGATGATTTTGATGAAAGTACTACTAACTCAGGCTTAGCATTTAAAGCCGAAGAGAGTATTAGTTATTGGTTAGAGGTAACAAGCTATGATTCTGATATCTCTGGTGCATTTACACTTAGTTTAGACTATGGTACCGAAGATGATTTAGTTTCTTTTGGTGCAAGCTCAATTGAAACTTCTGATTCTGAAGCATTAGAAGCTGACTTAGAGAATATGCAAGCAAACCCAATTTATATTTCAGAACTAGTTAGTGGAGTTTTAGAAGATACAGAAGTTGATAACTATGGTTACATTACTGATTTTTATGAAATTAAAGGTTTGACTGCAGGTGACGAGGTAGTAATTGATTTATACAGTGATGACTTTGATGCCCAGCTTTGGTTAGCAGATACAACTAATAATATCTATATTAGTGACAATGACGATGTTGATGAAAATAGTTTAAATTCTCAAATAGTCTTTACAGCTGAAGAAGGCATTAATTATTGGATAGAAGTCAGTAGCAACAGCGCAAGTGATAGTAGCACTGGTAATTATGATTTAAGCCTAAGCTATAGCAACATAAATACTGAATCTATAGAAATTCCTATTGATAATTATGGCTATGACTCTGCCCTTACAGCCGAGGATATTCCTAGTTTTCAAGCACTACTAGAACTACTTGATATTTTACCAAATAGTATTAGGGTATTAGCTAAGCATGTTAGTACTGATATAGCTTATACAAAAACCACTAATAGTAATATCTATAGTCGCGAAATTCTTCATATAGACTGGTAGAAAAGATATAAAAAAAAGAGAGCTTAGTAAGCTCTCTTTTTTTTTGCTTTAAGACTTAAATATATTGATCTATTTTTGTTTGATAAGCACCTTTTGGTCTAGCACCTACAAGTACTTCTTTAGCTTCACCATCTTGAAATAAAATAACGGTTGGAATACTCATTACTCTAAAATCCATGGCTGTTTTTTGATTATCATCAACATTTAGTTTTGCAACAGTAATTTTACCTTCATAATCTGCAGCAATTTCATCTAAAACAGGTGCAACGAATCTACATGGACCGCACCAAGGAGCCCAAAAATCTACTAGTGTTAAACCTTCTTTTATTGAATCTGCAAAGTTGTCATCTGACAATTCTATAGCTTGTGACATAAAAATCCTCCAGAACATTACTTTATTGCAAATACCCCTGTGGGTATGTATGGTAGTGTACAGACGAGTAAAATCAGAGCAAGATTTAGCAAATTATGGGCTTAGCAGGGTTATGAATAAAACTATTTAAAGCCTAAAAGCAAACAATGAAGGACTTTAAGAATAATATTGCTCTATGCAAGTATTAGTTTTTATTTTTATGCTCTTTTTACTAATCCCTTATAAATTTCAATATCTCAATTAATTCCTATCTTTTTTATTTTTCCAAATATGCATTAGCTGGGCACTATCACCACGGCCTAGTTTTGGGGTTTTCATCTCCAAAGCTCTATAAGCACCTTTGACCGCTGACCAAATTAAAGCTTGCTCACTTACTTTAGCTCCATGTAGATTTATGGCTGCATGCACTTCTTCTTCTACTGACAAAGATGGGCTCGAGCCTAAGCTATCAGTTCCAATAGCAACGCTTACATTATGTTTTGCATATAATTCTATAGGAAACCTACCACAATCTAAGGCAGTATTAGAGCGTGGACAATGCACCACCACACAACCAGCTTTGGCTACATCTCTTACATCATCTTCGGTAACATTAACCATATGCACCAAACTTGGTTTTGCCTCTAAGATGCCAAGTTTTTTTAGATACTGCACTGGGGTCATGCCAGTTGCCTGCCAAGCCTTATATGAAATTGGCAAGTCCATCAAAGGGCCGCTTCCCTCAAAATGTAGCTTAGTCTCCTCGGGGCTCTCAGCAACATGTATTTGCAAAGGTATTTTATTTTGCTTTGCTAAAGCAGCTAGCTTTTGCAATAGTGGCGCACTAACAGTATGTGGAGTATGCGGGCTTAAGCCCACCCTCATACCGTTGGGTTTTTCTAGTTTTCTAAATTCTCGCAATTCTGCTACTACCCTATTAAAACTTTGCTCTGCTGTAGCTGGGTCAGGATCTATAACTTCCCAAAATGCTACACCTTGCATATCTGAGGCAAGTAGGTAGTGCATTACTTCTTTACTGGTAACAATATCACCAATGGTATTAATACCCTCCGACTTTAGTTTAGCTAGACCAATTTTAGCGCTCTCAAGCCCGCGCTTTCCGGTACTAATATGGTCTAAAACTTTCATAATAAAGCTGGAATATGCTCCAGGGCTAAAAGGCATTGCTGATAAATCTAAATGTGTATGTGGGTTTACTAATTTTGGTGAAATTGCAAAACCCACGTCTTGGATTTTAGTATTAGGAAAATTGCTAGCCATAAGATTTAATTTATCTATAGCAACTATATTTTCTTGATTATCCAGTTCTTGCAAAATAATTGCACTTTTATCTACTGGCTTACCAAGCCCAGAATATATATTTTTTGCAGTTAAAATCTTATACTCGAGCATAGATTATTCTAACTTAAAGATAAAAATAAGTTAAGATTGTAAACTATACATTTTGTAAAATAGGCTAAATATCAGCTCTTAAGGCCTAGTTTTGCTCATAAAACTTTAATAAAAAGTGTATAAAAACAAAATTTCAGTAATTTATCTGTTAAAATTAGTCCTGATTGTAAATCATATTTCGGGAGGGAATATTATGTCATCACTACTAGGAATGCTCACAGAGCAATTAAACCCAAATGTTATTAAAGGAATAAGCCAACAAATTGGTGCCGATCAAAATCAAACCAGCCAAGCTATATCTGCACTATTGCCAATGATGATTGGTGGAATGTCAAAAAACGTTAACAATAACCCAGATAATATGGCTTCTTTAAACCGTGCACTCGCCCGAGACCACAATGGCAGTACTCTTAGCCATATTACTGGTCTTTTAGGTGGCGGAGACCAACAAAAACAAGCAAACCCCTTAGCTAGCTTAATGGGAAACCCAGCTGTTTCTCAAATGGTATTAGGCAGCCTACTAGGTGGACGTGGCGTAAAACCTCAGGGCAATAGCTCTATGGATATGCTTGCCGGCTTACTAGGTGGCGGTGGTGGCGGTGCTGCTGCACAAATGATAGGTGGATTGCTAGGCGGTAGCGGAGGCAACAATACTGCTGCTAATGCCATAGGTGCTCTATTAGGTACTGCACCTACTAGCTCCCGCGGCATGAATGTTGCTGGTATGCTCGGACATATTTTGGGTAACAATACTCAACCAGTTCAACAAGCTGCTAGTAAGGCTTCTGGCTTAGATGCCGGTAAAATTGGTTCTTTAATGATGTTATTGGCCCCAATTTTAATGGGTTCTTTGGGTAAAATGAAACGCCAACAAGGCTTAAATGCTCGGGGCGTTGCTGATGTAATCCAAAGAGATCGTGCTCAAATCGAGCAAAAAACTGGTGCTGGTCAAGGAATGCTGATGAAGATATTAGACCAAAATAATTCTGGTGGTGTTTCTGACGAAATGATGAAAATGGGTATGAACTTAGCTAAAAATATGATTTTTGGTCGCTAAGACTAAAATCTAAGTAAAATCAAAACCCTTATCTTAAATATCAAGATAGGGGTTTTTAAAATAGAGCCGTTGCTCCAATTACTGCTATAGGGCATTTTGGAAATTTTTTCTGTGAGAATATTAGGCTTGGAGTCAAAGTAATTATCAATATTTTCAAAATCTAAATCTTGATTAGC
>CAMZLP010000004.1 GCA_947311535.1 uncultured Deinococcota bacterium | reverse complement strand
CTGTTTTTTTCATACACTATCAGTAACAATTCCTCTCCTTTTTGTCTAGTACTTTTGTCTTTTGAACTCTAAACTCAAGGAACTTATTGCTCAAATATTAAATGTGCAGGCAAGAGAACTTGATATTTTGTTATGGAACAAAGGCCAAGCCATAAAATATAGAAAAGTGCCAAGACATAGGACTAAAACATACTTTTATTGAAATATTTAGGCATCTATACCTATAACTCAATTAACAAATAATCACAACAAGATAAAAATACAAGAAGAACGCTCCCAAGATAATGAAACATGGCATCGTAAAGAAGTAGTTGGTTATATTGTTTCCTTGTTGAGAACAAAGGACCTACTTTACTTAAGCCCTGTATATTTTATTCGTTATTATGCGGGTCCAAAACATCTCTTAAACCGTCACCTAACAAACCCCAACCAAGTACGGTAATTACAATTGCTAAACCAGGTACAAGGGCAGGGTAGATGCTCATGTTCATAAAGCCCTTGGCTTCACGAAGCATGTTTCCCCAGCTTGGTACATCTGGTGGGCTGCCAAGCCCTAAATAGCTTAGCGCTGCTTCTGCTAGCACTGCTACAGCTAGGCTTAGGCTAGCTTGCACAATTATTGGTGATAAAGTATTGGGTAATATGTGCCTAAAAATTATTTGAAAGTGATTCATGCCTAAGGCTCGAGCCGCTTCGATATAAGGTAGATTTTTAATACTCAGGGTACTTGAGCGCATAAGTCGAGCAAAAATAGGAATAGTAGCAATACCAATAGCCACCATAGCAGTTACAGTACTAGGGCCATAAATTCCTGCTAATAGCAGCGCCATTAAAATTGCAGGAAAGGCATAAAATGTATCTGACATCCGCATAATTATTTCGTCAACAAAGCCACCAAAATAACCAGCAATCAAACCTAATAAAGAGCCAATAGTTAGAGCAATACCCACAGCAATTATCCCTACATAGAGAGTGCCCCGAGCACCAACTAATATTCTACTGAGTAAATCCCGACCAAACTGGTCAGTGCCTAATAAATGGCTGCTAGATGGAGCTTTTAGCTGAACTCCAAAATCTAATGATTTGGGGTCAAAGGGTAGCCAAAAGAAACTAGTAATAGCTGCAATAATAATAAAGCCAACTAATATGCTACCAATAATTAAATTCAAATATTTTTTCATTTAAGTATATCTAATCCTTGGGTCTAAAAACCCATATGACATATCAACTAAAAAACTTAAAAACACAATTGCAGATGCATAAAACATAACCTCTGCTTGCAATAATGGGTAATCCCTAGTACCCATAGCAGTAAGAGCTAGCCTGCCTAAACCCGGCAGAGCAAAGACTTGCTCAATTACAATAGAGCCAATTAAAATATTTGTTAAGCTAATACCTAAAATAGTAATAATAGTAACAAGAGCATTGTGTAAAGCATGAGTCCAGAGTACTATTCTCGAGCTTAAACCTTTGGCTTTAGCAGTTCTTATATAGTCTTTGTTTAAAACCTCTAGCATAGCTGCTCTGGTCATACGAGTCATAACGGCTGTTTGTCCTAAGGCTAAAGCAAGAATAGGTAAAATTAGGCTTCTTAAATATGCACTTGGGTCTCTTTCCCAAGGGGTAAAGCCGCCTGCTGGTAGCCAATGATTTTTGACACTAAAAAATAAAATAAGCATAAGAGCTAACCAAAAAGAGGGTACGGCTGCTCCTACTTGAGAAAATATAACTACTATTGGGTCAAATATTGTTCCTTTTTTAACTGCCGCAAAAATACCTAAAGGCAGTGCAATTAAGCAAGCTAGTAAAACACTACCAAAAGCTAAAGGTAATGAAACTCGTAATCTGTCGGTGATAAGGCCCCGAACAGGTTTGCGGTATTTTAACGATTCGCCAAAATCTCCTTGAACTGCGCCCATAACCCAGTTTGTAAACCTAGGCACCGGTGCCACATCCAAACCTAATTGCTCATGAAGTGCTACTAAGGCTTTTGGGTTAGCATTAATTCCTAAAATAATTTCGGCAGGGTCACCAGGAATTGCCAAAAGTGCAGAAAATACCAAAATTGCAGCAAGGAATATTGTTATGACTGAAGTGATTAAGCGACGACTAATATATGTAAACATATTAAACTTTCAAACCCTCCAGCAAGTACTGGAGGGTTTTTGTAAGTGGATTTTATTGGACTTGGTAGATTTCGGTAGCATCAATACTTGGGGTTGGTTGGTTTTGCCAGAAGCCATATAAATTGTCACTAACAGCAACTAGATATGGCGGGCTAAATAACCATACGTTAACAGCATCATTAGCTAAAATTTTGGCTACAGCCTGATAAATGGCAGTTTGGTTTTCAGGAACTAATTCAAGTTCAACTGCATCTAATAGAGCAGTAACAGCTGGATTATTATATTGGAAGTAATAATCAGGATTACCGTAAACACCAATATCTTTTGGCTCTGAGTGACCGATGATTGTCATATCATAGTCATGACCTAAATAGATTCGGTTAATCCAAGTACCCCAGTCTACTACGCTTAAATCAACAGTGATACCTACTTCGGCTAATTGTTGAGCAACAACTTGACCAGAACGGCGTTCAATATTATATGGCTCGGGTAGCTCAAACTTAATTGTGAACCCGTCAGGATAACCAGCTTCAGCTAATAGCTCTCTGGCTTTTTCTGGGTTATAGCTATATTGTTGGGATAAATCAATGTAATAAGGCTCACTTGGGCTCATATGGCTACCAATTACTGTGCCTAAGCCAAACATTGCACCGTTTACAATTGCTTCTTTATCAATTGCATAAGTTATTGCTTGCCTTACTAATTTGTTATTAAATGGTGCTCTGCTTTCATTCATACCAACTGTAATTTCTGTGGTTGCAGAACCACTTGTACCTTTTAGACCAGCTAGGCTATCTAATTGTAAAAATTGCTCTGGTGGTAAAGATGTACCAATTAAATTAATATCACCAGATTGTAAAGCTGCAAAACGAGTATCTGGGTCTGGCATAATTTTAAAGTTGACAGCATCTAAATAAGGAACACCTGCCATATAGTAATCTGGATTTTTAATCAGCCTTACTTCGCTACCTTCAATATATTCATCGAACATAAATGGACCAGTGCCAATTGGAGTACTTGCTTGGCTTTCTTGTAAAGCTGCAGGATAGATAATAGAATCTGGGCGAGCAAGATTAAAGAGTAGGCTCGAGCTTGGCTTATTGAGTGTAAAGGTAACAGTATTGCCTTCACCTGCTTCTATAGTTTCTATAGCTGTGAAATATTTAGTATGAACATGACCAGAATCTGGATCTTTTGCTCTATTAAACTTTGCTACTATATCTTCTAAAGTCAAATCACTACCATCATGGAATTTAATACCCTCACGGATTTTAAAAGTCCAACTTAGAGCGTCGTCACTGACTTCCCAAGATTCTGCAAGTGCGGGTACAATTTCTCCATTTTCTTTAAAACGCACTAAGCCTTCATAAACATTATGATACATAACACGTGCGATTTCTTGCGAAGTGGAAACGGTTGGATCCCACCCTGGTGGCTCTGCTGTAATTGCAATATTTACAGACCCTCCATAAACAGGTTCAGGGGTTTGAGCAACTGAAATGCTAAGACCAAAAATCAATAGACCGACAAGTACTTTTAAAAAAGTTTTCATTTTACCTCCATAAAATTTTTTTTAGTCTAACATATATTTTTTGCTTAAGAACTAAAAGACAACTGTGTATTAATAAAAGCTGATGAGATTATAAGATTTAGCTAGCAAGAAATTTAATTGCAGCAGCAGCATAGAGCTTAGCCGAATTTATCATTTCGCTAATTTCTACAAATTCATTTTTTTGATGTGGTATTTCTCTATCACCTGGGCCAATGGTTACAATTGGAATATTTGCCCAGGCTGATAAAAATGTACCATCAGTAGCGCCAGGTACACCGCCATATTTAGGATTTTGTTGTAGGGCAATGTCATAAGCATCTTCTAAAGCAATTACAATTGGGTCATTTTCATTTGTTTGCGTCCAAGGGCGTTCTTCAAATAAATCTAAATCTATTGACAAATTTTTTGTATTTGCCTCAATTTCTTTGGCATATTGTTCTAGCTTTGCAAATATGGTTTTATGATCTTGTCCGGGCACTGTGCGAATATCTAAAGCTAAAAATGCTTTAGCTGGCATGACATTGTGCTGGGCCTCGCCCTCAGCTGGGGCTTTTATGATGGTTGGAGTAATCCAAGGTAGGCCTAAGTATTTATGCTCACCGAGCCTAGTTTGTTCACTTTGTTGATAATCCTTTAGATTCTCTAAAAAACTACTAACTGCATTTATGGGGTTAACCCCTGCATAAGGCATAGCACCATGAGACATTACCCCTGTAAAGTTTAGATTTACTCGCATAGCGCCTTTTTGAAACAAACATAGTTCATTTTCTTCTGGCTCGGCAATGATTGCAGCGTCAATATCATCTGCCCAACCTTGTTTAATATAGTCTTTTATACCAATCATCATAGACTCTTCATCGACAACTATGCCAAAGCGAATACGCCCTGCTAAATCTGGAGCCACCTCTTGGATTGCTTTTAGAGCTGCGATTGCTGCGGCAATACCAGATTTCATATCAGCTGAGCCGCGTCCGTATAATTTGCCATCAACAATTTTGCCAGCAAATGGTGGATACTCCCAAGTTTTTGGGTTGCCCTCGGTGACTACATCGGTGTGGCCTTCAAACATTAGGGTTTTATGTTTATTAGGTTTGTAATTACTGCCTTGCCAATCAGCGATGATATTTGGGCGGTTTTTAGCAACTTCTTGTATAACAGGCTCTAAACCCAAGTCTTTAAATACCTGAGCAATGAAATTAGCAGCTTCTAGCTCGGTATTGCCATGTTCTGGCTCTACAACACTACGTATTTGCACAAATTCTTGGGCAAGATTGATTAAAAACTCTTCATCAATGGCTTCAGCTACTTTTTTGGCCAAATTATCTATCTTCATTTATATGCTAACTCCTTTAGGCTAGAAAAACCCTAGCTCATTTAGAATAAGCAATTACTAATGTAATTGCTTATTTTTGATTAAAAGCATTCAAATTTGAATTTTGTTAAAATAAAAACGAGCTCTGGCTTAAAGAGGCGGTGTAAACCTACCGTCAATTGCTGTCCAACCACCATCCACTAGCGTTAGAGTACCTGTAACATAGCTAGCAGCATTACTAGCTAGATACACAACAGGGCCAGCAAGTTCTTCGGCTCGAGCCCATCTTCCTAAAGCATTACGCTTGGCATAGGCGTTGTACCAATCTGGGTCATCTTTTATTGGGGCAGTTAGTGGGGTTTCAACAACTCCTGGGCCAATAGCATTAGCACGGACGCCTTTACTACCTAGCTCGGCTGCCAAAGTTCTTACAATAGATAGCGTTCCTGCTTTGGTTGCCGCATAAACACTCTGGCCCGGTTCTACCATTAAAGCTCTAATTGAAGCAAAAAGAATTATACTTCCACCACCTTGCTCTGCCATGCGCCTACCGGCTGATTGCATAGCAAAAAAGTTTCCTTTTAGGTTTAAGTTAATCACTTTGTCAAATTCATCAGCTGTATAGTCTAAAATTGCTTTGCGTACATTTACCGCTGGTGTACTGACTAAGATGTCTAGTTTATCTAAGCCATCAATTATACTTTGCATTTCATCTATTTTGGTTATGTCAATGGCTAAGCTACTAGCTGAGGCACCTTCGCTATTAAGCTCATCGGCTGTTTTTTTAGCAACATCAGGAAACAAGTCAGCGCAAATTAGATTTGCCCCATGTGCTGCTAAACCTTTGGCTGCTGCTTGGCCTATGCCGCCACCTGCACCAATTACAAGAGCCGTTTTACCACTTAAATCAAATAAATTACCATAGTCTTTAATATTCATACTATACTTTTTCACAATGTTTCTAAAATTGCAATAGAGATTTTTTTGTACTAGTCGTCTTCTACTACTTCACCTAGGTCAGCCAATAAGCCTTTATAGAGTTTTAGAGTATTAGTTTGGATTTGCTCGAGCCTATTGTTTGCTTTCTTATTTTGATGCTCATTGGCAATTTCTAGACATTTAACAAGTATTTGTGGAAAAACTGGCCAAGGGCCCATAAATTCATCATCAATATCTTGATTATTACTAAGTTCTAATTGCTGAATAAACTTAATTGCAATTTCAGCAGCTTTATGCTCAGCTTGTCTTTTGGTGCTGGCTTTGGCTTTGGCTATTTCTTGACTATTAAATATTACTTTGGTTTCAAAGGTTGGTTTATGGGCTGGCCCTATTGTTTTACTAGTAAACTTAACCTTTTCCATATGGTTTTGTGCAAGGAAGTCGATTAACTTCCCCTTTGAATTTTTAACTGCCATTTTTTCCTTTCAACATACTTGACTATTTTATACTATTTCACGAATGAAAACATAGTAACGGAATTGGACATAATTAAAAAAAATAAACAAAGCATTAAAAATAAGTTTTATAAGGTAGAATTATTACCATGATACGATTTTTAATCTGCGATGACCATGCTTTATTTAGGCAAGGCATTAAAAATATTTTAGAACTAGAAGACGACTTTAGAATAATTGGCGAGGCGTCAACTGGTCGAGAAGCTATCCGCTATGCGCTCGAGACCAAGCCAGATATTATTTTAATGGATATTCAGATGCCAGAATTAGATGGGGTAGTTGCAACCAAAGAGATTTTAACTGAGTACCCCGAGGCTAAAGTAATTATATTAACTATGTATCGCCAAAATAACTATGTTTTTGAAGCCATAAAAGCGGGTGCTATGGGTTATATGCTAAAAGATGCTGATGCCAATGATTTGATACATGCTATCAGGCGAGTAGCTGGCGGTGAGACATTGCTAAATGCCGAGATTGCTGCTTCAATTTTAGATGACTTTGGTAAGGTAGTCTTAGAATCACCAGATAGCCATGACCATAAGCTCTCGGAATTAACCGAAAGAGAAACAACAATTTTACGCTATTTGGCCAAAGGTGTTTCTAATCAAGAAATTGCTGAAGCACTTAATGTTTCTGAAAAAACCATTCGTAACAGATTGTCAGAAATATTTTCTAAGTTGCGAATTAATAATCGTACTCAAGCAGCACTTTATGCGCTTAAAGAAGGCATAGCTAAGCTTCCAGAAAAGTTTTAAGTGACATTGGATTTACAAGAAGCTAAAAAATTATTAATTAATATTACTCAAATTGCTGCTCCGAGCTTTCAGGAGCAAAACCGAGCTAAATTTGTATCTGATTATTTAGCCAAACTTGGGTTTAAACCAAAGATTGATGCGGTTGGCAATGTAATTTGCCAGTTAACCGATTTTAAGGGCCCCAAGGTTTTAATAGCTAGCCATCTGGATACTGTTTTTCCGATTGAAACTAATTTATCAATTACAGAGGACAAAAATATTCTTATTGCTCCTGGAATTGGTGATAATACTGCTAGTTTGACCATTGCGCTGCTCTATGCCAAAGAAATAGCTGTTGGCAATATTAAACCAAAACTAAAGCTATTTTTTACAGCTAATTGTGGTGAAGAAGGTTTGGGTGATTTATTTGGCATAAAAGAGGTTCTTAAGAATGATAGTTTTGATTACTTTATTGCAATTGACGGCTATCTTGACATGATAATTGATAGGGCGGTTGGTTCTAAACGCTATAAGTTAGACTTTCGGGCCAGAGGTGGACACAGTTGGGGAGATTATCCAAGCCCAAGTGCAGTGCATGCCCTAGCTGAGGCTAGTTACAAATTATCAAAAATAAGAATGTCTGTAAAACCAAAAACCAGCATAAATATTGGGCAGATTTCTGGCGGTACTAGCATTAATACCATTGCTGAACAGGCTGAGGCTAATTTAGATATGCGTTCTACTGATCCTAAGGCTTTACAGCGGATAGAGAAGACGGCCTTAGCTCTGATAAAGCAAGTTGCCAAAGAAAATGATGTTTCAGTAGAAATAGAAAAAATTGGTGATAGGCCATGTGGCAACTCCGATAATGCTAAACTTTTGGAGATTACTAAAAAGATTATAACTAGCTATAGGCTCGAGCCTGTAGTAATAGCCGGCAGTACCGATGCCAATGCGGCTTTTGCTCTGGGAATACCTGCAATAACCATAGGAGTTTATAAAGGTGGCGACGCTCATCGTAAAAGCGAATGGGTTGACTTAGAGTCTTTTAAAACAGGAATAAAAGTTTTAAGGGATTTTTTAGATGAACTTGCAGTTTTGTAAGTTTTGTACCAGGTTTTAAAGCTTTTACTTTCTTGCCAAATAGTCTTCGTAGCTTGCTCGGCTACGCTCATCAATTGCAAAACCTAAAACATATTCCACTTGCTCTTTGTCTTTATCTTTACTGACCCAAAGGTCAGATAGTTCTCTAATTGTTGGGCCTTCTTTTGCTTTAGTTATAGTTATGGTATCGCCAGTTTTTATTTGCCCCTCTTGCAAAACTCGGCAATAAAAACCAGCCCGACCTGCTTTTAAGAACTTTTTGCCAAAGGCAATATCACCCATTCTGGCAGCAAAAACATCACAAGGGATTCTGGGACCTGTAACCTCTAAAATAATTTCACCAATTTGAAAACGGTCGCCAACTTTGACATCAAAAGTCTCTATGCCAGAAATGGTCAGGTTCTCACCAAAAAGCCCTGCTTCTAATTCTTTACCTAATTCAGCTTCCCAATATTTATAATCTTCAAGGGTATAAATATAAACTGCTTGGTCTTTACCACCATGATTCTTTTTATCAACTTGCACATCACCCTGAAGGCCTAGCTTTCCTATAGTGACAGCGTTATTCTGTGGTTTTTTCATATGTCCAGTTTTGACTTCTTTATTTCCAACCTTTATAGTTTTTGCAGCACTTATGTTTACAGATAATACTTTCATAAGCTATTTTTGCATAATTATGAGTTTTGAATTGTTTTATTCTTAGCTTGCTGATTTACATATTAGATTATCTAGAGCAGATAGACTGTTTAAATGACAAAGAAGCTTGCTTGCTTACATACCTCAGCTGTACATATTAAAACCTTTGATGATTTACTTAAAAAACACAATACTGATATTGAGCTAGTTCATCTTGTTAATGAGGATTTGCTCGAGCATCATCAAAAATTAGGCTTTGTTGATGTTGAATTGCAAACTAAAATTGAACTAGAAATTGCCAAATTAGCTAAAGATTCTAATGCAATACTTTGTACCTGCTCGAGCATAGCTCAAGCCGCTGTGGACTTAGCTCCTAAATACAATTTGCCAATTTTGCGTATTGATAAACCAATGGCTGTAAAAGCAATATCTTTAGGTAAAAGAATTCTAGTACTAGCAGCTCTTGAAAGCACGCTTAAAAGCTCGCTTGATATTGTAAAAACAACAATAAAAGAGAATAATTCAGACTCAGAAGTAATTGCCAAACTATGCCGAGGGGCATGGCAATATTTTGAAGCTGATGATTATAAAAAATACTATCAAACAATTGCGGATTGTATTGATGATTTAGCCAAAGATGCTGATGTGATTGTCTTAGCTCAGGCTTCTATGGCTAAGGCAAAAGAATTTTCTAAAACTACTATTCCGATACTCTCGAGCCCAGATATGGCTTTACAGGCGTTATTAAAATATTTTTAGATATCGTTTTACTGACTTGAGTTTAGAGTTCAAAAGACAAAAGTACTAGACAAAAAGGAGAGGAATTGTTACTGATAGTGTATGAAAAAAACAGAACAATTCCTCAAAGCAGTATATAACAGTATAAACAAAAGATCAGATAGCT
>CAMZLP010000003.1 GCA_947311535.1 uncultured Deinococcota bacterium | reverse complement strand
CAACCAATAAAATTCATAATCACCAATAAGAGCTTTGGCCTTAAATTCTACAGACTCCTGAGCAAGAACATTTTGAGAAAATATCTGAGATGCTAAGAAGCCAACTATCGTTACTAGTATTAGCAAACTAAGTAAATATCCACTTGGGTTTTGTTTTCTACCTTGTTTTATATTTAAAATACGCATAATTCTCTCCTTAAGATTGTTTGTTGCAGCCATAGCCACTTTGGGTTCTTGGCGGATATGCTCGAGCCTAATCAAAGTCTCGGCATATTCAGCGGCCGAGCCACAAGCTCTAATAGCAATATCATCACAAGCGTTTTCTCGCTCGAGCCTAGCTTGTTTAGAAATCCACCAAACCGCAGGATGATAAAAGAACAAAGTTTCTATGACTGTTTGTAGCAAGTTAAATAAGTAATCATGGCGTTTTATATGGGCTAATTCATGGGCCAAAATATGCTCGAGCATATCCCCACTAAGCCCACTTAAAGCACTGACAGGTAATATTACAACTGGCTTAAAAACCCCTATAACCACAGGTACTTTAGCAATAGAGCTTTCAAATAGTTTCACTTTTTCGGCAATTTTTAGCTTGGCTTTCAAGCTTAAAAATACCTCTTGTGCCTTGCCATTTGCTTGCTTTTTATGGCGATATTTATACCTCTCGGCAAAAATATACTGAGCCAATAATCTAATAGATAAAATGGCAATGCCTATTAGCCAAAATAAGACAAAATATTGCAAATTAGCCAATAATAATTTTTTAGCTTTTAGAAAATTACTAAGAGGAGCTCTCTCAATTATTTCTTGAGGAATGCTTACTGTTTCTATAATCACAGGAGCTATTTCATTGCTTAAACTACTTGCTTCTAAAGCTATCTCTGGGTTTAAGTTTAGATTTGTTTCATTATTTATAGCTAGGGGCTGGGCTTGAGTATTATTGTCAATTAGGGCAAATGTAGCTACAAAGCTAAATAAAATAAAAACTAACCCCGCAAATGAGTTCAAATAGCGAATGCTCGATTTCTTCTTTGCAAATATTTTATTAATTATAAAAACCAAGAGGGCAATTAGAGCAATTTGCCAAAGAGAATGTAGCAGACTAAAAGCAATTGTATTAACTAAATTTTGAGATAAAATCATTAGCCAAGCTCCATATTTTCAAGCAAGGCTTTAATCTCAGCAAGTTCCTCCTTGCTGCTTGGCTTAGCTGACAGTGCTCGCATAAATAAAGCACTTTTTGAACCGTTAAAAACCTTGTCTAAAATATGATCAAGCATTGTTATTTGGGCTTGCTCTTGGCTTATTAAGGAGTAGTAGCTATGGCTGCGTTTTGATTCATCACGTTTGACTAGGCCTTTTTCTTTCATGACTTGGAGCTGCTTTAAAATGGTGGTATAACCCACGGCTTTTGCTTTCAATAAGTCGTGGACTTCTCGGACAGTTTTGGGCTCGTCTTGCCACAAAATATTTAAGATTTCTAATTCGGCATCAGTGGGTTTGGGTTTCATAATATCTCCTTCGTTATTAATATACGATATTATTCGTAGTTTGTCAACGATTGTCATCGTAGTTTAATAATGTGGACTTTTTGATAGGGGCCTTTATGAGATAAATTGCAAAGGACTATTTTCTAAAGAGGTATACTTTGGCTATGCTCGAGCTTGATAACTTAAACAGTTTTAAAAAATGGTTAGACTCCCCCCCACTACAACCCGCAGCTATTCAAGACTTATATTTAAATGGCTTTAAAAGAGAAATATTAGCCTCAGAATTTCAATCTAGCATTTTTATGGGCTGTGTTTTAGATACTCACCTAGCCAGCCATATTGTAAAAACTGGTGGCATTATTATTCCGGACATTGGTGGTTTTAAATTCAAATCTCATCGGGCAAATCTTTATAGCCCCGAAGAGCTTTTTGCCGGCTTTAGTTTAGATGCCAGCTATCAAGATAGCTTTGATTACAAAGTCTATGAAGAATATATTGCAACTGGCAAAAGCACACCAACAAGCATTAAGACAAGCCTAGCTCGCCGATTACATGACCACAGCATCACCGATGCCCTAGAAGAAGCTATTTTAGATAGAAAAGTTATAGCCATAATGGGTGGTCACAGTATGGAGCGAAATGAAAAAGACTATTTTAGAATTGCCCGTATAGCCAGAGACTTAAGTCAATCAGGGTTTTTAATAGTTAGTGGCGGCGGCCCTGGAGCAATGGAAGCAAGCCATTTAGGTGCATATTTTGCCCATAAAACCTTAGCGGAGCTAGAACAAGCCATAGAAATACTAGCACCAAGGCCCGCAGGGGCAATAAAAGGCAAAGAATATAAAGATAAAGACTGGTTGCACCGAGCTTGGCGGGTAAAAGACAAGTTCCCAAATAATAATTCTGAATTACTTAGTATTGGCATTCCAACATGGCTATATGGTCACGAGCCACCTACAATCTTTGCGACCAAAATCGCCAAGTATTTTGCCAACAGTGTACGCGAAGACGGCTTAGTATCTATTGCAAAATATGGCATTATTTTTGCTCCGGGTAGTGCTGGCACTGTTCAGGAAATATTTCAGGATCATACCCAAAATTTTTATGGTTCACTCTCTCACTATTCACCAATGATTTTGCTGGATTCAGAATTTTGGAGCAAAGAATTGCCTATTAAGCCTCTATTGAGTAAAATGTCTAAGGGTAGAAAATATGCCGAACTGCTTTATATCAGTGACAATGAAAAAGAAATTGTAGACTATATTAAGAACTATAATCCTGATGAATATAAAACTTAAAGGAGCTTAATATCAAAAAAGAAATAAAAATATGGCATAACCCTCGCTGTTCAAAATCCCGGGCAGTTATTAAACTCTTAGAAGAGCATAGTATCGACTTTGAAATTATTAACTATCTTAAAAACCCGCCTAGTGAACAGGAACTAAAAAGCTTGCTAAATTTGCTTGGGCTCGAGCCTAGCGCAATAATCCGCAAAAAAGAGAAAATCTACAAGGAATTAAATCTTAAAGATGCTGATAAGCAAACTTTAATAGCAGCCATGAGCCAAAACCCACGCTTAATTGAAAGACCAATTCTCATAAAAGATAATAAAGCAGTTCTTGGCAGACCAATTGAAAATATAAGTAAATTACTGGAGCTATAAAAACATTAATTATAGTTTTTTGGTGGGCTAGCAAAAACAAAAAACAGCGAGCCTAATACCGCTAAACCTGCCAACACCAAAAAGCCAATTTGATAGTTAGCATATTTATCGGCCAAATAACCTGCAATTAGTGGGCCTGTTGCAATACCTATTGTAAGAATTGGAGTAGAAAAGCCCATTATTTGCCCAAAGCTCTTACGGCCAAAATAATCTGCTCGCATTGCCTGCATAATTGGCCCTCTAAAACCCCACGCAAGGCCGTGAAATACACTAAAAGCAATAATCCAATAATAATTTTTGGCATAGACTAAAATAACTAAACCCAGAGCATGACCAAGCATTGCCAAACTAGCAATTAGCCTTTTGTTTATACGGTCACCAAAGTATCCACCTGCAAGTTGACCAATAATTGTAAAAGCTGTTAAAAGGGCAAAAACACTGCCTGCTTTTGCTAAACCAAAACCCAAATCTTCGGTTAGATATAAAACCAAATGCACCATGACTGCAAATACAATCATTAATGCTGAAGAATGACCAAAAGCAATAAACCAAAAAGCCCTAGTTTTTAAGGCTTCTTGAGCACTTAGTTCATTAGCGAAATCTTTCTTTAAACTCTGCTCAGTAGGGCTTAAACCGTCAGCCACAAGTCCAATATCTTCTGGTTTATTTTTTATAACAAATGTAAGCGGTATACCAATTAGTAAAATAATAACAGCATAGGCAATAGCAGTAAAACGCCAACCATTGCTAGCCAAAGACCAAGTAACAGCAGGTACCAAAAAACCGCCGGCATTTATGCCAGTTTGCATTAGTGCCAAAGCCATTGCTCTTCTTTTTTCAAACCACTGCACTATTAGGGTATTTAATGGTAAAAATCCAGATGTGCTCGAGCCTATAGCAATAAGTACCACAACTAAATAAAAACCTTGCAAATTACTTATCTTACTCAATAGGTAAACACTAAGAGCAAATATAGCTATACCAAATCTTATGACTCGCCTCGAGCCAAATTTAAGCAAAAGCCAGCCCACAAAGGGCCCTAATACACCGCCAACAATTTGCTGAACCGCAAATGCACTAGAAATATCAGTTTTAGACCAAGTAAATTCATCTTTTATCAGCGCCAAAAATGCCCCAAAAGACTGCATCATAAAAGTTGAAATAAGAATTTGTAACGCCACCGCAGCAAAAAGTACCCACCAGCCATAAAACAGCTTGGGTTTTGGTGACATGGGCATGCCAACCATTGTGCCTTTAGAACCAGAAAAGCAATGTCTAGATAAAGACATTTGATGGTTCAAAATATACTTAATACTCAATTTAAAATTTGATATTTATTATTGACATTTCTAAATTATACGTATATTATATAAATATGAAAAATACTATCGTTTTTACTAGCACAATACATCCTGAATTATTATCATGGCTAAATAACTACGCAAAGAAAAGTTCTAGAACTAGACGAGAATTACTTGAAGAATCAATAATTCTTTATAAAGAACATGTCATCAAGCAAAATATGAAAGACGATTTTGCTCGAGCTAACTCAAGTGAACAAGAAGAGCTAGCCGACTGGGGTATGCAAGACTATATTGAAATATTAGAAACTAATGACTGATTTACTAAAACCGAAGCAAGCAGAAATTTATCTTGCCAATCTCAACCCAGGCACTGGCTCAGAACAATTGGGCACTCGCCCTGTTTTAATTATTTCAGGAAATACTCTGAATGAAAATATGCCAACTTGTATTATTTGTCCACTTAGCAGCAAAATCAAAAATTTTTCTATCGGCACAATAATACAAGCAGACAAGCAAAACAACTTAAGACATAGCTCAGAGGTAATAAGCTTTCAGGTTAGAACTATAAGCACACGTAGACTAATCAAGAAACTCGGTTTCATTAGCAAAACCCAAGTTCAAGATGTACTAAATAAACTCAATAATGTCCTAAACTACTGATATTAAATCTTTGGAGCTTGTCTAGCTTTTGTAAGCTGCTCAAAAGAATAAGCAATTTGCAAAAGTTTTTCATCACTATTAGCTGTACT
Organism: uncultured Deinococcota bacterium; assembly: GCA_947311535.1. Lineage (GTDB taxonomy): Bacteria > Deinococcota > Deinococci > Deinococcales > Trueperaceae > CAMZLP01. The sequence continues at coordinate 6,930 of CAMZLP010000003.1, read as the reverse complement.
AAAAAATGAAATACCCACCGGCAAAGCATCAACAAAACCTGCCGGAACCGTGATATTTGGGTAACCTGCTACCGCTGCCAAAGCTGACGAACCACCCGAATAAATATCACCTTGCTTATAATCAATTTCCCAAGCTGGTCCGGTTGTAGGTGCACAAAGAGCATCTAAATTATACTTTTGCAGTGCCCAATCAATGCCTTTTTCTCGTGAAAGATGCAAAGCCTCTTTTTGAGCCTTTAAATACCGAGGGTCATTCAAATTAGTGGTTTCATTTGCAGCTATTAAATATTCTTGGCCAAAATATGGCATAACCATGTTTTTATTTGCATTATTAAAAGCTATCAGCTCTTCAATAGATTTAGCTAAATTATCTTCGGTCTGAGATAGATAGCCGTTGAGTGCCTGTTTGTATTCAAATAATAAAACAGTAAATTCACTTTTCGATAATTCTTTGGCACTTCTTATCTCCAAATCAATTATCTTTGCCCCAAAATCTTTCATTTTTTCAATTTGAGCATTAATAACATCATCTAATTCTTGGTTGTAGCCAAATAGATTACGCACCACGCCAATGCGTTTGCCACGCAATGAAAACTTATCAAAACCCGCTGTCAAATTTTGATAGTTTTTTTGCATAAAGCTAGCCAATATTGCCACATCCATGACATTTTGGGCCATTGGCCCAGCAGTATCCTGAGAAGCTGCAATTGGGATAATGCCATGCTGGCTAATATTGCTAAGGCTTGGTTTAAATCCGACAATGCCATTGATGGCCGAAGGGCAAGTAATAGAGCCATCTGTTTCTGTCCCTATTGCAAGCGGGGCAAAACTAGCTGCAATTGCCGCAGCTGAGCCTGAGCTCGAGCCACACGGAGTTTTAGCTAAATTATGCGGATTTTTAGTTTGCCCTCCCCTACTACTCCAACCAGAAATAGAACGCTCCCCCCGAAAGTTTGCCCACTCACTTAAATTAGTTTTGCCTAAAATAACCGCCCCAGCCATTCGTAAATTATGGATAATATCAGCATCAGTTTTGGCATAGTGAGCTTGCAGAGCAATTGAGCCGGCCGTTGTCATCATTTTATCGGCCGTATCAATATTATCTTTTATTAATACTGGCATTCCATGCAAAATACTGCGACTATCCCCCCATTTTCGCTCAACGTCTAATTCATCAGCAATTTGCAAAGCATCGGGGTTAATTTCTATAATTGCATTTATTTTGGAATCAAATTTTTCAATTCTTGACAAACACCATTCAACTAGCTCACGGCTAGTTAGTTTTAGGCTTGCCATTTGTTCTTCTAAATCAAATACAGTTGTGTTTTTAAACATAGATTAATCTTACTATAATTCCAAAGCCAGTCTGGCTGCTGTCTCCACTTCTTCAGTACTCACAAGCGAAAATGAAATCTGATCTGGCAAAGCCTGTTTTAGTGAGTTTGTCAAAATTGGGCTCAAATTAGTTATCCCCCCAGCAAAAGCAACAGAATCGGGTGCATCTAATTGTCCTAAAATTGCTTTAGTGATTCTGGCTAATTCCTGACCTGCATTTGTCAAAATAGAAATTGCCATTTCATCATTATTATTAGCAGCAATTGCCACGCTAGGAGCCAAGCCGGCAAGTTTTTTACGTCCACCAGCATAAATCTGCTCTTTTATTTCGGGCCATTTATTAGTATTTAGGTTTTTGTAGATTTCTTTTGCAAGTGCACTCCTAGGTGATGTAGCCGAGTCTTCATAACGCAAAACTTCTTTTAAGGCTTCTTTGCCTATCCAAAACCCACCCCCAGCATCATCAATTAAATATCCTCGCCCACCTGCTCGGATAATTCTTTTTTGGTCTTGATAATAGGCAATGCTGCCAGTGCCAGCATAAATAAGCACCCCCTGAGAAAGTTCAAAAGCATTGCGATAAGCAATATACATATCGTTTTCTAATTTTACTTTAGCAGGGCGTATTTTGAATTTATCAGCAATTAGCTTAGTCATAGTTTTACTAGCCAAGCTGTCTTTTGTAAAGCCAGTTATGCCTGCCAATACAGCCTCTGGTTTAGCTATTTTTAATACATCTTTTAAGAGCTTATTTAAATTATCTAGATTTTTATTATCTGCTCTATCATAAAAAAGACCTGAAATTGACTTTGTTTTGGCCTTTGCAATCTCAAGATCATCATCTTTTAAAAGCCACCTTGTGCTCGAGCCTCCTGCATCTATACCTAATACAATCATCCTATTAGCTTTCTACCTGCTACATATACTTCTAAAACCTTAAAGTCTTTGTCCATTACTACCATATCAGCTCGCAAACCTTCTTTTAATTGACCGCGGTCTTTTAAAGCCATATATTCAGCTGGGACTGTAGAGAGCATTTTGCCCAGTTCGGGTATCGGGAGATTATGCTCGAGCCCGTTCCTAAGAGCCTGATCCATAGTCAATACACTTCCAGCTAGTGTCCCATCTAGTAACCTAGCTTTGCCATCTTTTACAATAACTTCTTGCCCCCCAAGTTCAGTTTTGCCCTCAGGCAAGCCAGTTGCCCTTATAGCATCAGTAATAAAGAACAACTTGCCTTGTTTGGCATAATAAGCAGATAAAAAACTTGCTGGGTGAACATGATGGGTATCAAAGATAATTTCTGCATAGCTGTCAATATTAGCAAATGCCGCCCCCACAATAGCAGGCTCACGCCCCTGCAAAGCACCCATTGCATTGTACAAATGTGTAAATGAGCTTAGCCCCTTATGTTTTTTTATAATATCTAAAACAAATTGTACCTCTTCATAATTTGCTACACTGTGCCCAATACTCACCCTAAGCCCAGCTTTGGCAAAATCTTCGGCTGTTTCGGCTGCATTTTCAATTTCGGGTGCCAATGTCAATAAGCGCACAACATCAAGTTCTAAAATTTCTTGGGTTAATAAGTAATTTGGTTCTAGTGTAAAAGCCGGCTGTGCCCCCAACCTATTTGGACTAATAAACGGTCCTTCCAAATGCGCACCCATAATAGCTGGTAAATCGGTAGGTTTTTCTTCCTTTATTTCTTTAACCGCATTTAATGCCTTGATAATATTCTGCCAAGGATTAGTAATAGTAGTTGGATAAATACTAGTTGTACCATGTTGCAAATGGAATTTAGCCATGGTTTTTACGCCATCAATTCCATCCATAGTATCGCCACCACCGCCACCATGTACATGTACATCAATAAATCCAGCAAATATATATGGCTCTTGATTTAAGCCTTGTTTTTCTTCAATCGATAAAATTCTATCAGAAAATTCTATTGCTCCTGATTTTACTCCTGTGCTGCTTACTATTCTACCTTTTAATTGCTTAGACATATACCAATAGCTTACCACTTTATAGCTAGTTTTGAAGTTTGCAAGATGTTATTTTTATCATCAAACTACAGCCCTAAAGTCTTGCGATTAGCAAAATATTGTTTTTAGAATAACAGTGAATGTATAGCTCAGTCTTGTAATGATGTACATATGCAATGTATATTAAAAGAACTATGCATAGAACACAAATTTATTTTGAAGAAAAAATGTTTGAAGAACTAAAAAGGCAGGCAAATCTCTTAGGCTTATCTCTTTCTGCATATATTCGTGACACACTTAAAAAAGACTTGGAAGAAAGAAGCCAAGAACCCCAAATTATAGATTTCTCCGAATTTATAGGAATGTGGAAAGACAAAGATATAAGTCAAAAGAACTTGCGTAAGCAAGCTTGGAAACAATAGTTTATGATTATTCTGGATACAAATATTCTTATAGAAATATTAAAGGGCAATCAAAAAACTATCAATAAAGTACAATCTTTTGATGAAATCTTAGTCATTTCCTCAATTTCTGTGATGGAATTGTACTATGGTGCAATAAATAAGTCCGAACTAAAGAAGCTTGAAAGATTTATATCCCTTTTTAAAGTAGAGTACTTATCTAAAATAATTTCAGTCAAAGCAATATCCCTCGTCAAAACTTATGCAAAAAGCCATTCGTTAGATATTCCTGATAGTTTAATAGCTGCCACCACTTTGCTAGCAAATGCTAAACTGTTCACTTATAATTTAAAAGATTTTAGCTATATTGACAAACTTACATTAATATAGAAGAGCCAGTTTAAATATGACTGACTCTTCTATATTAATAAAAATTAAGCTCTACGCCACAACAACTCTCGTTTTACTTCTTCAATTAGTTTAGTAATAGGAATATCCCTCGGGCAAGCTTCGGTACAATTATAAGCAGTACGACAGCGCCACAGGCCATTTGATTGGTTCAAAACATTTAACCTCTCAGCAGCCCCCTCATCTCTAGAGTCAAAGATAAAGCGGTGGGCATTTACAATAGCTGCTGGCCCCAAATATTGACCATTTGTCCAAAATATAGGGCAACTTGTAGTACAACAAGCGCACAATATACATTTAGTAGCATCGTCATATCTGTCACGTTCTTCAATAGTTTGCAATCTTTCTAAAGATGGCTCGATACTATCATTTATAAAATATGGCAAAATTGCCTTAAATGAATCAAAAAATGGATCCATGTCAACAACTAAATCTCTAATAACCTCTAAGCCTCTAATTGGTTCAATTGTTATATTTTCACCTAAATCTTGTACCAAGACAGAACAAGCCAAGCGGTTTACACCATTTAAAAGTACAGCATCGGAGCCACAAATACCATGGGCACAACTTCTACGATAGGTAAAACTACCATCTTGCTCCCACTTTATTTTGTTCATAACATCTAAAATACGGTCTGTAGCTCTGGCTTCTACCTTATGCTCCGACCAATAAGGACGGCTGTCTTTCTCCGGATTATAGCGTTTTATTTTTACATTAATTTGCATAATAATATCCTCAATATACCCTAGGCTTAGGCTCAAAATATCCTAAGACAACTGGCTTATACTCAATCCTAGGAGCAGAATCAGTTTTGTAGACAAGGGTATGTTTTAACCACTCATCATCATTTCGTTCTGGGAAGTCCTCTCGTGAGTGAGCCCCCCTAGACTCTTCACGATTTAAGGCAGCTACTACCAAAGCCTCTGCATTATCTAATAAGAATCCTAATTCGATTGCTTCCATAAGTTCAGTATTAAATAGCTTATTATCATCCTCAACACCAATGCCTTTGTATCTCTTTTGCAAATCTTTTACAATTTCAACTTGTTTGCTTAATAGCTCAGCTGTTCTAAATACACTGGCATTAACTTGCATAGTTTCCTGCAATTCTTTACGAATATCAGATACACGTTCTTTTCGTGGGCCATTTTGAGCAGTATCTAGCAAGTTTTGGGCAAATTTTGTAACATTATCAGGCAAATCACTATATTTCGCGGTTGCGGCATATTCTGCGGCTGCTCCACCAGCTAGCCGGCCAAATACCACCAATTCGGCTAATGAATTAGTACCCAAACGATTAGCTCCATGCAAGCTAGCACAAGCAACTTCTCCAGCTGCATATAGCCCAGGGACAATTGTGTTGTCACTATCAATAATTACATTGGTATCAATTGTTGTTGGTATACCACCCATGGCAAAATGTGCAGTTGGGTGCACTGGTACAAGCTCAGTTAGTGGGTCAACGCCCAAATAAATACGAGCAAATTCAACAATATCTGGCAGGCGCTTTTCTATTATCTCTGCGTCAATATGGGTTAAATCTAAGTGGATGTAGTCTTTATCTGGACCAGCACCACGTCCTTCTCTAATTTCTAAGTACATGGCTCGAGCAATCATATCGCGTGGTGCTAAGTCTTTCATCGATGGAGCATAGCGCTCCATAAAACGCTCACCACTGCCATTTCGCAATATGCCGCCTTCGCCCCTTGCACCTTCGGTTAATAAAATACCAACATTAGCCAAACCAGTTGGGTGAAATTGGAAAAATTCTGGGTCTTCTAGTGGTATACCTCGGCGATAAACAATACTGCGTAAATCACCTGTTACAGAAAGTGCATTAGAACTTGTTTTAAACATACGCCCTTTACCACCACCTGCAATTACAATTGATTTTGAATGGAAAACATGCAACTCGCCAGTAGCTAGTTCATAAGCTACAACACCTTTAGCAATACCATCATCTAAAATAATATCCAAAACATAAAATTCATTATAGAATTGAACATTTTCTTTTACAGTTTGCTGGTGTAGTACGTGTAAAATGAGGTGACCAATACGGTCAGCGGCATAACAAGCTCGCTCAACCGGAGCTTTACCAAACTCACTAGTATGACCGCCAAATTTCCGCTGGGCTATCTTGCCATCTTCAGTCCGAGAAAATGGCAAGCCCATGTGTTCTAAATCCAAAACAGAATTAATTGTTTCTTTAGTAAACATATGAGCAACATCTTGGTCAACAAGATAATCACCCCCTTTTACAGTGTCAAAAGCATGCCACTTGGGGTTATCCTCATGAACATTGCCCAAAGCAGCAGCTACACCGCCCTGAGCAGCACCAGTATGGGAACGAGTTGGATATAGTTTTGTTATAACTGCTACCGATACATTTGGGTTTTTCTTGGCATAAAGTGCAGCCATCATGCCAGAACCGCCAGCACCAATAACAATTACATCAAATTTATGTGCTCTTTTCATACAATCACCTTATAATTTGGCAGCCATATAATAGCCTCGCCATCTCCTAAAATTTGAAAAACACTAGCATAGTTAAAGCAACTACAAGAATTACGGCAACTAGCGCCAATTATATAAGTTTTAATCAAAACTTAAAATAGGTCATTTGCCCCTAGCAAACTAGAAAATAATTTAAATACGCCTCTAGATTATAAGATGTATATGATACAAACTCACCTCGAGTGCTAGTTAAACAAGAAGATAATAAGGTTATGAGCAGCAATTTTACGACAAATACTAGCCCTAATACTCCAAAAAGAATTATATTGCTGTAAATTTAAGTT
>CAMZLP010000002.1 GCA_947311535.1 uncultured Deinococcota bacterium | reverse complement strand
CTCTCTCTCTCTCTCTCTCTCTCTCTGGTCTAAGATTTCTGGAGACAATAAACTAATAGCTTCATTGTGGCATTCTAATTTTGCTGACATAAGCTCGAGCCTATCCAAAAAGTATTCTGCATGCTTAATATCTAATTTATCTGTTTTGGCTAAGCTAATAGCATGTTGCCGAATGAGAGGATGGAAGTGATAACGCTCTCTGCTGTGCTTGTACTCGAGTAGGCTCGAGCCTAAGAACTCACTAATCGCATAGGCATCTATCTCACAAACTTTTTCTGCGGCTTCATTAGTAAAATCAGCTTCAAAAACAGCTAAGTTGGCAAATGCCTCTTTATTGGCACCACTTAGTAAATCTATTGATGCTTGGATTATCCTATTTATACTCCGATGACGTTCAGAAATACCTGCAAGTTTAGAATTCTCTAATACAATTTTTTTAATTAAGAGGGTTTTTATTTCTTTTAGGCTATGGCTCAAAAGCCAAGCACTAACAAGCTTAAGAGCCAAGGGTAGGCCACCAGTATATTTAACGATGTCTAAGGCATCTTGGAAGTTATCTTGCTTTAGCTCGAGCCCATTCTCCTCTAAATAAATCTCCAATAACTGCAAAGCACTATTCTCTTCGGGCTTGGCTAAATAGGATTGATGGTTTATGTTTTTGTTTATTTCTAAGCTGCATATTTTTACAATTTGCTCGCTATTTAGTTTTAAAGCCTTTCTGCTTGTCACAATAGTGGACAAGTTCTGAGCTAGTTCTAAAATTTTTATTATTAGTTCTTTTTGCCTATCTAGCTGTTCAAAATTATCAAGAATAACTAAGCTCTGTTTATTATTTGAAAAACCCCCAATAATTGTTTCTAAGGGGTCAGGAGTTGAGATTGTAAGACCTAATTGCCTTGCAATTTCTAGCAGCAATTTGTTTCTATCGGTTTGGGCTGTTAATTTATCTAGGTTTATAAAGTAAATATTATTAAAATATATTTGGACTTCATCTTCATTTATCATATATTTAGCTAGGCTGGTTTTACCAACTCCTCCGGTGCCTAGCAGGTTAATTAGGCGTTTCTTTTTTAAAAGCAGTAGCTTTTTGATATTTGCTATTTCTTTTTTGCGGCCAATTAGCTTAAAAGCTAGCTTAGTGTAAGCACGTTTATTGATAATCCTATCAATTGCCTGGCCTTGTGACTTGCTAAAGTCATTTTCACTTATTTCTGTATCTCCCCAAGTGTTTAAAGCTTCATTTTTAACCTGCTTGGCTTCAATTGCTAAACTTGCCATCAATATATCGTGAAGCCGCAGATAGTCTGTTGGTGTATGTGTATCATTTTTGGGTAAGCCACAGGCACGAAGAGCTAATTTTTTTGCTTGCTTGGGTTTTTGCTTACGGATATAATCCTCAGCAAGCCTTAACATGCTTTCTCTGGCTAATGTTTGCAAGGCAGCTCTTTTGTTAAATAACCATGTTTCAATCTCTTCAGATATTTTTACTCGCCGGTTTAATTCCAAATTATCTAAAAAAGATCCTTGGTATATTTTTAAGGCTTTATGATTGTGGCCTGCCTCTATGGCTGCCAAAAATTCATCAAGATCGGTCTTAAGCCAGCAATTGATTGTTTCATTTGTGCTTATTATATCTTGGGGAAGTTTGTTTGATAACTTGTTAAGATAGCGTGAACTGTTTTTTTGTCGGTTTTGCCTTTCTGATTGAGGCCAAAAAATATCTGCAAAACTGGTCTTTAGGGTTTGCCTATGATCTGCCAGATAGGCAAGTATCAACAATTCAAAAGAACTAAAATCTTCTTTTGAAGCCGAAATACCGTCTTGGCTTATTAATCTTGTTTTGCCAAAAACAAGGAGTTTCATGCTGTACCTCTCTGGCATTAAAACATATTTTTTTTAACTCAAGGGCTGTGTATTTTTTGTTCTAAATTTGGCTTTGATAAATGATAGAGAGCTTTCTGTATTTTTGCTTGCCAGAGTTTGCTTTTGATTTACTCTATTTTTTTGCTAACTGCGAACTTGCTGCGAATTCAATATGTTTAGATAAAAACATTAAAGCGGATTATAAGAAACAGATTGGAGCTGAAGATAGCAATGCCAAAGCAAAATAAGCCACACAAAGAAAGTACATATATTTTGAGACATTGGCAAGATGCAAAAGCTGGAGCATGGAAACTGAGCCTAAAGAATATTGAAACTAAAGAACAAAGATATTTTCCACGCTCCGAATTATTCTTTGAATATTTCGAAAATTTAGAAAAAACGAAAAAAACAGAAGCTGTGAGTAGAAAAGAGTTTAAGTGATATTTGGCATTTTATGGCTTTGGCCATTTAGATGTATTTGAAAAAGCTAGGACAAATTTATTAAGGAGGCATTTTTATGAAGATGCGAAGGTTGTTAGTTATTTTTGGTTTGTTAACTGTCTTTGGGATGGCAGTAATCTCTACTGTAGCCATGTCTACAAATACCACAAGCAGCATTATGGCTGATGGTGAAGAATATGGTGATGGGGGCTAGAACAAATGAATGTACTAGTTCTAATTGAGCGGTTTAGAAGCAAGAATTTCTTTAAGGAGTATAGATAAAATGAAACGCAAAATAGCACTAACGATAGTCGTAAGTATGTTAATAGGCTTACTATCAGCTTGCCCGGGAGATACAACACCAAAACTTGAGTTAAATAGAAGAGGAGAATAGTGATTTAGCTCTACTTATAAGATGGGCTACGGAGTATATGCCCAAAGTTAAGAAGTTTTTAGTTTCACCGAAAGGGAATAAAAATGAAAAAAAGAATTACAATTATCGGCTTATTACTAGTGCTTTTCTCAGTACTAGTAATCTCATGTGACACCCCACCCGCAGTAGTAGCAAAATTTAACTTAGATATAAGCAAGGTAGGTGAAGGCCAGGTAAAAAGTGAGCCAGCTGGCATAGACTGTGGTGGAACTTGCTCGGCAGAATTTAAAAAAGGCACAAAACTAACTCTAACCGCTACTGCCGACCAAGGCTCATCGTTTACTTCCTGGAGTGAAGGCTGCGAAGCGGCTACTACGGCAGTATCTAATACTTGTGTAGTAACAATGGATAAAGCCAAAGCCATAACCGCAACCTTTACAAAGAATTGTGTTGACCCACCGAACATACCCGATGTTAATTTGCAAAATGCTATTAAAACCCAGTTGGGAGTTAGTAAAATAACTTGTAGTGCTTTGCAAAGTATGACAAGCCTTGATACCAAGCACGACAAGGATACTACGGCTTCAGAGCAGGTGAAGAGCTTAGAGGGTTTGCAATATGCTGTTAACTTAACAGAGCTTAAGCTTGGCTATAACCAAATCACCGATATCTCGGCTCTATCAGCTTTGACAAGTTTGCAAAGACTTTGGCTCCACATCAACCAAATCACCGATATCTCAGCCCTAGCATCTTTGATTAATTTGCAAGAGCTTTCTCTTGGTAGAAACCAAATCACCGATATCTCGGCCCTATCAGCCTTGACAAGTTTGCAAGGACTTGGTCTCTACAACAACCAAATCAGCGATATCTCAGCCCTATCAGCTTTGACAAGTTTGCAAGGGCTTTATCTCTGGGAAAACCAAATCACCGATATCAACGGAATATCATCGTTTAGAAAATTACAAATGATGTCGCTGGTCGGCGTAGAAATAAAAGAAAAGGGGGGG
>CAMZLP010000001.1 GCA_947311535.1 uncultured Deinococcota bacterium | reverse complement strand
TATATGGCAAAATGTAATCTTTTAAAAGGTAAAACAATAGTGTAAATACAAGAACAAAATACACATGGCGGAGAATTCTTTTTGTAAAACTGTTCATTTGGACTCCAATCTTATCAATCAATTTATTTTTATGTGATGTTGCTTAGAGAAAACGCAATAAACGAATTTGCTATACATGATAAAAACAAACCAGAGGTTTTTTAGTCAATCTTTACATAAGGCTAATTGGCTGCAAAATCTATTTATCAGACTTATAGGTCGTGGTACTGCCATCAGAATTTAAGCTTGTTACTAAGCCAGTATCAAGGCTTAAGAATGACCAACTTTTATCTTTTATATTTTGGTTTTCGTAGATTAGAGTTATTACTAGAACTTTGGAATTGTCGGTATCGCCTGCTGTGCGATAGGCTCGAGCCCAAACATCATTGTTTCTAATCTCGGTAATGATTTCTGTAAACCCTTGCTTGCTTACTTTGCTAGCTTGAGATTTTAATTTTGCGAAGTTGCTACCGTAGTCTGAAAACCAATGGGGTTCTAGCTTTCGCTTTTCGATAATTCCAGAAGAACCATCTGCGAAAGTCATGATTAGAGATTCGCCTTGCCATTGCGTAATATTCCAAAGATGACTAATAAGTGAAGGATAGTGCCCTATATTAATTGTTAGATATTCATTTTCATAAAATGTTTGAGAGCTAAAATTAAAAATCGGCTTTTGATTTGCAATAGTATAAACACGAGCATAAAGACCATTTTTATTATTAAGCTTATTTTCTTCAAATAAGGTATTAAATGCTTTTCCAGTTATTTTGTTTGCATTTGCTAAAATCATATCAAATTGACTGTTAAGCGAAATGCTTGCTGGGCTTATTAATTGCCCAACACTATTGATTTGTTTAGGTGAGTTGTACTCAATTATAGAGCCATCCATTTTTGTTTCAATAATTTTATCACTTCTAAGCTGAGTAATTAGCCAACGGGAAAATGGTCTATTGGGTGCGCTATTAAGACTTATTAGTAAAGTATGTTGACTTATAAAGTCTGTTGCACCTGGCTTCCCGGTACTTTGTTCAGTACTAATTTGATAAATTACAGAATAGAAGCCAGGTTGGCTATTTTTCTTGCTAATTAGTTTGTCAAAGGTAAACCCTGTGGTTATTTTGACTTCTTCAAGTATAGCTAAAATTTGATCTTCTTGAGAAACAGTTGCTTTATTTATTATTTGAAAATCAGCTAGCTGATTTTGGCTAAAAACAACTGTTCGAATGCCATTGGCCATTATCATTATAATGATTGTCAAAATAAATGACTTCTTGTATTTCACGATTTAATTCACCTTTCTACTTAGAGCCATTGAATAAATGAATTTACTATTTATACAATGGCTCTAACATAACTTTGTTCAGAACAAGAGACCAAACCCAAAAAAATAAACACTAAAAATAACCTAGCCACACGAAATTTTCTCATATTACATCTCTCCGAACCCCTATACAGATATTGCTGATATAACAATAGACTCTATTAAAAATCAAACTAGTTTGTTAATATGAAAATAGCACGGTGGTTTATATTTGTCAAAACAAATATAAACCATTTAGCTATCTTTTTAAGGCTATATAGTGTACTAAGCTCAGATTACTTTGCAAAAGACTAGTCTTTTGCAATCACAACTTTTACTTGATAAGTTGCACATTTAAGCAGAATATTTTGCAAGTTCAGCATATATCCAGTAGGGTTACTCAATTTGCAATCGTGTACTTTAAGCAGACAAGACACAATTAAAGTCATTGTTTCGATAGTTGTATTTTTAATGTGTCCTTAGCTTCCTTTAAAATCAGCGGCTCTCTTTTCTAAAAATGCAGCCGTACCCTCTTTCATATCAGCTGTTGTTGTCACCATGCCAAAAATATCAGCTTCTATTTCTAAACCCTGTGAAAGAGAAGTATCTAAACCTCTTACTACCGATTCCTTAGCTAAACCGAGAGCTATGGGGCTGTTTTTGATTATACTGTTGGCAATTTCTTTGGCAGTTGTTAGGGCATCATCGGCAACACGGTTTACTAAACCAAGTTGCAAGGCTTCATCAGCTTTTACATGCCTACCCGTTAGGATTAAATCCAAGGCTCGGCCTTGGCCAATTAAACGGGGCAAACGCTGGGTTCCACCGTAACCAGGGATTAAGCCTAAGCTAACTTCTGGTAAACCCATGCGGGCATCAGGGCTAGCTACTCTTAGGTCACATGCTAGGGCAAGCTCGAGCCCACCGCCCAGAGCAAAGCCGTTAATCGCTGCTATTGTCGGGATAGGTAAGGCAGCTAAAGCATTAAAGATATTTTGACCTGTCATGGCGGCATCACGTCCTGCAAAGCTGTCTTCTATAGTTTGCAATTCGCTAATATCAGCACCTGCTATAAATGCTCGGCCTTTACCTGTGATAATAAGTGCTTTTATATCAGCGCTTATTGCCACCAATTCAATAACTGTAATTAACTCTAATAACAATTCATTGTTAAGGGCGTTTAGGGCTTTGGGGCGATTAGTTTCTATAATCGCTATATTATTTTCAACGCTAAATAGCAAATTTTCAAAATCATCAGCCGAGATATCAAATTCATCATAATTCATAAAAATAATCCTTCTTACTTCTTATTTCATTCATACTTATAAAAACCTTCACCAGTTTTACGGCCGAGCTTGCCAGCTCTGACCATCTGTTTTAATAACGGTGAGACTCTAAATTTTGAGTCTTCAAATTCTTGATAAAGGGCTTCACCGGCAGCCAAAGCAACATCTAAACCAACTAAATCGGCCAAAGCAAGCGGCCCTATTGGCATATTTGCACCTAGTTTCATAGCTTTGTCTATGTCTTCAGCAGATGCTACGCCCTCTGAGAGAGCGTGAATTGAATCGTTGATATAAGGTATTAGTATTCTATTGACTATAAAACCAGGTTTATCTTGGCAAACTATTGCAGTTTTACCTAAGCTCTCAGCAAACTTTCGAGCATGCTCGAGCCTATCCTCATTAGTTCTAAGACCGCGTATTATTTCAACTAACGGCATCATAGCAACAGGGTTAAAAAAGTGCATACCTACAAAGTCTTCCGGTCGGGAGCAAAAAGCTGCAATTTCGGTAATTGATAAGCTCGAGGTATTGCTAGCTAAAAGGCAGCTGTCTTTTACAATTTTGTCAATTTTACCCCAAAGTTCTTTTTTGGCAGATAGATTTTCATAAATTGCCTCTATGACTATATCAGCTTGGCTAAATTGCTCTAAATCGCCAACAAGAGTTATTTTGGCAAGTGCTTCTGCTTTTTGTTCTTCAGATAATCTTTCCTTTTTTACTAATCTACTCAGGCTAGTTTTAATACTTTCCATGCCACCTTGGCGAGCTTCTTCAGTAATATCATAAAGCAAGGTTTGATAGCCTGCCACAGCACTAATTTGGGCGATACCAGCACCCATAGTTCCTGCGCCAGCTATTGCTACTATATTAATATTCATGTTGCCTCCCTGCAAATAATCATCAAAACAACTATGCTGACTATTTTCTTGTTTATAGTATATGATTTAGGCTCATAAAATGCGAATATACAAGCTGTTTTTTACACTAGCTCTGTCAAACATTCAATCAACTATTTAGAGCATAAAGAGAATAATTACATAAAACCTTAAAGAAAGCAAAAAAGGTTAAGTATTTCGTCTTCATTATCATTTTAGCTGTGCTAGGCTATAAGGCATGCAGGATATAAATGAAATTTTAGCTTATTTGACTGATAGTGTTGATGGTGCCCAACTTGCCCTTATTGGTGATTTTGACGGTTTATTGATAGAACAATACCCTCAAGATGGTAAGGATTTATCCGAGCTTACGGTGCAATGGACTAAGATTATCACTGTGATTGATACCGCGGCAAAGGCCTTAAAAGGCGGCCAGATTCAAGAGATAATGATTACCAGTGAAAGAATGATGGCTTATGCTCATATTTTAAATGAGTCATTATTTAGTTTGGTAATTATGAATTCATCTGGTAACTTTGGCCAGGCCAAACTCTATAGTAAAAAAATAAATAAATTTATCTTAGAGATATTTTAGGAGGATAAAACGTGAATTTATCTAGTATTTTAGACCAAGCTCTAAATATTAAAGGTGTTATTAGTGCAGCCGTTGTTAGCGGTGAGGGCTTTATTGTTGAAGAGGCAAGTAATAGCGATCAGGATTTGGGTTTTGTTGGTGGGATTATAGCTAGTGGATTAGCCTCGAGCAATGTTTTAGCTGAGCTTTTGGGTGCCGGAAATATCTCGCAGATGATGATTGAGTACGAAGAGGGACCAGTACTTATGATTCCGCTTGAAACTAAAGATGAAGACTATGTGGTTCTGACAACAATAGATTCGATATCTAATTTAGGTCGGGCACGCTTTCAGCTACGTAAACTTTTACCAGATATTGTAGAAACTATTAACGCATGAGTAATAAGGTTAAAGAGCTAAAGTTAGAAATAGATAAAGATACAGCTAAAGGCCAATATACCAATATGGCCTTAATAGCACATACTAAAGATGAATTTATTTTGGACTTTGCGTTTGCATATCCGGGTCAATCTCCAATTGTAAATTCACGGGTTATTACTAATCCTCAGCATGCGCTAGCTTTTTTAAGAAGCTTAGAAGAAAATATTTCTCGCTATGAATCTAAATTTGGAAAAATAAAAGACCACAGTAGTAATATTACAAGAGAGCAAAACTAATATTTTAGAATATGAAATCCCTTATATTGTTAAGAGGTTATAAAAAGGTGGAGAATTTTTACAGCTATGAAGTGTAACAAGGGAGTAATATAATATTGTGATTTTAGCGCAGAATGTCGGGCATGGTTCAGATGTAGGAAGAGTACGCCCGCTCAATGAGGACTATCATCGAGTTTGGCAGTTTCCTACAATTGATGGCAGTTTAACATTGCTTGCTGTAGCTGACGGTATGGGTGGGGCTGCTGCTGGTGAAATTGCTAGTAAGTTGGCAATCGAGGTTTTAGATAAGAGCTTTAATCTTTATGTTGCTGAAATTAATCAATCAAAACCTGTTGTTGGAATAGATAGACTCATAGAGAAATCTATTCGTTTTGCTAATAGACAAATCTTTAAAAAAGCATTTCACGAAGGTGAGCATAAAGGTATGGGTACTACCCTAACCTTAATTGCTGCATATAAAGGTGAAGTCTACTTAGGGCATGTTGGTGATTCTCGAGCATATTTGATTCGAGATGACAGTATCTATCAGATTACCAAAGATCATTCTTGGGTTGCTGAACAAATAGAAAAGGGCTTATTAACCGAAGAAGCCGCCGAAACTCATGAATGGCGAAATTTGATTACTCGAGCCTTAGGTACGAGAATAGAAGTTACGCCAGATATTATAGAAATTAGCTTAAAAAAACATGATGTTTTTGTGCTTGCAACAGATGGCTTGCACGGGCTTGTAAAACCATTAGAAATTTTAGATGAAATTCGCCAAAATAAAGACCACCAAGCTGCTGTAGAATATTTAATTTCGATGGCAAATGAACGTGGTGGTCATGACAATATTACTATGATTGTTTCTGAGATAAACTCATGATAGTTATTCTTTTATTGGTGCTGGTTGTATTTGTTTTCTTTTTATTACAGATGCCATCAATCTTTAATATGCTGACTTTTGGGCTTTTGCTGCCTGTTTTTGTATATTTTAGTAGCTTTCAGGGTAGTTTAGAAAGGTCAGCTTTATTCTTTGTAGTTACCGCCTTATCGTCAGGACTATTGCTATTGTCACCAGATGCAAACCGTTCTCGGCCAGTATCACGAAAGCGGCAACGTAAAAAGAAAAAACGCATGGTGAGACCTGATAAAACCAATCCGGCCACGGCTGCAGGAGCATTAAATATTCCTGGCTATGAGCTAATGGAAAAGGTTGGTTCGGGCGGTATGGCCAGCGTATTTAGGGCAAGGCGAAAGTCTGACAATAAAATTGTCGCTCTTAAAATACCGATGGAGCAATATGTTGCCGATGCAAAATTCATTAGAAGATTCCACCGCGAAGCCGAAGTTGCCCAGCGACTTGATCATATTAATATTGTGCGTACCTATGAGCACGGTAGTGTTGGTATTAGACACTATATGTCTATGGAATATATTGATGGCCGTAGTTTGGAAAGCTATGTCGAAAATGGTGATATTACTGTCGAATTAAGTGTTGAGGTATTAAAAGCAGTGGCAAAAGCTTTGCAGCATATACATTCGGTGGGCATTGTCCATAGAGATATAAAACCAGCCAATATTATGATTACCCGTGAAGGCATTAGCTCTCTTGACCCGTTAGTAATTGACCCTAGTGCAGTGAAGCTAATGGATTTTGGTATTGCTGGAGGCAAGGTCTTAACTAGACTTACCATGACAGGGGCTCGAGTCGGTACACCAGTATATATGTCACCAGAGCAAGCACGTGGTTTAAAGATTGATCATCGTAGTGATATTTATAGTTTAGGCTTAGTATTATATGAAATGTTAACAGGGCAAACAGCTTTTAAAGGTGGTTATGAAGCTATTGTGCATCAACAAGTATTCCAAACTCCACCACCACCCAGGCAGCTTAATTTAGATATTCCTAAAAAGCTTGACCAACTAGTTATGGATATGATTGCCAAAGACCCCGATGAAAGACCAAGACTAACAGAAGTTATAGAAATTTTGGAAGCGGGCAATTTTGATGATAATACCGTAGCTGATTTGCCTAGCCGAATAATTATTACGGTTAGTGCTAGGCAAGGGATTTTACGTATTTTAGATACTAAAGGTAGTTTGCATACCTCGGCTGGCAATATTGGTATGGATGAAAAATCATTTTCGGCGGCACCATTGGCAATAGCTTTAGATTTAGAGAAAAAGTTCTATGCATCAATGTTTGAATACCGTGTAGGTCAAGAAAAGAACCAAATGATTTACAGACTTGATAAAACTGGTAATATTGTAGACTCCTTTGGCGACTATGGTATGAAGCCTGGTGAACTACTTTACCCAATTTCAATCTCTGTAGCCCCTAACGGCAATGTCTATATTTTGGATTCAGAAACACTAATGGTTCAAGTATTTGACTCTGAAGGTAAATACTTGTTTAATTTTGGGGGCAAAGGTGAAGGCAAGGGTTTATTTAATGACCCTAAAATTATCATTGTCGCTTCTGACTCTAATGTTTATATTTTGGACTATGGCAATAAACAAGTTCAAAGACTTAATTCTGAAGGTATTTACCAAACTCGTTGGGCATTTAAACTGGGTGGATCTGAAGATGGAGTTAGGGACATTGACGGATTTTTTGTTGATGCTGAAAATAATATTTATATTAGTGATGCAACCGGCGGAAAAGTCAGAAAAATTTCTACCGAAGGTAAAGTTGTAGAATCATATGCGCTCGAGGCTCTTCAGGGTGAAGCTGTTGACGCATTAGTAGACTTGGGGGTAGATCATCAAGGTAATTTATATGTGGCTAGGCGTGGTGGACATTTAATTAGAAAGTATGATTTAGATGGGCGCTTAGTGGCAACAATAGAAGCTTATGCTCCTATTGTACAGATGATAGTTGATATTGATAGTGAGCATTTGGGAATTTAATAAGAATAGGCAATTAGCTATTCTTAGCTAATAAATAAAAGACATTGAGAACTAAAGCATTATTAAATAAAGCAGTAAAAAAATAACCTTTAAAAACTTAATATAAGCAGTCTGAGACTATATTTCTAAGGACTTGACAAGTCTTAAATTTAGTTTTAGGATAGCCTGCATGAAGAGCTTTAGACTTAAACAAAAACCAAAGTCTAAGGCTGTTTAATTTTCCTATTTAACAGTTTGGAGTAAGACATTGTGATCCGTGATTGGCACATTATTGATTCTACATTACGTGAAGGTGAACAGTTTGCAGCTAGTAATTTCTCACTTTCTGATAAAATTGAAATTGCAAAAGCACTCGATGCTTTTGGAGTAGAATATTTAGAATTAACTACTCCAGTAGCTTCAAAAGAATCAAGAAAGGCCTTAGAAATAATAGCTGGGCTTGGGCTTAATGCTAAAATTTTAACTCATACTAGAGCTAATCTTGAAGATGCTCGAGTCGCTGTTGATTGTGGTGTTTATGGGCTTGATATTTTATTTGCTACTTCTAAAGAGTTGCGAAAAGCTAGCCACGGTAAAGATATAACAGAGATAATTGAACACAGTTTGGAAGTAATTGAATATGTAAAGTCAAAGGGCAAAAATGTCCGTTTTTCATCAGAAGATAGTTTTCGTAGTGAGAAAATGGACTTGCTGAAGATTTATGCAGCAGCCGATTCAGTTGGGGTAAATCGTGTTGGCTTAGCTGATACAGTTGGGGTAGCAACCCCAAGCCAAGTTAGAGAGCTAGTAGCAGATGTACGTGCTGTAGTGCATTGTGATATTGAGTTTCATGGTCATAATGATACTGGTTGTGCAATTGCCAATGCGTTTGAGGCAGTTAGGTCTGGAGCAACTCATATTGATACTAGTATTTTGGGCATTGGTGAGCGAAATGGGATAACTCCATTAGGTGGTTTTTTGGCTCGTATGTTTACTACTAATCCCGAGAGATTAGCCCAAAAATATAATTTAGAAATGCTGCCAGAGTTAGATAAAATGATTGCCACAATGACTGGCGTGGGGATACCATTTAATAATTATTTGACAGGTAAATATGCTTATAATCATAAAGCTGGTATGCATTTAAAAGCAATATACGTAAACCCTGGTTCTTATGAAATAATACCACCACAAGCTTTTGGGGTAAAAAGAACCTTACAAATTGGCTCAAAGCTAACAGGGCGTAATGCTATAGCTAATAGAGCTAACGAGATTGGGCTCGAGCTTTCTTTTGATAGTTTGCAGAATGTAACCAAAAATATCAAAAACTTGGCTGATAAAGCTGATTTAAGCTTAAAAGAAATTGATGAATTGCTCTTTAGGGCTAATGAGAAAACCGCATGAATACAGCTTTGACTCTTGCTGAGCAAATTTTGTCATATAAAGCTGCCAAAACAGTTCTGGCTGATGAAATTGTTGTTGTTGAAGTTGATCAGGTAATGATTGTAGACTCCATAGCACCTGATGTAATCAGAATTATTAATGAGGACTTAGGCGGAGAAATTAAATTCCCTGAAAAAATTTCTATTGTAATAGATCATGTTTCGCCTGCTTCTAATATAGAAGTTGCCAAAGCTCAAAAACAAGCTAGGGAATTTGCCCAAAAACATGCTATTAAATTATTTGATGTAGGGCGCGGTATTTGCCATCAGCTATTAATTGAAGAGAAAAGAGCAAAACCTGGTGAAATTATACTTGGTTCAGATTCTCATTCGACAACCTATGGTGCTGTTTCTGCTTTTGGGACTGGCATGGGTGCAAGTGATATTGCTATGGCCGCAAGCTCTGGTAAAACTTGGCTAAAAGTACCTAAAACAGTTAAAGTTAATTTTCTTGGTAAAAAAAAGAAAAACGTTTATGCCAAAGATATTGCACTAGAAATGATTAGGCAACTAACTGCTGATGGGGCAACATATGCCAGTATTGAATATCATGGTTTAGAGGATTTTAGCCTCTCAGAGCGAATGACTATGGCTAATTTAGCGGTAGAAGCAGGTGCCAAGGTTGGGCTTATTCCTGTTAGTGGCTTACTATTAAATGATTATAATGTTCCAGACTGGCTTTTTGTAGATAAAGACGCTAATTATTTTAAAGAAATAGAAATTGATATTTCTAAAATAGAATCGGTAGTAGCTGCGCCTAGTTTTGTTGATAATGTACAGACTGTTAAGAGTATTCAAAATAAAAAAGTTGACCAAGTATTTGTGGGTAGCTGTACCAATGGCCGATTAGATGATTTGCATATTGTGGCTGATATTTTAAAAAATAAAAAAGTTGCTGAGGGGACTCGTTTACTAGTTATTCCAGCTAGCTCTAAGGTTTTAGAAGAAGCGGTTGCTGATGGCACATTTGCTAGCTTGCTAGCCTCGGGTGCAATTTTTGCAACTCCTGGTTGTGGTCCTTGTATGGGCAGGCATATGGGGATATTAGCTCCTGATGAAGTTTGTGTATCAACAACTAATCGCAATTTTATAGGGCGTATGGGTAGTGCCCAATCAGAAGTGTTTTTGGCGAGCCCAGCAACTGCTGCTTATACCGCCTTACGTGGTTTTATAAGTGGAGGAGAGAATGCCTAGGATATGGAAATTTACTGATTCTATTAATACTGATAAATATATGCTAGCCCCGGAATTATTAGAGCAATTAGGAGATAATTTTTTAATAATAAGGAAAATGGATGTGGATTGTGCCTAGGATATGGAAATTTAC